>WJKL01000024.1 GCA_014729145.1 Candidatus Woesearchaeota archaeon
TACTCTACACCAATTGTAACTGGCTTTCCGCATTTAGGACAGATTCCATTTAGCTTCATGGTCTCTTTTGGACTTAAAGAAACATTACAGTTTCTATGGCCGTCCCAATGATACTTTCCATAAGCAGGGTCAACTTCAATCGTTCCACTTAATCCTTCCTTAGTTCTTAATGCTTTAATCAAGTTATCATAAGTTAATTCTTTTAGATCAAATAAAGTAGCTTCTCTTCCTATTCTCCAGGGCCAAAAACTATGAGAATCTGAACAGGAAATCAAAGAAAACTTATCTAAAGAAGATAATCTCCAGTTCATCGGAGGATCAGAACTCAACCCTGTCTCTAAAGCATGAATATGTTTTGCTTTATCTTTGAAAGCATCTTCAACAGAAGTATAATGAGACTTAGCTCCAAGAAGACCAAAATAGGGTGTCCAAATATGCGCAGGAATTATCTCTATCTTTTCTGAAATCTCCATCAAAGACTCAGCTAAATCTACACAGGGAATCTTAAATATAGGCCTTCCGTCATAATCAACCCTTCCTTTTGATTTGAAATATTCAGTAACTTGATCAGCAACCTCGATTGAAGGAGCAAGAATGACATTATGGACCCTTCTTCCTTTGCCCATATCAGTATATATCAGAGAAACCTCTGTCTGCATCACAAATTTCATTCCTGTTTTAGTCTTCAAAATCCCTGTTCCATCATCTGTTAAATTTGCTTTGATCTCTTTTATCCATTCTGGATGAGTAAAATCTCCTGTTCCCATCAAATCAACTCCTTTAATCTTTGCCCATTTTTCAAGATTAGGAATATTTAATTTATTAGATGTAGCTCTAGAATATTTTGAATGTAAATGTAAGTCTGCTATAATATTCATCTAACCACCTGTAAGAAAAAAGAGATAAGTTGTATAAATATGTTTTTATAATGATCTTATATATTATATGGATTATAGTAAGATAGTATTTTTATCTATGAGAAAAATACATTGTAGAAAGATGATGGGTGTTAAGTTTGACGGCCTGTCTGGATTTTAAAATCTTAATAAAAAAATCAAGCAACATAATCCTGAAGAATAATATCTAAAGTCACTGCAACTGTCTTTTTTGGAAGCGGATCGAATTTTTCTGCGTGTTTGATCTTTTTAAGGATATTCTTCATATGATTTTCTATTGAGTTGACTTTCTCGATCTTGATAACATCATACCTCTTATTAATCTTTGAGCGGTTATCATACAGCCAGTCCAAGCGGGCCAATTGAGTTTCTACTTTTCCGTTATTTTTTGTATATATCGCATACTGCAACATTTTTAAAATTTTAAAAAAAGGGCCTATAAAAAGGTTATTATGATATAGAACAATCTTTATAAAGAAGGAATATTTTCTGGAAATTATGAGGGGGTTACTGAAAGAGATTGACAAAGTAAAAGAAAGCTCTGTCCAAAAAAAGATAAATTCTCGTATAAAAGAGTTCAAAAGCTTAAGGAGGAAGAAAAGCCAGGATATCTTCAAAGAGCTTTGCTTCTGCATCCTGACTGCTAATTCAAATGCAGAAAGATGCATCGATGTGCACTGCAATGTAGGAGACGGATTTTTGAACCTGAGCAGGGCCAAATTAAAGAACAAGCTAAAGGAATGCGGAGCAAGATTCCATACAAAAAGAGCAGGATATATCTATGAATCAAGAAGGTACAAAGATACATTAAAAGATGTTTTGAAACATTTCAAAGACGAGCATAAAAGAAGGGAATGGCTTGTAAAAAATGTTAAGGGAATAGGATATAAAGAAGCATCTCATTTTCTGAGGAATATAGGATATTCAAACTATGCAATAATTGACTTTCATATCATAGATGTTCTTGCAAAATACAGGGTTATAAAAAGGCCCCAAAAACTAAACAAAAAAAGTTATTTCAGGATAGAGAAAAAATTAAAAGATGTTGCTGAAAAAGTAAAATTAAATTTAGATGAGCTGGATCTTTATTTATGGTATTTAGAAACAGGAAAAGTATTGAAATAATTATTTCTTTTTGTTCAGGATTACTTCATTATGAGGATAAGCAAATCTTAAATCTTTTTCTTTGGATACCATATCATAGATTTCCTTGGTCACTGCGCTTGAAATCCTTTGAAGTTTTTTGGTCGGTGAGAAATATCTTACTCTCAGATTTATTCCGTTGCTGTCAAAATATGTCAGAGCATAAGGCTGTTTTTTTGTCTTTTTTATGACTTCTTTGGTGTGTTTTTTTGCAGATTCTACAGCTATCTTCATAGCCTTGTCTATATTGCTTTCATAGGTTATGATTGTTGAAACCTGATCAAGGATATATTCATCTTCCTGTGTATAGTTTGTAATGTCCTGCTCAAAAAGCTTGGAATTTGGGATCATCACAACCCTTCCTGAATTTTCTTCTCCGCCTATTATCCCTCCTATCTCCTTAACATAGATATGAGTAAGAGAGATATCTTCAACATCTCCTCTTACATTTCCGATTATAATCCTGTCACCTATCTCAAAAGGTCTTTTAAGGACAACCATAATCCATCCTGCTATCCCTGTAATCGGTTTTTGCAAAGCCCAGCCAAGGGCTGCTGAAAACAGACCTACTGAGACACCAAGACCTGTCCAGGATCCTGCATAAGTGAA
>WJKL01000025.1 GCA_014729145.1 Candidatus Woesearchaeota archaeon
AAAGAAAAACCCCAGTAAATGGAAAATATCTTTTCTTTCAATCCTTATAGCAGCAGGGGCAGCATCGATGATAGAGATTGTGGAATTTGCTGGCTATTCTTTTCTGGGTCACGGAGAGGGAATCCTTTTTTACGGAACAGGCGATTTCGGAGAGTGGAATAATCTAAGCTGGGATCTAATCTGCAACACTTCTGGAGCATTATTTGCTGCTCTTTCATTCTCTATATTGAAGACAAGAAAAAAGAAAAAAAAATTCAAGAAATTTTTAAAATATGCCTTGATAATCTCATTAGCAGCATTCATCTCCTTATTCACAGTAATTTCCCTAGTAAGATATTCTCAGACAGATCCTGAAATCCAAGACAGGGATTTCAATAAAATATTCGAACTTACTGAGATAAATAAAACTCAATATATCTATAATCTGGATAAACTGATAAAGAGCAATGTATCTGATTTTGCCAAAGGAGACGCACTGCTGATCAAAGGAAGACTCACAAAAAATCAAACCCTGATATGTTCTTCAATTCCTTATTTTAAGAATTCTTCTTCAAATCTAAAAACACAGGCTCTTGCCTACGAAACTATAGCTTCATTAAACTGTAATAAATATTCAAAAGAATACTACCAAAAAGCATCAGAAATATGGGAAAAAATGAATAATTCTTTCAGAGCAGAACTCGATAAAAAATTAGCAGAGAACAAAAAACCCCTGTTCATATATGATATTTCAAATCTTTCTCTCTCACCACTCAAAAAAAGAAAATGGAATAAATTGATTATTGGAAAATCAAGTATAATCTTGGATAAAAAAGATACTTTGATATCCCAGACAGACAGGGTTTCCAGAGATTGGCTTTCTGCCCAGATCCAGGCCCCATATTCATCCGGCCTTTTGAATGTCTTTTCAGAAAAATTCCTTCTCAAATCTACTGAACTGTTTCCAGAGATAGGCTGGCATGAAGGCGCAAGAATCAAAGAGCTCAAAAAACAGAACATAACTCACAAGACAGCTTCAGGAACCATCGCAATTAAAATCAAAGATAAGTGGTATGCTCCTGATGAAAACGGTATTTTCCGTTTTGAGATACTCAAAGATAAGATTGACTACCCCACTACAAGATTCTTAAGGCCAAATATAGCCTTAATCATAGATACCCATGGAATCTCTTCTATCGTCAAACAGGCAGTAGAATCCAAAGCAACAGCAGTGATAGGGTGCTGTGACTATCCTGCAAAGATAAAAGCAGCCAGTTATCTTTCAGACAAAGGCATTAAAGTGATTTGTTTGACAGACAGGTTCCTTCCTGACCTTTTGTTGCAGGGAAAAAATATTCTTGGCTCCCCTCCCTTAATTCAACAGCCGTTCAGCTACAGGATGGGAGGACAGCCCATAACCATAAATAAATATGATAAGGCTGTTGTCATGTTTTTAAACCCCAAAAACCAGATTTATGGCCTGCAATATTATGACACTCCTGCAAGATATTTCAAGAAGTTAAAGCAGATTATAGATATCAACACCATCTATGTTCAGATTACAGATTTTAATCAAATGAACAAGATAATCAAAACAGCAGAATCTAACTATGCTGATATTATAGCAGTAAGGATATTTAATTCAGATGATTATCTTAATGTAAAAGAATGGCTTGAAGCCTCAAAAGAACACAAAGCTATATTATTCCATTCAGCTTCCTATCCATATGGATATAAACTCTTAAAAGAATTCCCTGATCAGACCACCTTTGATGATATAAACCCAATAATTGTTTAATTCTTATGATCTATTTTTTCTTTAGTTTGATCATGTCTCCTATCGTCATCTTTCCAGTTTCTTTTTTCTCTTTAAATTTATGCTCTTCCTTATATTCTTCAATAAGCTTAATTCCTAATTTCTTTTCCAGCTTTTCTGCCAATTTTATTGAAGGTTTTAATTCTCCTGTTTCCAACTTATGAACAACAGATTCTTTTTCAGAAATACTTTTTGCAAATTCTTCTTGTTCCATGCCCATAATTTCTCTTTTCTTTCTTATCTTTTCAGAAAAATCAGAAGAAACCATCTGCATTATATTTTCTTCCTCTTCTTTTTTCTCTGATATCTTTTTTTCTTTAACAGGCTCAGATTTTCTTACTTCTCTTAGTACTTTTCCGTGTTTGCTGCAATTTCTGCAGACATTCAATTCTGCACCCTCTATTATTGTCTTGTACAGGTTTTCTTCTGCTCCGCATAGATCACATCTCATTTTTGATGACCTTTATTATAATTTTTCTTTCTCTTGGACCGTCAAACTCAGCAAAAAATATCTTCTGCCATGTCCCTAAAACAAGCTTTTTGTCCTTGATTATGATAATTTCAGAAGCTCCAACAACTGAGGATTTTATATGAGCATCAGAATTGCCTTCACTATGCTTATATTCCCTGCTTTCTGGAATCAATTTATTAAGATAATTTATCACATCTTCTTTCACTGCAGGATCAGCTCCTTCGTTGATCGTTATTCCTGCAGTAGTATGTGGACAATATACAGCACAACACCCGCTATCGACTCCGCTTTCTTCAACAGCCGATATTATTTCCTTGCTTATATCTCTAAGTTCATTTTTTTTGTTTGTTTTTACTTTAAATTCTTTGATCATGTTTATTTATGATATATTAAATCTATATAAATATTTCTCAGTTCTTAAATATACCAGCCAGTGGAATCTTTTTTTGCTAAGCAAAAAGTTTAAATAGCTTATGATAATATTATATCATATGCCTCCACTTATAAAATTCAAGAATATGACAAGGGGTTTCAAAGATAAAAAAGTACTGAAAAATATCAGCCTTGAGATCAAAAAAGGAGAAATATTCGGCATCATTGGAATGTCTGGTTCTGGAAAAACAACCCTGTTAAATACTTTGATAGGGTTTTTAGATCCTGAAAAAGGAGATATTTATTATTACAATAAAAAAACAAAAAAACATGAGCCTATTTCTGAAGACCCATTGGAAAAAAGGAAGATGTTTGGCTTTGCAACCCAGATGCCCTCTTTTTATCCTAAATTAACAATAGAGGAGAATTTGGATCATTTTGGCTCTCTTTACAATCTAAAAAGCAAGACCAGAAAAAAGAATATCAAAAGACTGCTTAAGATGATAGGACTAAAGTCTGAAAAAGATCTTCTCGCTCAAACCCTTTCAGGAGGCATGGAAAAACGCCTTGGAATAGCCTGTGCCCTTATACATGACCCTGATGTGCTTATACTTGATGAACCAACCGCAAATCTCGATCCAGTTCTAAGAGAGGAAACATGGGAATTGGTAGAAAAGATAAATCGATCAGGAACCACTGTGATAGTAGCATCTCATCTGCTGGATGAACTAGAACCGATCTGCGGCAGGATAGGAATCTTACATAATCATTCATTGGTAAAGATAGGGACCCCTGACCAGTTAAAAGGCAAATACTCAAAAAATGAAGAGATAAGA
>WJKL01000026.1 GCA_014729145.1 Candidatus Woesearchaeota archaeon
GAGAAATACACAAAAAAAGTTTCTTATTATGCATTAAAACATGATGGAAAAGACATCAGAGTTGTATGCGCGGTAGGACATCTTTATGGGTTATCTGAAAAAGAGAAAAAAGGCTGGATATACCCTGTTTTCGACATCGAATGGAAGCCTTCAGCTGACATAAAGAAGAGCTCTAAATTTACCAAAACATATCTTAATGCAATCAAAAAATTAGCAAAAAAAGCAGATGAAGTCACAGTCGCTACAGACTATGATGTAGAGGGAGAGGTAATTGGGTGGAATATAGTCAGATATGCCTGCAAAAGAAAAGATGCGAACAGGATGAAGTTCTCTACTTTGACAAAAGATGATCTTGTAGAAGCATATGAAAACAAACAGTCTTCTTTAGACTGGGGCCAGGCCTACGCAGGAGAGACAAGACACAAATTGGATTGGTTTTACGGGATAAACACTTCAAGAGCTTTGACAAAAGCTATCAAAACAGCAGGCATGTTCAAGCTGATGTCTACAGGACGGGTTCAGGGCCCTGCTCTTAAGCTTATTGTAGATAAAGAAAAAGAGATAAAAGCATTCAAACCAATACCTTATTGGCAGATACAGCTTTTGGGAAATACAAAGAAAAAGCCAATAGAGGCATGGCATGAAAAAAACAAGTTTTGGAAAAAGCCAGAGGCAGACAAGGTTTTCAGCAGGGTAAAAAAAGAAAAAACAGCATCAATATCAGATGTCAAAAGAAAAAAGTTCAAGCAGGCCCCCCCAAAACCTTTTGATTTGACTTCTCTGCAGACAGAATCCCACAGGACACTTAATATATCTCCAAAAAATACACTGGCGATAGCTCAAGACTTGTATACTGCAGGATATATATCATATCCAAGAACATCATCTCAAAAACTGCCTAAAAAGATAGGATATAAAAAGATAATAAAAGCCCTCCAAAAGAAATTTCCAGAAGAGGTAAAGATTCTCAGCAGCATATCAAACCTAAAACCAAATGAAGGGAAAAAATCAGATCCTGCACATCCTGCTATCTATCCAACCGGCACGATTCCTAGATTAAAGGACAAAAATGCTATGAATATATATGAACTTATAGCAAGAAGATTCCTTGCTACATTTGGTCCGCATGCTGTCAGAGAGACCATGCATATAAAAATAGACTGCAACAAAGAAATTTTCCTTACAAAAGGCACAACAACTGTAAAACCAGGCTGGCACAAGCTTTATGGAAGATTTACTCCGGCAAAAGAAGAAGAGCTTCCCCAGGTTGTAAATGGAGATGCAGTCAATATTAAAAAGATAAACCTTCTTGATAAAGAAACCCAGCCTCCAAAAAGATATACAGAATCCTCTATAATAAAGGAGCTTGAAAAAAGAGACCTAGGTACAAAAGCGACCAGAGCCTCCATTATAGATACCTTGTTCCAAAGAGACTATATCAAAGGAAAACGCATCGAAGCAACAGAGCTGGGGATAAGGACAATAAACACATTGGAAAAGCACAACCCTCAGATCATCGACCAGGCATTGACAAGCCATTTTGAAGCAGACATGGAGAATATCAGAAAAGGAAAAAAGAAAGAACCAGAAGTTATAGATGAAGCTAAATCAATCCTCAGAAAAATAATGAACAAGTTCCAAAAACAGGAAAAAGAGATAGGAAAAGAGCTTGCTGAATCACATCTTGCCACTAGAGATGAATTGACCACATTAGGTCCGTGCCCAAAATGCAAAAAAGGGCAGCTTCAGATAAGAAAAGGGAAATTCGGACCGTTTGTAGCATGCAACCGTTATCCAAAATGCAAGACTACTTTTTCCCTTCCATCAAATGCACTGTGTAAGCCTGCAAAAGAGATCTGTGAAACATGCGGACATCCGAAGATACTTGTGATAAAGAAAAGAAAAAGGCCTCAAAAGGTCTGCATCAATCCAAAATGCCCTTCAAAATTAGAAGACTATACAAAAGAGCAGCTCAAAGAGATGGAAGACATTGAATCCGGAAAATTGAAGAAGAAATGCCCCAAATGCGGAAAGGGAAATCTCAAGGTCAGAAAATCAGTATATGGCTCTTTCATAGCCTGCGACGCTTATCCAAAATGCAGATATGTTCAGGCTGTTGAAGAAAAAAAGATCACCCAAAAGACAAAAAAGAAAATATCAAAAGAAAAACAATGATTAAGTTTTTCTTAATTCCTCTATCTTGCTCATATTCCCTAATTTTCTCAAAGATGCATGTTCAATCTGTCTTACTCTTTCTCTTGTAATGTCCATCTGGTCAGCCACCTCCTGTAATGTATATGTAGAAGAACTATCAATCCCATATCTTAATTTTATTATTTTTCTTTCTCTTCTGGAAAGCCTATTGATTGATCCATGGATGTTTTGTTTAATCTCAATATTTTCAATGTTTCCACCTACATCTTTTCTTTCTTCATTCTCTATTATTTTGATTAGTTCTACGTCTTCAGCAACTTCTTTGTTCAATGAATTTTTATTTTCTCCTTTGTAAAATTCAATGATATGGTTCTTTATCCAGTTTGTTGCATATGTGCTGAATCTATATCCTTCTGTTCTCCCCTTTTTTTTATGCTCTTCTTTTATGAAATCACAATCATAATTGATAACCGCCACAAGCAAACCAAACACCCCTTCCTGAAGAATTTCTGAATATTCTACATAATTTGGAATTTTATTGTAATATTCATTTACAATACTTTTTACCAGCCTTAAATTTCTTTCAACCAGTTCTTTTCCTGCAGGGTGCTCAAGCTTTTTTTCATTTTCTAATTCTCTTATTTGTTTGGCAAGATTATATTCTCTTTTCTTGTCCAATGGTTGGGTATTGATATGGTCCAGCTCATCTATATAATGTGCAGCCTGATCATGGACACCATCATACATAGAATTTTTTATCTCTAAATCTATTTTTTTGATCATTATATCAGATATAGAAGTATATTATAAAAGTTTTACTTTCTTTGTTTTCTCTTTTACATATCTTTTTTTGATCAAATCTTTTACCAGCCTTTCAGGCTCTCTGTATTTTCTTTTCACCTTTGCATACAATTTCCCATTTTTGACAGAAGTTCTTTTATATTTTTTCTTGAATTTTTTTACATGCTTTTTCATCTCTTTTGGAGGACCTTCTTTTTCAATATACATGCTTAATTTCTTTTTATCTATAATAAACCAGAACTTTGCATCTTTCTTCTTATCCCATTTCCATCCGCTTGAATAAACCTTAAACCCTTTTTTTTCAAGTTTTTTGTCGATAAACTCAAATGCCTTCAATAACTTGCTCCCAACCACGTCTTCTTTTCCTTTGAGACTCTCTATATTCAACACTATTAATTTGTCTTTTCCAGCTGTTTTATTTAAATCATCAATTTTAATTTCTTTTATTTCAAAGAACTCCTTTGATGGATTTTTCAAAAATTCTTTACATATACAGATAAACTTAAGATATTTCTCTTCGCCCAATGCAGCAGCAGCATTCCTGCTCTTGTCCACAGGATCGACTATTACCATGGGGCCTTCTGTCTTTGATTTGTTCAGGTTAAACAAAACATCTCTTTTATTCTTGTAATAACCCTTAAAGTCAATAACGGTTTTTGGCTTCCATTTTGCAGCTTTCTTTACCAGCTTCAAAAACCCGCCGTAGTTTATAGTAAGAATCTCACACATATATCCAGAAAATCCTTTGATATAGCTTTCAGCTCCGTAAACCCCTATAGCTTTGCAGAACTGCTTTGTAAGCCTTATTTCATCAGCCAAAGGTTTTGATTTGTTGACCCACCTTGCATGCAGAGGACTTGCATCAGTTATATTTACTGCATCCTTTGCTTTTGTTATCTTCAGTATAGGAACAACTTCAAATGTAAAATCTTCTTTTCTAATCTGAAAATAATCTCTGCTTCCATGCAGTCTTTTGACTCCTGAGAAAATCTTCTTCAGGTCCTTTTCAAGAATATCAGACAATTTGTCTGATTTATCTTTATATTTCTTGTAATTATACTGCACAAAAACATCAGCATCATGCTGTTTGCTCAGCCATGTCCCTTTTGCTCCTGAGCCCCCTAAAACAGCTTTCCCGTCCTTTAATCCTTTGTTTAATCTGCTAAGAAATTCCCTTATCTTTTTTTTTATTTTCTTTTCTTCTTCCTTTGTCGGCTTTATATCCTTAAGAACACCTTTCAATAACTTCTTCATATCTGAACAAAATAAAGATTGATTTATTAAAGTTGTGTTTTAATTTGATAAAAAAAATAATAGATTCCTGGATTTGGAAATTTGCTTAAATCAAAAACTTAATAAACTCTGCAGCTAATCATCAAAAAAGAGGTGATACTTTGGAGCCAACATTAATATATATCATTTATTTTGGAATACTCCTTCTTTTAGGGCTCATTTCTTCTATCATCTCAAGAAAACTGAAGATTCCAAACCTTATATTATTGATAGGTATAGGTATGGTATTTGGATATCTAAGATATGACGGAAAGCAGATTATACAGTTTTCCCCTATCTTTTTGACATCTATAGCTATAATAACCCTGTCTATGATAGTCTTTGACTCAAGCTCAAAATTCAGATTCAAGAAATTTGATTCATCAACAACATCAGCATTTAAGCTTGCCAGTATATTCCTTATATTGAATACCTTGGTGCTTTCATTCCTGACAAACTATCTTTTTGATGTTTCTTCAGTATTTCTTGCAGTGGCCTTTGCTGCTGTTGTTTCTGGAACAGACCCTTCTGCTACTTTAATGATACTTTCAGGCGCAAAAACAAAATTATTTGAATTGTTAAAGGTTGAAGCAGTGTTAAATACACCTTTGATCGTTTTGATCCCTTTTCTGCTTATAGATATAATGCAGGAGGCAGCACAAACAACTGCCTTTAGCATATTGTCCAGCCAGGCACTTCCTTTTGCTCAGCAGTTTGTAGCCGGAATAGGGACAGGATTTCTTGTTGCATTCATATTCTTTAGATTTATGAAAAAATATTATAGCGCAACTCTTTCACCATTGGCAGTGATAACTGCTGCTTTGCTTACATATGCCTTGTCAGAAGCTCTGGGGGGAAACGGAGTTCTTGCAGTCACTACTGCAGGTTTGGTGTTTGGAAATCTTTACCACATCAAACACAAAAGAAAACTGCAGAATTTTACAGAGGTTTTTTCTGAATTATTGGAGATAATTGTTTTTATCTTGATAGGATCTATGATAAAGATATCCTGGAGCCTAGATTTTATTATACCTGCATCAGTATTGTTTCTGGCATATCTTTTTATCAGATTTATAACAGTCTCAACTTTATTTTTTAAGGATTTTGATATAAAAGAAAAGATATACTTAACA
>WJKL01000027.1 GCA_014729145.1 Candidatus Woesearchaeota archaeon
AATTCTGTAGGAAAGATTGTATGGACCAGTTCATCAGGTCTGAACCACAGCTTTATTTCCCTTTCTGCATCTTTTTCGTCAGCAGAAGCATGAACAACATTCTCAAAAACATTTGTTTTAGAATGTATTCTGCCGTATTTTCCTCTTATTGTTTCAGGATGGGCTTCTTCAGGATGGGTCGCTCCTGCAATCTTCCTTATCTCTTTTATTGCATTCCCTCCTTCATAGACCAAAGCTAAAACCCTTTTAGTATGATATTCTCCCAGTATATATTTTATGAGTTCATCAAAAAAATCTTCATCCTTAAGATGCTGGTAATGTTCTTCTGCCAGTTCTCTTGTCACTCTTATGATCTTGGCGCCCATTATTTTTCTTGTAGGATTTGAAAGAGCAGAAAGTATATCTCCAGTCAAAGATTTCACCAACCCGTCAGGTTTTATGAGAACCAGTGTTTGCTGTACTTTTTTATCTTCAGCCATCTTATTCTCCTTTTTTCTTTATTATCCACTTTACATTTGTGGGTTTTTTTCTTAATTTTAACATGTTTTTTTCGCACTTACCTGAACAAAAATGTAATATCTTTCCGTCTTTCTTGATATACATCTTGCCGGTTCCTTTCTCAATATTATCTCCGCAAAAACTGCATTTGGCCATTTAAGATCCTCCTCCTCTTCCGCCTCCTTTTTTCCTAAGAGACTTTGCTTCTATCTCTGTTTCTCTAAGCATAAGGATATCACCTATCTTTACTGGACCTTTTACATTCCTTCTTAGTATCTTGTCAGAATCTCTTCCTTCAAGAACCTTACACCGTACTTGAACTGCTTCTCCTCTTGAGCCTGTCCTGTCTATTATCTCTTCAACTTTTGCAGAAACAGCGCTACTAAAATGCACTCCTCCTTTGTCTTTTCCAGAAGATTTCTTTCCTTTTTTTATAGGTTTTTTGGATGGCATTTTTCAGTTATTTTTCCTTGCTTTCTTTTTCTTTTTTAGCTTCTTCTTTTTTCTCTTCAGATTTTTCTTCCTTTTTAGGCTTTCCAACCTTTTCTTCTATCTCTTTCAATAGTGATTTTGATTCTCCTTCCTTGACTATTGCTGCGCTTGCTGTAGGAACAGCTATACCTGCTGATGCTCCAAGCTCTTCTTTCTTTGGAATCTCAACACAGACAACCCCTTTTTCTTCTGCAAGCATAGGGATATGCATAACTATTTCAGGAGGACTCGCGTCTTTAGCTACTGCTACAAGTTTTGCGCTTCCTCTCTCAAGTGCTTTTGTAACTTCATTGGTCCCTTTCTTGATCTTGCCTGTTGCTCTGGCAACCTCAAAAGCCTCTAATACTTTGTCTACAATTTCTTTTGATACTTCAGCCATTTTATATAACCTCCATTTAGATGAGGTAAAAAAAATAAAGAAAAAATAATACCTCACTCAAGCTTTACTGTGCCGATAGCCCATATAGCACAATTCAGCCATCATCATTCATTGGTTTCCTGAACACGTGTGCTCAGGTTTATCTCCTGAATTGAGGGCTCATTTATAAATATTATGGTTTTCTGTTGTCAGCAGAGAGTAACTATTGCTTCTGCCTGTTTTCGCTGTAGAATTCTATTGCTTTTGAAAAATCAGACTTGGAAAACTCAGGAAAATATTTTTTAGTGAAATAGATTATGCTGTATGGTGTATCCCATAGCAAAAAACCTGTTGTCTGGATAATCTTTCCGTTCTTTATCACAAGATCAGGCGGAAGAAAATACGAGCTATATATATTTTCTTTGATAATGTCTTTGTTTATCGCATCTATATCCAACTTTCCAGCCTTGACCTGTCTTCCGATTATCCTGCATGCATCTGCAATTTCTTCATTTCCGTTGTAATTTATGCAGAGATTTACAAAAAATTTGTCATAGTCTTTTGTGTCTTCCAGAGCATTCTTTATTACATCGACTGCTCGTCCTGAAATATTATACCACTTTCCAAGCGCAGATATCTTTATTTTGTTTTCATGAACAACACTTGATTTCCTTATAGAATCTAAAAAAGAGATAAGCTCATCAAGAAAAACAGGAAGCTCTTCTTCTTTTTTAAGTTGTTCAGGAAGCACATATATTGTTAAGATAGGTATGTTTTTCTTTATCTGAAGCTTTATTGCTTCCTTTAAGATATCAAAACTTTTTTTGTATGCTTCTTTTACTGGCTTTTTCTTTTTCCTGCTCCACAGCTCCATTCCATGCATAGTCAAAGCCAGATGTCTGACTACATCCCTTTTCTTTCCTTCTTTTTCCTGCAGCTTAAGCATCAGCTTGAATCTTTCCAGCATATCCTTCCCCTATCTATAATATTAGATTGTAATTTAAATATTTTTGCTATATACAGCATTGTCAACTTTGTTGTGCAAGTCGAGACCGTCTGTGCCATCAATGTCATTCAATGCATAGCATTGATGGCATGGTCAGACGAAGATTTTGTGAGCATTTTTTTAGCGAGCAAAATCGCAGTAGGGCTTGACCTTGCACAACTCAACAGAGTTGACTTAGCCGCTATATACTGAATTTAATCAAAAGAAATATAAATATTCTTTTTATTCCAAACCTAGAATGATAACAGATATACTCCTGCTGAGCATTGCTTTGACCGCTTTGATAATAGCAACAATAACTGATATAAAGACAAGAGAGGTTCCTGACTGGCTTAATTTCAGCCTTATCTTTGCAGGTATCGGTATAAGATTGATATATTCTTCACTCACTTTTGACTGGTCCTATCTATTATATGGAATTATAGGCCTTTTCTTTTTTGTCATACTTGGATATATAATGTTCTATACAGCGCAGTGGGGCGGAGGAGATTCAAAACTTCTAATGGGCATTGGTGCGTTGATTGGAATAAAGCCTGTATTGCAGCCAATTCCTCTTTTGATTGTGTTCCTCTTTAATGTTCTTTTGGTTGGAGCAGTCTATGGGCTGATATACAGCACAGTAC
Source organism: Candidatus Woesearchaeota archaeon (assembly GCA_014729145.1). GTDB lineage: Archaea > Nanobdellota > Nanobdellia > Woesearchaeales > WJKL01 > WJKL01. The sequence goes on from WJKL01000027.1 coordinate 2,978, forward strand.
TTGCAGTTATACACAGAAAAAAATTTCTAAAGAAATTCAGCAAGCTTATGCACAGCAAAAAGATGCAGAGATTCAGAAAGATAAAATTGATCACAATTATAATAATATGTATATTATTCATCTTTCTTTTCAAAGACAAAATAATCGATCCTTTTGTTCTGACCACATTGATAATTGTAGCATTATTATTTTATCTTAGTTATTATCTTGTTGTGTTTGTAAAAGCAGTTGAGCTTTCCTCAATGTATAAATGGATCTCTCCGGAAAAACTGACAGAAGGAGACTGGATTGCAAAAAAAGTAAAAGTAAACGGAAAAGTGATCACAGGCCCAAAAGACCTTGGTATAGAAAAAGCAAAGATAAAAAAATTGATTAAACTTAAGAAAAAAGGAAAAATAAAGAAAGTAAAGGTCAAGTACGGCATCCCATTTGTGCCAAGTTTTCTTATAGCATTTATCTTAAGTTTGGCTTTTGGAGCTTGGTGG
>WJKL01000028.1 GCA_014729145.1 Candidatus Woesearchaeota archaeon
AAAGAATTCAAAATTTCTCTTAAGAACAAGACTGTTGCCTTGCTTGCTTTCCTCTTTGCAGGTTTTGCTTTTTGGATATTGGTCCAGCTTTTATATATCTTCTATGGCTTTTCTCTTCTTAACTGGCTAAAAAGCCTCCCTTATATAACATTAATATTCTCTCATATGTTTGCAGAGATAACAGCAAAAACCGAGATTGGAATTTTTTATCTTTTTTCAGGATCTTCCTTGTTTTTCCTTCCTGTACCTTTAGAAATATTGTTCCTAAACATGTTAAAGGATATCTCTTTCAGTATCCTGCTTCCTTCTGTGCTTCTGGGAATCATAGCAGGACAGATCATCAACTATTTTCTTGGAAGATTCTTTGGTTTTGTATTCAGACCTTTTCTAAAAAAAAGAACAAAAGAAAAGATAAGAAAACGGCTTGAAAAATATGGAATCTTTGCTGTCTTTCTTATACATATCCTGCCTTTTCCATTTCAGTTCTTCAACCTGGTCTGCGGAATATTCAGATATAGATTTTTCAAATGGTTTTCTTTCATGACTCTGGGCCTGCTGGTAAAACACATTATACTTTATTTCATCCATATTAAGTTTTTCTGAAAATATTAGTTTTATAAAGCCCATTTAATTTTCTTTTTTTATGAAAACCTTTGAATTGGAAAAGATGATCAGAGACTTGGTAGAAGATAATCCTTTTAGAAAAAATATAAGATATCTAATCAGCCATCCTGAATTTGCCACTGAAAAATATGATCATGAAGGAAAAGAAAGATACATAAACTGCTGTGGAACAGCATTGTTCTGTACAGGTTATGCTGAGCAGGAAAGACCTGTGTATGTTTCTCCTAATGTGATGAATCTAATCATTGATATCGGCGCTGTTGAGATAAAAAGACCAGGAAGTTTGGTCATTTACAGAAAAGACAATGATGAAATAAGACATTCTGCTCTATTCCTTGGAAAAACAAATTATAAAGAATTTATATTCCATAAACCTGGAAAAGATGATGAAGAGTTTTGTTTTGATGTTATAGGACAAAATGAAGATGCAGAATATTATTTCTTAAGATAAAAAAATGCGAGGGATGGGATTCGAACCCACGAACCTACTAAAGGACAGGATTTCTCAAATATCATCGGCATAAGCCTCAACACTTAAATCACTTAAGTCCTGCGCATTTGATTGCCCGGCTGCTATTAACAACCTCCAGGCTTTGCTACCCTCGCATCAAATAAGTAAAGTTAATTAGAAAGAGTTCCTTTATAAAGATTTCTTTAAATAAGAAAAAAAATATTTTAATCTTGTAAAATTTTGCCTATTGTTTCTTTGGCTTCGGTTTCAAAGCAAGGATTGATCTCTCCTTCTCCTACAACCTCAGTCTTATGCTGTTCTTCAAGCACCCCTGAAATATCTCCTGCAAGATTTTCATCGATATGTTCTCTGCTCAATCCGCTCCTTTTTCCAAAAATATATATCATAGCCTGATACATCTTCTGTTTTGGAAATAAACCTATCTTTTTTAGATGCGCCCTGTATATTTCACTAGGTTCATTTATTATCATAGTTTTAAACCTAATAGGAGCTTCTTTGTCAGACATGCCTTTATAAGATATAGCATGTACAACTTCTTTAGCCATATGTTTTATGTTGTATTTTGCCATTTTTCTTTACTATTAAACAATATATATTACTCTTTTATAAATCTTTCGATTTTACACTACCTATAAGTAGTAACAGAATGTCTAAAATGCTCAAATTCAAGCTCCTAAGATACCTAAATTATGCCTTCTCAGGCTTTCTAATAACAGAATTAACAAATATTAGATCCATTCCTTTAACTCTTTTCTCATGTATTTCAGCATCAAATCCTTTTAAAATCCTTTTTAAATCTTCACCATTATAATGCTTGATTTCCTGTTTTCTGTAAAAATCATCAACAGGTTTTTTTGTATTTACTATGACTAGATTTCCTTTGTCTTTCAAAACCCTTCTAACCTCTATTAACAGTTTGTCCAAATTCTTAAGATAATCAACAACAAAAACCATTGTAACAGAATCAAAGCTGTTTTCAGAAAAAGGCAGTTTTCCTTTATTTAGGTCAAGTTTTAGTTTTTTGCACCCTTCTGCCTTTTTCAACATCTCATCAGAAAAATCAACAAGAACAGAGTTTTTTACATAAGGATAACATCCCGACCCAAGGCTTAGATTCATCCCTCTTAAGCTGCTTAGTTCTTTTTTGATGAAATTCCTAACTTCCAAAGAAATCCTTTCATCCCATTTGTATGAAGCCACATTCCAGAAAAATTTTGCATCAAGAGTATTTTCTTTTTCATAAAAATCCAAAAATTTCTTAACTTCATTTTCCTTCCCTTTCTTGATTAATCTTTTTAGTGTTTTTTCGATATTCTTCTTTGGATTCTTTTTAAAAAACAGCATATAAGTAATCAAAAGAAAGTTTTTTATATATCTTTCCTTAAATTTTCTCAAAGGGCCCTTGGTCTAGTGGCTATGACATCACCTTGACTAACAAAATTAGGCAAAACCAGTAAGCTCTGCTTACGCTGCCTTGACTGTTCAAAACGGTGAGGATCCCCGGTTCAAGTCCGGGAGGGCCCATCATTTCTTAAAAAATAAAAATTTATAAACATCAAAAATAGAAA
>WJKL01000029.1 GCA_014729145.1 Candidatus Woesearchaeota archaeon
TAATTCTTCCTTTGTTGTGTATTTTGAGATTGAAAATCTTATTGAACCATGGGCCCTTTCCGGGCTGTTTTCCAATGCCATTATTACATGAGATGGTTCTAATGTATGTGAAGAACAGGCTGAGCCTGTTGATGTACAGATTCCTTTTGCATCTAAGTATGATCCAATTGATTCCCCTTCAATATATCTAAATGAGATGTTTATGTTGTTGCAGAGCCTGTTTGTTTTTGGTCCATTGAGTTTTGTATCTGGTATCTTTAATAATTGTTCTATGAAATAATTTCTTAGATTTTCCATTTTTTTAATGTCTGAAGATTTTGTTAATTTTACAGCTTTTGCAAATCCAATAATTCCTGGAACATTTTCGGTTCCTGCTCTTTTATTTTTTTCATGGCCACCTCCGTGGGCTAATGGGGTAATATTTATCCCTGATTTTATGTATAAAGCTCCAACTCCTTTTGGTCCATGAATTTTGTGAGCATTTAATGTGATAAGGTCGGCCTGTTTTGTTGAGAGAGGTGTTTTGGTGTATGATTGGCAGGCATCTGTATGGAAAAGAACATTATTTTTTTTGCAGACTTTATATATTTCTTTTAGATTTTGAATTGTTCCTATCTCATTATTTCCGTGAATGATTGAAACTAATATTGTATCATTTGTAATTGCTTTTTCTAGTTTTTTTGGAGATATAATTCCTTCTTTATCAACATCAAGTTTAGTTATCTTAACTCCCTGAGATTTTAGGAATTCTGCTGATTTTAATACACATTCATGCTCTATTTTTGAGATTATTATATGGTTTCCCTTGTTTTTGTTTGCAAGGGTAACCCCTTTTAATGCTAAATTATTTGACTCTGTGCCTCCTGATGTGAAGATGATTTCCTTGTCTTTTGCTTTTATCGATTTTGCTATAGTATGTCTTGATTCTTCCAATGCACGTTTTGCTTCCTGGCCGATATGATGTGTTGAGGATGCATTGCCGTATGGAGCTTTTTCCATAGCTTCGACTACTTTTGGGTCTGGTTTTGTAGTTGCAGCATTGTCCAGGTAGATTGTTTTAGTCATTTTTTTCTAATAATCTTGGGTCGATACTGCAGCAGTCATTCCACGCTTCGCAGTGAGGGCATCTTTTTTCTTCTGTTGGCATAGGTCTTTTGCATTTTATGCAACTGTATTCGTTGTCCAAGTCTATTCCTAGTTTTTTCAGCAGTTTTTTTATCATCTTTTACCTCTTGTGCACTCTTTGCTGCAATATTTTTCTACATGTTTTTTTACAAGGTCCATCAGAGGTATGATAGTCTCCTTATTTAATGAATATATTCTTTTTTTCCCTTTTTGTTTTACATCAATGAAATGGCATTCTGTCAAAAGTTTTAGGTTGTGGGATACTTTTGACTGCTCCTGGTTTATTGATTTGCATATATCTGTTACTGACATTGGTTTTTTTTGAAGAGCTTCAAGTATAGCAAGTCTTGTCTTGTTTGCGATAGTCTCGAAAAACATATTATATGCATGGCATTTCATATGAATTGCTATTCATATGTTATTTATAAATGTTGTGGTTTATATAGGAAATTTTATAAAGAATATAGAGTAAACTATGACTATGCTTAAATTTTATAATACATTAACTAGGAAGACAGAAGAGTTCAAGCCCATATCTAAAGATAAGGTTACTATCTATACATGCGGGCCTACAGTCTATAACTATGTTCACATCGGGAATCTTAGGGCGATGCTTGTCTATGATCTCGTTATAAGATATCTGAAGTTTAAAGGGTATAAGGTAAAGTGGGTCATGAATATCACTGATGTTGATGACAAGACTATAAGGGATTCACAGAAAGAAGGGAAGACCTTGAAAGAATTTACTGAATTTTATACAAAAGCTTTTCTTAAGGATTTAAAGACATTGAATATAAACATTCCAAAGATAATGCCTAAAGCAACTGAAGAGATTGAAGGCATGGTTGAGCTGGTGAAGAAACTTCTTGAGAAAGGCATTGCGTACAGGGCAGATGACGGGATATATTTTTCTATAAAAAAATTTAAGGATTATGGAAAACTTGCTAACCTTGATATTGATAAATTAAAAGCTGGAGCTTCTGGAAGAGTAAATGCACAGGAATATGACAAAGAAAATGCTCATGATTTTGTGCTTTGGAAATTTTATGATTCCAAGGATGGAGATGTTTTTTGGAAGACTGATATAGGCAAAGGCAGGCCCGGATGGCATATTGAATGTTCTGTGATGAGTAGTAAGTATCTTGGAAAGCCCTTTGATATTCATATGGGTGGAGTTGATTTGATATTTCCACATCACACTAATGAAATAGCGCAGTCAGAAGCTGCTTATGACAAGAAGTTCTGCAACTATTGGATGCATAATGAACATCTATTAGTCAATGGAGAGAAAATGAGTAAATCACTTGGAAATTTTTATACTCTTAGAGATTTGCTTGATAAAGGATATAGGGCAGAAGCTATAAGATATGAGCTTTTAAGTACACATTACAGAAATAAAATGGATTTTAGAGAAGAAAATCTTAAGAAGATTCCAGAGACTTTGCAGAAGTTCTATGATTTTTTGGATAAGTTGGATAGTGTTAAAGGAAAAGGTGCTCCTGAGATAAAAGAGATGATAGATGTTGCCTTGGGGAATTTTGAGAAGGCTATGGATAATGATATTAATATAAGTGGAGGATTGGCTGCTATCTTTGATTTTATGACAAAAGTGAACAAGATTATGAATGATATGAGTAAGACAGATGCCTCTGCTGTAAAGAAGCTTATGCTTAAATTTGATTCTGTATTGGGGGTTATGGAGCATGAGAAGGCTGAGCTTGATTCTGAGATAGAGAAGATGGTAGAGGAAAGAGAGAAAGCAAGAAAAGAGAAGGATTTTGAAAAAGCTGATAATATAAGAGACGCATTAAAAGAAGAAGGAATAATACTTGAGGATACCCCTAAGGGAGTACGATGGAAAAAGGTTTAAGAAAAATCTATAACGCCTTCGTCTTCATCAGCAAGGTCATCAAGTGATTTTGTAAGATGGTGTGCTGTGTATCCTGTTCTTATGCCAGGTTCCCCTGATTTTTTGTCATCAAAAAAAGGATTTCTGTTGTTTATATCTTCTTCATCTGCAGATGATATTTTCTCTTCCTGTATGTTCAATAAATAGTTGGTTCGATTAACAGCATACTTTCTTGCCTTTTCAATGAATTCATTTAAAGAAAGATCCTTATATTCTGAAATATCATGATAAGGCACTAAATCTCTTGTTCCAGTGTAAGGAATAAGGTCCATTTTTCTAAGCTCTTCTTCTGTCTCTTTCTTGACTACTGCAGCTAATCTGTCTGATTTTGATGAATATTTACTATTTCCCATTTTAAAACCTCCAAATATATGATGTATATACCTGTGGATTTTATAAAGTTTATGGATATTTTGGGAAGAATCTGTTATTAAGGTTTGATGCTGATCTTTGTGTTTTCTTCTATTGTTATATCAGCTTTTCCCTCTAATTTTATCTCTTTTGCTTTTGTTGTTGCTTTGATGTCGTCTAGGAATAGAGATAGGTCTTGTTTTGTGTCTATTGTTAAAGTTTGTATTTCTTTTCCTAAGCTGATGTTTTGATTTTGTTTTTGTCTTCTTGTTTCTTCTATTATTTTAACTGCAGTGTCTCCTGCTTTTTCCAGTTTATTGCCTATCTTTATTTCAGCCGGCCATTCAGTTATGTGGATTGATTTTTCTCTCTCTTTATCTTTGAAATATAAGCTGAAGATTTCCTCTGTGAA
>WJKL01000030.1 GCA_014729145.1 Candidatus Woesearchaeota archaeon
CAGGAAGAGCCTCCAAAAGTGGAATATATACTTATCGATTCAAAAAAATATCTTTCAGAGATAATCGATGACATCCAAAAACAGCTAAAAGGAAAGATAAACGACACAGAAGTTGCCCTTAACATTATATCAGGCACTGGCAAAGAGCACATGGCTGTTCTTTCTGCAGTTCTAAAATTAGGATTAGGAATAAGATTGGTTTCTCTTACTCCAAAAGGAATTAAGGAAGTATAAAGAAAATCTATCTCAGATGAATCAGTTTCTTGTATCTGTCAACCATCAATGTAACCACTGTTGAGACCATTGTAATTCCTATTGTCCAGCTCAGAAGGACTTTGAACAGATCATTCCATCCAAAAAAAATATACAAAGAAAAAGCTGCAAACACCCCCACTAACAATTCCATTGTAAGGACAGTCTTCAAAGAATCTACAAACTTTCTTAATGTTCTTTTTTCATGAAGCTCTTTTTCTTTTGCTTTTACTGCGGCCCTCTTTATCATCTCTTCCCATTCGCTTTTCTTTGTCATCTTACTTCATGACCTGATACCATTGCAGCAAAAACCTATCTGTTGCCTTGACAAGCTCCCAGTCTTTCCCCTTAAGCTCAACACAATTGTCGTCAAGGATAATTTCTCCAGTTCCTTCTATCTGCTTAAGAAATATAACTGCTTTGTCCTCATCATCACAATCCACTATTGGCCTTGTATTGCATGTTTCAGTCTCGTTCTTTGTGCATGCAGCGATAGGATAAATCCCCATCCCTTTTGCAAGGTTCAAGCTTAACTCTGCTGCTGCTAAAGCAACATAATTAAGCTTCTCATCTGTAGGGTCAAATGTGATATATATTTGTGATTTCTTAAAATCATTACTGACTACCCCACTTATAGAAACATTTTCAAGATCTTTTGGACCAAAATGAAGCGGGATATCCATCAAAGTATTGTCTGAATGCCTTTGGACTTGAGTATACCACATATCGTCCATATAGATAAAGGAAAACCCGTTGTGGATATAATTTATTTCGTCTCCTCCGCTTTCTATATTCCTTCTATGCATCTCATCTATTGTGACGATATCATTTTCAGGGCTATATACAAACCTGACTAAAAAACCTAAAGCAAAAACGCCGATTATCACCCCAACTGCTATCAAAAGTTTCTTTGTACTGTCATTATCATCTGTATTTTCTTCTTTTTTATTCCTTTTAGTTTCTTCTTCTTTCATTTTCTTAACCCAATATTCCCTCTAATAATTTGTCTTTTATCTCTGCAAGTTCTTTTGTATCTTCATCTATTTCCTCTGTCTTGTTTTCTTTTTCTTTGGTTTCATTGACACCTATCTCGAGATTCTTTTCGATGTGTGATTTAAAGAACCCTGCAACAAGACCTGTTATCTCTTTGAAAAACCCATTGGAAGATTCAAAACTGCTCTCAGTTTTATCTTCTTTTTTCTTTTCCTCTTTGTCTTCTTCAGAAAACTCTTCTTCCTCATCTATTTTGCTTTCTGTATGGTATTTCTCTTCCTGCTCCTCTAATTCAATTGTACTATCAATATTGTTTTTGTCTAGATCTTTCAAAGGATTATGTAACAATCTTGATCCTATCAATAAGATAAAGATGATGCCTACAAGTATCCCCCCTATTATAGACGCCCATTTTATGATCTCTTTTTTGTCAATATCTTTTTTTTCTGTCCTTCCATCTACTTCCGGGCTGCCTTCATTTTCCTCTACTTGGATTTCTCCCTCCTTCTTCTCATCATCCAGTATCTTCTTGATGATGTCCAGCTTAATCTTGTGTTCACTTGATTCTTCTTTCTTCTCTTCCGGCTTTGCCTCTGCTCCATCCAGATTTCCTTCTGATTTATTTTCTCCTTCTGATTTATTTTCAGGTTCTTCTGTCATTTAAAACTAGATTGATATTTTATTTTAAAAATTTTGTTATTTTATGATCCCTATGTAGCTGTATAAAAGCCTGTCTTTAAGCCTAAGAAAATCAAGCTCATTCTCTGCCTCAAGTATAATACAGTGATTATCCTCCAATTTGATCCCTGTACTGTTTGATTCTTTAAAATAAAGGACAGGAACAGATTCTGTTGCATCTTCACACCCTATAACAGGAAGATCAAACCCGTCATCATTTTCAGTCATTCCAAGCACCACAAAAGTATCTGAATATTCCATCAAATTCTGCTGAATACTTAACTGTGAAACCGCTATTGCTTCAGCATATTTGCTTTCAGGATCAGAAGTCACATCAACTTCAGCTTTATCCTGCAGCACATCTGCAGCATCAAAATCCATCTCAATATTCTCTACCTGCTCTGGAAATAAATTAAAACTCAATTCACCTTCATCACCGTCCAAGACCCATTCATTGTTTCTTTTAAAAAAAGAAAAGCTATTGTATTTGTACTTCTCAATACCTGATCTTCCGAACATGTATCCTAGGATACTGCTGACCATCAAAAAGATCACAAACAGACTGATGATTATTTTCTTTTTCTCTTCTTTCATACCAAGAAAAAGTAAAAGGCTCTTTATATATTTAACTTTTTTAAAACCAAAAACCTTTTATACTATTTATTACTTAGTAAACATAAACAAGTAAAAGTATGTAATAGTATGTAGTAAAATGAAGGAAAGAATCACAGTTACGATCGACAAAGAACTTCTTAGATGGCTTGATAAAAATATAGATAAAAAGATCTTTGCCAACCGCTCCCACGGATTCGAATATTTAATAAAGAGAAAGATAGAAAAAGAAAAAAATGCCTAAAAAATCAAAACAGTCCATAATAAAGATAGAAAATGTATGGAAAACATACACTATGGGAGAGACAAAAGTCCATGCTCTTAGAGGGATGAACTTCCAGGTAAAAGAAGGGGAATTTGTTGCAATTATGGGCCCGTCAGGCTCTGGAAAGTCCACAGCAGTCAACATGATTGGCTGCCTCGATGTCCCTACCAAAGGAGAGATATACCTTGAAAGGAAAAATATTGCTCATCTTGAGGAATCAGAACTTGCTCAAATAAGGGGGAAGATAATTGGATTTATCTTTCAGCAGTTTAACCTTATCCCAACACTAACAGCAAAAGAAAATATAATGCTGCCTATGATATTCCAGGGCGTTCCCAAACAAAAAAGACTAAAAAGAGCTGAAAAACTGCTTAGGGAAGTTGGCCTTAAAGAAAGGATGGACCACCGGCCCACAGAACTTTCTGGAGGCCAGCAGCAAAGGGTCGCGATCGCGAGGTCTCTGGCAAATGATCCTGATGTTATACTTGCAGACGAACCCACTGGAAACTTAGATTCAAAAACAGGAAAAATAGTCATGGAATATCTTAATATGCTTCACAAAAAAGAGAAAAAGACAATAATCATGGTCACTCATGATAAAAGCCTTTCCAAATTTGCTGAAAGAAAGGAAAGACTAAAAGATGGAAAAATTATTTAAACATGTTAATGGAGGTAAAATAAAGATGAAAATTTTGAAAAAAAGATTGATAATAACACTAGTAGTATTGGTCCTGATATCATGCTTTGCTTCAATAGCATACGGCACAGTAATAGCTGACTCTGCAAAGATAGATGTCACTATGATAAGCCAGGAGCCTGACCCTGTTGAACCTGGAGATTTTGTTGACGTGAGATTCAAGATTGA
>WJKL01000031.1 GCA_014729145.1 Candidatus Woesearchaeota archaeon
AAGAAAGGTATGCGAATTGTAATCACACTGAAAAAAGATTCTAATGAAGATATTGTATTAAATCAATTGATGAAACATACCAGATTGAAGACCACTTTTGGAGTTAATATGCTTGCTTTAGTAGATAATGAGCCAAAGGTCCTGAACTTAAAAGATATTCTAGAGCATTATATTAATCACAGGAGAAATATTGTAAGAAAAAGAACTAAATTTGATCTTAAAAAAGCACAGGACAGAGATCATATATTAGAGGGCCTTTTAATCGCATTGAAAAATATTGATAACACAATAAGGATCGTCAAAGAGAGCGACAATGCAGATGAAGCATCAAAAAAGCTGATATCAAGTTTAGATATAAGCGAAAAGCAGGCTTCTGCAATCCTTGACATGAAACTTCAGAGACTTACTGGACTGGAGCAGGATAAGATAAAGAAAGAGCATAAATCTCTAATAATGCTGATTGAAGAGCTGCAGAAGATACTTGCTGATGAAAATGAAATATTAAAGATCATCAAAGAAGAATTAAAAGAATTAAAAGAAAATTATGGTGATGAAAGAAGGACAGAAATTGTTGAAGCTGAGGAAGAATTAGAAAAAGAAGATTTGATAAAACCAGAAGATATGGTAATAAGCATAACGCATTCAGGTTATATCAAAAGGCTGCCCATCAACACTTACAGGGCTCAGAGAAGAGGAGGAAAAGGAGTTATTGCAGCAAAGACAAAAGACGAGGATTTTGTTGAAGATCTTTTTGTAGCCAACACACATTCTTATGTTTTATTTTTTACAAACAAAGGAAAGGTGAAATGGCTTAAGGTATATGAGATTCCTGAAGCAGGGAGAACTGCAAAAGGGCAGGCTATTGTGAACTTGTTAAGGCTTGGAGAGGAAGAAAAAGTCACAGCATATGTGCCTGTTAGAAAATTCAATGAAGGGTATCTTTTCATGGCAACAAAGAAAGGCATTGTGAAGAAGACTTCGATAGAAGAATTTTCAAGGCCAAGAAAAGGAGGAATAATCGCATTGAACCTGAAAAAGGGTGACGAGCTTATCGGGGTCAAAAAAACAAAAGGAGATTATCAAATAATGCTGGCAACTAAGAAAGGAAAGGCCATAAAATTCAAAGAAAAAGATGTAAGAAGCATGGGAAGGACTGCAAGAGGGGTCAGAGGGATAAGATTAAGAAAGGATGATAAGGTTGTAGGTATGGTAATTGCCAAAGAAGACGAATCTTTGTTTACTATTACTGAAAATGGATACGGAAAAAGAACTGATGTTTCTAAATATAGATTGATCAAAAGAGGAGGAAAAGGAGTGATCAACATAAAGTGTACTGAAAGGAACGGAAATGTTATAGGTATCAAGGATGTTAAAGATGATGATCAATTAATGCTAATAACCAGAAGAGGCATCGGTATAAGGTTCAAGGCAAAAGATATCTCTAAGATAGGAAGAGCAACACAAGGTGTCAAGATCATGAATTTAAAAGATGGAGACAAGGTTTCTTCTGCTGCCAAGATAAAAGAATGAAGGCATTAGCAATTTCTTATAAAGGTATGGAAGATATTACTGCTTTGGAGATCAAAGAATTAATTGGGAAGAAAGCTTCTGTTAAGGAAAGCTGCTGTGTATTTGAATGTTCTAAAAAAGAACTTGCAAAATATTGTTATCTATGCCAGGGAGCTAACAGGGTTTTGATTTTATTGGAAGATTTTAAGATAGATAATATTTCTGATTTGAAGAAGATAGATGGGATTGATTTTTCTAAATGGCTGAAAGATGGCAGAACTTTTGCTGCCAGAAGCGAGATTGTAGATAATGAACTGGAAGACTATGATGTTCAGAAGACAACAGGGGATAAGATTGATGCAAAGGTCGATTTGGATAATCCAGATATTACTGTTTTTGTCTATATTTATTCTGATGATTGCTATGTTGGAGTTGATTTTTCAGGAGATACGAGCAAGAGAGATTATAAGATCAAATTAACAAGAGATGATCTGAAAGGGACCATAGCTTACGCATTAGTAAGATTGAGCGGTTTTGAAAAAGGAAAGAGTTTTTTGAACCTTAATGCCAAGACAGGAACGATAGCAATAGAATCTGCTTTGTTCGGAAGCAGGAAAAGTGTTAATTTTTACAATAAACAGAAATTTCCTTTTTTGAAATTTATTGATATAGGTTTAGAACAGTGGGACAAGGAAGCTCAAGATGTAAAGGTTTATGCTTATGATTCCCCTGGTTATCTGGATGTGGTAAGAAAGAACGCTGTGGTTGCAGGTGTTGATGTTAAGCTAGAAAAAATTGAAGCTGACTGTGTTGTCAGATATAAAAGAAAAAAAGCAGAGATAAAAGATCTGAAAAAAGAAAGAGAGATAAAGCACGGGAAGGAAGTTTTGAAAGTAGAAAATTTTATAGATTAATTATCTTTAATTCGGATGAGATTCTCTATGCATTTTATACCAAACCTCTTCTGGTTTTCTTCTTAATTCTGCTTCTAACATCTTAATTATTTTAATAATTAAAGCTTTTTAAACCTTCGCGAAATGTTTTAAGAATAGTAAGTTTTTTAAATCCATGAAAATTCATTAAAATAGGTAGGGGAAGCACTTAACTGACGGTGATTTGAGTTGAACATTTTTAAAAATGTTTGATTGTTCGTTGAGGTAAAGTTGGAGCAAGTCCAACAGACCTCACCGATAAATCGCTGAGGAAAGTCCACCCACCGAGTAAAAAGTCACTCGTGTTATGCGAGATGGAGAAATCCATGGCAATGGGCCAGAAAAACACGTCCACATTTCGGGATGAAAATGGCGAAGCTTTGCTGCGAAGCAAGTGAGTTTTTGTTGAATAAATTCAACAAACCTTCAACTAGCGTTGAAGTAACCCGTAGACTATGTTTTGTGGGATCGGTGAAATCCGAATCCTGGCTGGTGCAAGTGCTGTTTAGCATGCTAAGTAGAATGTTAAGGCAGTCTGCCCATGTGAAGGCATAGCAAACTTTTAGTTTGCAGGTACCTCGTGGAGACTGACAAAAGGTGGCTTATCGCTTCTCTACCTATCTTAATCATAAGGTGATCAAATGGCTAATGATAAAGTAAGGATGCCCAGCGGAATGGGGGGATTAGTAAGGTATTTTGATGAATATAAAAGCAAACTGACCTTCAACCCAGGGATGATTATTGTTCTGTGTGTTATTGTGATAATAATAATGATAGTTCTCCATCTATTTGGAAATAAGCTTTTGGGGATATAGGTGAAATAATATGATGCCAGGAATGAATCCACGGAAAATGCAAAAGATGATGAAAAAGATGGGTATTGCCCAGACTGAGATAGATGCTAATGAAGTTATAATTAGATGTGATGATAAAGAGATAGTGATCACAGAGCCTTCAGTGGCAAAAGTCAAGGCGATGGGGCAAGAGCAGTTCACAGTGAGCGGGAATGTAGAAGAAAGAGAACTGGATGCAACTCCTGAAATAAATGAAGAAGATATCAAGACTGTGATGGGGCAGGCAGATGTTGATGAAGAGAAAGCAAAAGAAGCTTTGGAATCTGCTGAAGGAGACATAGCAAAAGCAATTATGGACCTGCAGGGATAAAATGCTTGAATATCTTAGAATTAGAAAGATAGTCAAAAATATAACTTCTTTTATTGTTGATGAACTGAAAGACAAAGGATTGATTTCTTTATATTTGGCTGGGACTGTTTTAACAAAAGACAGAACACCTTACAGCGATATTGATATCTTTGGTATTGTAAGTTCTGACTTTGATATAAGAAAAGAAGAAGATGAGATAAATTCTAAATTAAAATTAAAGAAAAACAGCATTTGCAGGGGATTTGAAACTAGATTTAGAGGAATTGGAATCGATGAACTAGAGGGAGGAAAACCAAGAGGAATAGTATCCAAACATATTGGATTAAATATAATAATCAAAAAATTTCCATTTTATAAGAAAATTTGGGGGAAGAAAATTGATTTGTCTAAATTTCCAGTCAAACCTATCGAATTAAAAGAAGAAGCAAAAGATTATATTAAAACCATAGAAACATTCATGAAAAAATTTAGGGCTGGAGAAGAAACTTTCCCTATGCAAAATTTTTCAAAATCAGTATTAAATTTAGCAAGAGTAGAAGCTGAAAAAGAATATGGATTCAGATTTGATCCTTCTTATAAGAAACTTACCAAACATCTTGCAAAAGAGAGAGATCACATTGCTCATAAAGCAATGGAGTTTAGATATAAAAAAGTTACCAGAAAAGAAGTTTTAGATTTCTGCAATGAAGTTGAGATTTATATAAAGGATCTGAAGAAGAGATTTGCTGAATGGAGATAATTGCATAAACTATTTAAACTAAGTTCTTTTTATATATCTAGGGGCAATGGAAAGATTTCAAGAACATAGGGATAAGGCTAAAAAGAATCTGAAGATAGCAGATCATATGCTAACTGTAACATTTCCTTTAGTAAAAGATTCTAAATTATTGTTGGCAGTCATCGAGAATCTATTTTTGTCATATACAAATGCGATGGCTTCAATATTGCACTATGAAAGATTGTTCAAAAGGATCCCTCCTTTTCAGGACACTTTTGAAAGTAAATTTAACATGTTCAAAGAGAAGATAGTTAACAAGCATAAGATAGACAAGGAATACCTTAAGGAAGTCCAGGATATCAGGGACATTATCTTAGAGCACAGAAAGAGCCCGGTTGAGTTCAGGAAGAAAGACAGGTTTGTGATATGTTCAGAAAATTACAGGATTAAATCTGTGAGTGCAGACGATATAAAGAAATACCTTTATAAGGCAAAGGTATTTATACAAGTAATGGATAATATAGTGAAGAAAAATGAAGGATTATTTAGATAAGCTCAAAAGCGAGCTGAAGAGAACAGAGCACCTATTCTATGTAAGTCTAAAATATACTAGGACAGTCGATGTTATAAGAAGTGTAATACAAAGACTGATTAATGCATTTGATGCAGGAATGGAAGGCATATTAAAGAAAAAACAAAGAAGAAAGAAAACTTTGGAAATACCTGAACAGCCGAGGAAAAGATGCGAAGTGATCAAGGAGCTTTTTGCAGATGACAAAGAGTTGATAAACTTTATCGATTTTTACCTAAATCTTAGGAATATAATACAGGCAAAATATGACAAGGCGCACGAATATAGGAGAAACGTAAAGATGATAACCCATCTTGGTCCTGAGAACGACCTTGATGTGAATATCGATCTTCTGCTTGAATACTACAACAGAGCCAAAAAATTTGAGGAGTATATCAAGGAGAAATTAGGATGACCAGGTTTATAGCGGTTGTTTCTGGAAAAGGAGGAGTTGGAAAAACAACTGTAGCAATAAATCTAGGGGTTTGTCTTTCTAATGCAGGCAACGATGCAGTAGTATTAGACGGCAATCTGACAGCACCGAATGTAGGTATATATCTGGGTTTTCCAAATCCTCCGGCAAGTTTTCATGAGGTTATAAAAGGAGATGAGCCAATTGAAAATGCAACTTATATGCATTCTTCAGGATTGAAGGTCATCCCAGGAAGTATAAGGTTTGATGTTTTTGATGATGTCAATCTTAGCAGGATAGAGAAATCATTCAATAAATTAAAAGGATACTCTGAAACAGTTATCATAGATACAGGGGCTGGTCTGACTTCAGAGAACAAGGCAGTGATGAATATGGCTGATGAAGTGATGATTGTGACTACTCCTGAATTTGCTGCAGTTACAGAAGCATTAAGAACAATAAAAAATGCAGAGAAACAAAACAAGCTCGTCTTAGGGATTGTTTTAAATAAAGTTCATTCTATCAGAAATGAAATTTCAGTTGAGAATGTAAAGACAATGCTGGGTTTCCCAATAATGGGCATGATCCCAAGGAGCGAGATGATCAAAAAAGCTCAGATAATGAAGCACCCTGTTGTATATTCAGATCCACAGTCAGAAGTCGCGCTTGAATTCAGCAGGATTGCAGAAAGACTTAAATAAAAGATTTTATTAAGCATCATCAAAATGAAAAAAGAAAGAAAAACAGAACTGATGAAAAAAGGGTGGAGTAAGGAAGAGATCAAAAACGCGGAGGATATCATCGAAGACAGAAAACTCCATGACAAAAGCAGATCTATGCTTCGTCTGGACAGGATCTTATTTTGGGGAATATTGTTTATGATGGCAGTCGGAAATGCATTAGTAGCTTTTATACTTATACCTCTGCTGCTTGTTTTCAATAAATTAGTTATGAATCTATTTGTTATTGTTATCGGGTTTTCAATTGGAGTGCTGTTTAATTTTCTTATATGGGATATAGAAGAACATCTTACAAGGAAACATCATCTGATTGCAGCACTTTCAATCCCAATACTTGCACTTTTTAATATGTATTTTATAGTCAAAGCATCAAATGCAATAAACATCCTTTTTGATATTTCTGAAGTTAAAGGGGACCCTGTGACTGTAAGCGCACTATATGCGATAGCTTTTCTGCTTCCTTATCTATGGACTTTATTTGTAAATAAGAAGATAAAGAAATATTAATGTTTTATTATCTTTACTTTCTTGATTCCTTGTCTAGTGGCTTTGTCTATGATTAAGGTTGTATTTTTTAGTTTTATCTTTTCTCCTTTTTTTGGTATTCTCTTAAGTTTGTGTTCTATAAAACCCGCAAGTGTGTTGAATTTTTCCTCTTCTAATCCCAGATGAAGAGCATTATTTATCTCTTCTATAGATGCTCTTGCATCTACATCGATCAATTTTTTGTCCACTTTTTTAATATATATACTTTTTCTTCTGCTTTTGTCAAATATATCTCCTACTATCTCTTCAAGTATATCTTCCATAGTGACCATACCAGATATGCCCCCATACTCATCAACCACCAAAGCCAAAGGCATATGTTTTCCCTCGAATTCTATCAACAGATCATCTATCTCTTTTGATTCAGGAACAAAGAAAGCGGGCTTTGCCAGTGTTTTGACCATTGTATTCAATTTTTTCTTTTTGACATATTTTAGAACATCATCAACATCCAAAATCCCAATGATTTTTTCCTTGGTCTTGTAATAGACAGGAAATCTTGAATAAGGTGTCTTCACAACATAACCGATGGTATTTTTTAATTTCTTTTTCCCATCTACCATAGCGAGGTCTGCTTTGGGTGTCATTATTTTGGTCACTTTTGTGCCTTCGAATTCAAGTACATTGCTCATGATCTCTGCAGCATCCTTGTTGATTATCCCTTCCTTTACCCCCATAGTCACTGTAGTTATGATTTCTTCTTCAGAAAGTTTTTTTACTTTATTTGATCGGGTCAGTGCTGATATGCTTCTTGAGATCAATTCAAAAAATTTTACAATGGGCAGGATACTTCTAGTCAATAGTTCCAGAGGCCTGGCTGCAATCAAAGAGATATTTTCAGCATTTTGTGCAGCAAATGTTTTTGGGGTTATTTCTCCAAACACCAAAACCAGCAGGGTCATGACACCTGTGGCAATTCCAGCTCCTGCTGATCCAAAAACACCTGTGAATATCACTGTTGCAAGAGAGGCCGCCCCAATATTTACTATATTATTTCCAATAAGGATGGTTATGATCAGCCTGTGAGGGTTTTGTTTTACCCTATGAAGTATTTTCGCTCCTTTTCTTTTTTTTCTTACCAGAGAATTGATCTTTATCCTGCTTACTGACATCATGGCTGTTTCTATTCCTGAAAAAAGAGCTGAGAAAAATAAAAGAATTATCAAAGCCATAACTTGTATTTCTAAAATCATTATTTTACCTCTTTTTTTATTTTTAAGATTAATTTATTTTTAAATATATCGAAAGAATATATTTTTAGCAGGTTTTCAGTAAATTTTATAAGTGGTTTATATTTCTAAATCTCTGTTGGCGGCCGTAGTTTAATGGTAAAATACAGGACTGTGGCAGTATAATGAGAGTGAGCCACTCTTTTGCAATTACCTGCAGATATCCTGTGTCGCGAGTTCGATAACTGATAATCAGTCGAAAGTCTCGCCGGCCGCCCTTTTTCAATCAAATAATCAATTGATTTGAAAATAATATTCTAAAAACGGAAGCTTTATAAATCAATCCCAGTTTTTCTATTAAATCAGCCCGAGTTCATTATGAGCGCATCAGTAGGGTTTCATAATAGAGATTTCTTGGGCTTTATATGTGAATAAATATGGCAGACAAAAAGGAATTTAAACATTTAGTACGAATTGCAAATACAGACCTTAATGGAGAAAAGCCAATAGGTTATGCATTAAGAAACATCAAAGGAGTAAATTTTCAACTGGCAAATGCTGTGTGTTCTATCGCGAATCTTGACAAGCAGAAAAAGGTAGGAAATCTTTCTGACGAGGAGATAGAAAAGTTGAGCAGTATACTAAGCTCCCCTATAAAAAATGGAATGCCTGAATGGATGGGAAACAGAAGAAAAGATAGTACTGACGGAAAAGACAAGCATATAATAACAAATGACTTGATATTTACTGTTGACAATGATATAAAGATGATGAAAAAGATAAAGTCTTACAGGGGAAGAAGGCATGCATCAGGGCTGCCTGTAAGAGGACAAAAGACAAAATCAAACTTCAGGAGAAGCAAGGGAAAAGTTATGGGAGTAAAAAGAAAAAAGGTAAAACCAAGCAATAAATAAAGATAATAAAAATGGGAGATCCAAAAAGAAACAGAGCCAAATTTTCAACACCGAAAAAGGCATGGGAAAAAGAAAGAATTGAAGAAGAGAAAGAACTAATCAAAGAATATCATTTTAAGAACAAACAAGAGATATGGAAGCTGACATCTAAACTGAGAAATTTTTCAAGGCAGGCAAAAAGATTGATTGTTCTCAAGACAGAACAGGCTGAAAAAGAAAAGATACAGCTTCTGAACAAATTAAAATCATTGGGGCTGCTGTCAGAGCAAGGTGATTTAGATGATGTTTTGGGAATCACCACAAAAGACCTTTTGGATAGAAGACTTCAAACTGTTGTTTTCAAAAAAGGCTTTGCAAAATCAATGAAACAGGCCAGACAATTCATAGTACACGGCCATATAGTCATAGAAAACAAAAAGATAACATCTCCTAATTTTTTAGTTTCTGTTGAAAATGAAGGGAAAGTAGGATTTTCTCAAAGCTCTGAATTAAGTGATGAGATGCATCCTGAAAGAAAGAAAGAAGAAAAACTTCCCAAGAAACCCAAAGCAAAAGGAGAAAAAGGGAAATCCAAAGAAAACAAGAAAGACAGCAAGGAAGAAAGCAAACCTAAAAAGGAAAAGAAAGAATCCAAAGAAAACAAGAAAGAAAGTAAAGAAAAGAGCAAACCAAAAAAGAAAGAGAAATCTACAGAAAAAAAGAAAAAAGCTGAATAAGAATGGCAACAAAAAGAAGATCTGGGAAACCAAGAAGAACCGGAAAAAGAAACTTAAGATGGGGAATAGCACATATATATTCCAGCTATAACAACACTATAATCCATATTACTGATGTAACAGGAACTGAAACATTGGCTCTTGCTTCAGGAGGACAAGTAGTCAAATCAGACAGGCTTGAAAGTTCATCTACAGCAGCAATGACTGCAGCAAAGAAGGCTGCAGAGATAGCAAAGGGCAAAGGAATAGATGGAATCCATGTCAAGATAAAAGCTCCAGGAGGGCATAACGGACCTATGAATCCTGGCCCCGGGGCTCAGGCAGCAATAAGGGCGTTATCAAGAGTCGGACTGAAGATAGGTATAATTCAGGATGTAACTCCTGTTCCTCATGACGGCTGCAGGAAGAAAGGAGGAAAAAGAGGTAGGAGGGTATAAAATGGAGATAGAATCATTAGAACAAGATAAAGAGAAAGGAACACTTTCTTTTGTCATTAAAGACTCAAACCCTGTATTTGTCAATACATTAAGAAGAATGATAGTTGAAGAAGTTCCAACTTTGGCAATAGAAGATGTTGAATTTAGGAATAACAGCTCTGCTCTTTATGATGAAGTGGTGGCCCACAGACTTGGCCTTATCCCTATTAAAACAGATTTAAGCTCATATGATCTGCCCAGTGAATGTTCGTGTAAAGGAAAAGGATGTTCAAAATGCACTTTAAAACTTACATTAGATACAGGCAAACTTGGAAATGTCTATGCAAAAGACATGAAAAGCAAAGATCCAAAATGCACCCCTGTATTCCCCAATTCAATTATCGTTAAACTATTGAAAGGGCAGAAGATAGAACTTGAAGCTACTGCTGTTTTAGGACAGGGAAAGGAACACGCAAAATGGAGCCCTGGTCTTGTGACATATAAAGGCTACCCAATATTCGAAATAGAATCTAAAGGAGAGACATGCGAGGAAGCCTCAATAAAATGTCCTGTTGATGTATACGAGTTCAAGAGAGGAAAATTAACAGTTGCAAATCCTTTGAACTGTCATTTTTGCAATGCATGTACAGATGCATGCGAAGGTATAAAGATAAAACAAAGCAAAAAAGATTTTATCATTAATATTGAAAGCTGGGGCCAGCTGGATCCCAGAGAGATGGTCAAGGAAGCGCTCAAGATGCTGCAGAGCAAAGCAGATGAGTTTGAAAAGCTCCTCAAATAGCCGTCTTCGCAAATGCGGGGGTGGCAGAGCGGCCAAATGCGCAAGGTTGAGGCTTACAAAAGCATATGCTTTGTATTCAAATGCCTTGTTCCTTAGTGGATGCGCGAGTTCGAATCTCGTCCTCCGCATAATATATTCAAAAATATTCAAAATGGCAAAGAGAACAGGACCAACAAACCCCTTGTTAAAAGGATTGGTCCAAGAATTAAGGAAAAAAGCCAATGAACACGGCTGTAATATATGGAAAAGGGTAGCTGATGATCTAGAGAAATCTTCAAGGAAAAGAAGAATAATCAACCTTTACAAGATAAATAAAGCCACAAAGGAAAATGAAACTGTGATTGTTCCTGGAAAGGTCTTAAGTGTTGGAGATATAGACCACAATATCACTGTAGCGGCTTTTAATTTTTCAGACAGTGCTTTGGAAAAAATAAACAAAAAAGGAAAAGCAATATCTATAACAGAATTGATAAAAAAAGACCCGAAAGGCAAGAAAATAAGAATATTAGGTTAAAATGATAATAAATGCTGAAGATTTAATATTAGGAAGAATAGCAACAGTTGCTGCAAAGAATGCCCTGATGGGAGAAAGGATAGATATTGTCAACTGTGAGAAAGCAGTGATGACTGGAAACAAGAAAGAAATCCTTGCAAGATACAAGAAAAAAAGAGAGATGGGCCAGGTTTATCATGGTCCTTATATATTCAGAAGACCTGATATGTTTGTAAAGAGACTGATAAGAGGTATGCTTCCATATAAACAGGAAAAAGGAAGGAAAGCCCTTGAAAGGATAAGGTGCCATAGTGGCGTTCCAGAAAAACCAAAAGAAGGAAAGATGGAAACAATAGAAGAAGCAAATATCTCAAAGGTCCCTAGTTTAAGATATGTTACTGTGAAGGACATCTGCAAATCAATGGGTGAAAAATAAATGGCAAAGCTTGTACATGAATCAGGAAAGAGAAAAAGCGCAATAGCAAGAGCTACATTAAAGCCTGGAACAGGAAAGGTAAGAATCAATAATAAGATGATAAATGTTTACGGAACAAAGTTCATGAGATTAAGGCTAAAAGAACCATTAATACTTGCAGAAGGGGTTGCAGATGAAGTTGATATCAATGTGGTTGTTTCTGGAGGAGGGGTAAGCTCTCAGGCAGAAGCAGCAAGACTGGCAATAGCAAGAGCATTAGCCAAATATAAGAAAAGGCTTGAGAAGGTATTTTCAAATTATGACAGGCATCTGCTGGTTGCAGATGTAAGAAGAAAAGAATCTGCCAAACCAAACAGACAAGGCAAAGCAAGAGCAAGAAGACAAAAATCATACAGGTGATTAAAAAATGATAATTCCAGTAAGATGTTTCAGCTGCGGAAAACCAGTTTCCCACCTATGGGACGAGTTTAAGGAAAGAGTAGAAGATGGAGAGGAAAGAAAAAAAGTCTTGGATGATCTGGGATTAGAGAGGTACTGCTGCAGAGCTTTGTTCATGGGACATGTTGATCTGATAGATACGGCAGGAGAGTTTAAGAAGTTTTGATTATTTTTTAATTTAAACTATTTTTTCTGATTTAATCTTAAAATAAAGATTTTATCATAAATTTTATATATAATCCAGGTTAAATCTCCTTATATGGCTGATTTCAAGAAAATCCAGGAAAAATGGCAGAAGAGATGGACCGAGAATAAAGTCTTTAAGGTCAAAAAAGACCCTAAGATACCTAAATTCTATTGTTTGGAGATGTTCCCATATCCATCTGGAAGTGGTTTGCATATGGGCCATGCATTTAATTATTCTATTGGAGATAGTTATGCAAGATTCAAGAGGATGCAGGGATTTAATGTAATATATCCTATGGGCTATGATTCATTTGGACTTCCTGCTGAGAATGCAGCAATAAAGCAAGGGCTACATCCAAAAGAGCATACTGAGAAAACAGTTTCTAGGTTTATAGAACAGCAGAAGGATCTAGGCCTGAGCTATGACTGGGATAGGATGGTAAGTACATGCACTCCTGAATATTACAAATGGAACCAGTTTTTCTTTTTGAAGTTCTTGGAAAAAGGACTAGTATATAGAAAAAAAGCACCAGTCAACTGGTGCCCCAAATGCAACACAGTTTTAGCCAATGAGCAGGTACACGACGGCAGATGCTGGAGACATGAGGATACCGATGTTGATCAGAAGATGCTTGAACAGTGGTTTATCAAGACCACAGAATATGCTGACGAACTGCTTGAGGATATTGAAAAATTAAAATGGCCCGAAAGGATAAAGATCATGCAGAGAAACTGGATCGGAAAAAGCAAAGGAGTTACACTGCAGTTTGATGTTGTGGATGAAAATGACAAAAAGATAGATGATATAGAGACATTTACTACCAGAGTCGATACAGTTTACGGAATTACATACCTTGTTCTTGCTGCAGAGCACCCCAAGGTAATCGAATGGACAAAGGGGACAAAAATTGAAAAAAAGGTCAAAGATTTTATTAAGAATGTAAAGAAGCAGAGTGTTATTGAAAGAACAGCCGAAGGAAAAGAAAAGAATGGGCTGTTTTTGGGAAAATGGTTTATCAACCCTTTTACAGGAGAAAAATGTCCTTTATGGGTTGCTGACTATGCATTGTATGATTATGGAACCGGAGCTGTTATGGCTGTTCCTACGCATGACCAGAGAGATTTTGATTTTGCAAGGAAATATGAGCTTCCGATGAGGGTTGTTATATCTCCATCTGATTATGAATTGAATGCAGAGAAGATGTCAAGAGCATATATGGATGATGGAGAGATGATCAATTCAGGAGATTTTAACGGGATGAACAACAGAGATGCGATGGAAGCTATAGCAAACCTTGCTGAAGAAAAAGGATGGGGAAAGAAAACTACAAACTATAAGCTTAAAGACTGGCTTGTAAGCAGGCAGAGATATTGGGGGACACCAATTCCTATAGTCTATTGCGAGAAATGCGGTGTTGTTGGAGTTCCTGAAAAAGAGCTGCCTGTAAAGCTTCCCGAAGATGTTGAGTTTGGCAAAGGGAATCCTTTAGAGACAAATAAAGATTTTATCAACACAAAATGCTCCAAATGTGGAGGTCCAGCAAAAAGAGAAACAGATACAATGGATACTTTTTTTGATTCAAGCTGGTATTTTTTAAGATACTGTGATAGCAAAAACAACAAAAAAGCTTTTGACAAGAGCAAGGTAAAATATTGGATGCCTGTTGACCAGTATATAGGGGGAGCAGAGCATGCCTGCATGCATCTGATATATGCAAGATTTTTTACAAAGGCATTGAGAGATTTAGGATTTTTAGATTTTAGCGAACCTTTTACTAAATTGTTTAACCAAGGAATGCTGCATGGTCCAGACAGTCATGTGATGAGTAAATCCAGAGGCAATGTTGTTTTGCCTGAAGAGATAAGTGGCAAGTATGGTATAGATACAGCACGGTTTTTTTTAATGAGTATAGCTTCTCCTGATAAGGATCTGGAATGGAGCGATAAAGGTATAGAAGGAAGCTCAAGATTCATGAAGAAACTTTTTGATTATTTTGAAAATGTAAAGACTGGAAAGTCAAGTAAGAAAGTTGAAAGCAAACTGAACAAGGCAATAAAAGGGATTACAGAAGACATTGAAAATTTCAGATATAATTTTGCTATAATAAAGATAAGGGAATTGTTTGATTCTTTGGAGAATGAAGTCAACAAAGATACGCTGGAGAAATTTTTGAAACTATTGCATCCTTTCTGTCCCCATTTTACAGAAGAACTTTGGGAAAAGATTGGCAACAAGCCTTTTATTACAACAGAAGAGTGGCCAAAATATGATGAAAGCAAGATTGACCTTAAAGCAGAAGAAGTTGAGAATTTTGTAGAAGGTGTTATTGAAGATATAAGGAATGTTCTAGAATTAGCCGATGTTAAAAATCCAGATGAGATTATCTTGTTTGCAGCAGACAAATGGAAATATGATTTCTTTAAAGATCTGAAGGAAGAGATGGAAGAGACAAGAAATACAGGAGAGTTGATAAAGAAAACAATGATAAAAGAGCATGGAAAAGAGATATCTAAATTGATCCCAAAATTAGTGAAGGATCCAACAAAAGTTCCTGAAGTTGTTTTGGAACAGAAGACAGAAATCGAAGCGATAAAAGATAATCTCGACAGGATCAAAGAGAAATTTGGAACTGATAAAGTAGCTGTATTCAAGGCTGATGAAAGTGATGAAAAAAAAGCAAGACAGGCAATGCCTGGAAAACCAGCCATATTGATAAAATGAAAAATCTAAAAAATAAATAATTTATTTTTTTATATATTCATTACCGTTTCTTAAGATTAAATTAAGTATCTTTTCTGTTGCTTTAAGTGCTGCGAATGTTTGATCTGTCTCTATTCCGTGTGACTGCATCTTCCTATTGTTGTATTTCCATCCGATTGAAGCAAGCGTCAATGCAGATGTTTCTCCTCCTGGAGGTATAGTCACATTATAGTCTAATAGTTTAGGGGGTTCTATCCCTTTTTTGGAAAGCATCTTTTTGATAGAATTCATAGCAGCATCATAACCTCCATCTCCTTTAGCTTTTTGCTTCATGATATTACCTTTATAGTCTATCTTAACGTAAGCTGATCTTTCCCCATTTATCTCGGTCTTTATAATACAATCTAAGATCTTAAAAGGGACCATCTCTGGCTGTTCGAAGAGGTCTGCTATCAAGAAAAGTAAATCAGGCTGGGTTATCTGCTCTTTTTTTTGGCCGATTTCTGCAACCTCATCTCTTAAAATTTTAATCTGTTTTGAAGAAAGTTCTATTCCAAGATCTTTTAGATTCATCTCTATGCTTGCTTTACCTACATTCTTGCCTAATGCATATTTTATTTTTTCCTTGCTGAATCTTCCAGGAGATGTTAAAGGTGTTTTGTATAAATTAGCTTTTTGGTCTCCATCTGCATGGACCCCACATGTTTGGGTTTTTACATTTTTTCCAATAATTGGAACATTATAGGAAGGTTTTTTTCCTGATAATCCTGCAACTAAGTCGCTCATTTCCTGGTATTTTGACTCTTCAAATCCAAGATCTATATTGTAAATATCTTTCAGTACAACAGCTATCTCTATCAAAGAAGCATTTCCTGTTCTTTCTCCCAGGCTGTTAATTGTAGCATGAACTCCATCGATCCCTGCCAAAACAGCATGGATTGTATTGGCTGTCGCAAGCCCATAATCATTATGAGCATGGAAATCATATTTTCCTGGAAATTTTTCTTTTATCTCTTTAATAAAACTGTAAGTCTGTTCTGGGGAAAGAACCCCTAATGTATCTGGAAGCATGATTCTTTTTATGTCTGAATTTTGAAGTCCATCAAGCATATAATAAATAAAATCTTTTGATTCTTTCATACCATTTGACCAATCTTCTAAGTACAGATTTACATCTATATCTTTTGATCCTGCATATTTGATAATCTTCTTTACATCTTCCAGATGCTGCTTTTTTGTCTTTCCAAGCTGTTCTTTTGCATGCCTTAAAGATCCTTTACAAAGAAGATTTGCTGTTCTACATCCAGATTCATAGATCCAGTCAATACTTTTTTTATTGATAAAAGCAAGAACTTCAATATTTTTTAGATAATTGTTTTTTTTTGCCCAGCGGCAGATCGAGCTTACTGCATCAAATTCTTCTTTAGTTGTTCCTGCAGAAGCTACCTCTATCCTGTGAATCCCCAGATTTAGAAGTTTTTTTGCTATGGCAAGTTTTTCCTGTTTTGAAAAAGCAACCCCTTCTGTCTGCTCTCCGTCCCTAAGAGTTGTATCCATAATTTCAAGCTGCATATTATTTTCCCTTGTATTATGAATATTATTTTCTTTATAAAGTGTTGCTATTTTATTTTCAAGTTTTGTAGTCATTTTAATCCTCCTACTACTAATTCTTTATTTTTCAAGACCCAGAATTAGCAGATTGTTAGGGCCTTATGCTATAATGGTGATAATGATAGAGATTAAACTGATAAAAAGCATATTCAAGAGGCTGTTTTTTAATCTTTTTAATCTAAATGTCATTTACCAGCTTTCTTCTTTTTTTTGTTTTTGAAATCTTCTTTTAAATTCTTCAATTATATATTTTTCAAAACCATTTTTAGAGCCTGCAGTGCTTTTGACTGGGGTTCCAAAGTCAAATTTTTCATAATCCCACGGTTCTCCATTTGATTTTGTTCTTGGTACGAATTTTCCATCTATATATTTATGGTTCAAGTAAACAATACACATCCCTTTTTTTCCGGTTTCATTTTCATATTCTATATAACAGCACGGATTTCCTGTTCTTGTTGGCTGATTTTCAATTTTTGTTATATTGTATGTTGTTTGCATTTTTATCTCCTCTATTTCTGTTCAGAGCTTTATCAAGAATAAATTTTTCCTGCAAAGCCCAGAAACAGCTGTTTTGGCTTTACAGCGCTATAATTGCCACTAGCACGACTACTAAAATAAGGTTCAATATCTGTTTTGCACTAGTTGGTTTCATCTTAAATTTTTATAGGTGCGCTCATATTTAAAACTTGTTATTTTATTTTTAAAATAATTTTCTATAAGTGGAGGTACTTTATCCATATGAAAATAATTATTTATTGGATATTTTTTTCCGGTTTTCATATTTTCAATCAATGTGTGGTCTATCATAGGCCGCACCATATCTTCTGTTGTTTTTTCAATAAGATTATCTAATTGTTCTGCTTCTCTTTCTGATATCTGGAATCCCACAATTCTAATAGCATCTAGACCACACAAATGTCTTTCTGTCAATTCTTTCTTAACTTCAACTATAAAAGGCATTTCCCCATAGACTCTGAAATGTGCTACTTCAGATTTTGCGTGTTCAGCTCCTGGTTCTTTTGTAAGAGATGTATCAACTTTTTTATTTTTTGGAATTAATCCAACATTTCTGATTTTTTCTATTATTTCATCGATATATTTGATTTTATCTATTTGATAATTCATTTTAACCTCCTGACTACTACTTCTTGTTTTTATCATCCAACCTTTGTTATCATATTGGGCTGGAATTTTATAATAGTAGAAGCAATAGTGCCAGAGCTAACAAGATTATTTTCAAATTTAATATTCTGTCAGCTTTCATACCATTAAAGAGAACCATAGAAGTATATAAAGTTTAGCTTTTCAGGGTGGGAACATAAGCTTAATTTAAATAAAGGCAGGCAAGCACATCCTGGAATGGATATGGGCTATGATTACCAGTAACCCCTATCTCTTCCTCAGCTTCGCGACCCCCTAAGCACCAATATCAAAACTTAAGGCTGCTGTGTTCCCACCCTGACCTGGTTCATTAAGACACTGGTCAAAGAGGACAAAGCGTCGACGTCCGAGACAGGACCAATAACCATAATCCATACCTCTTCCAAGACTTCGGCCCCGTCGTAAAGCCCGTTGACGGTTACAGTACAGGGCTAATGCACCAGCCTAGCTTGCCCATCATCACAATATTTTTTCTGTTTAAAAACGTTATGTTTTTTTTGCTTTAACTACTCCAAAACAATAAAATTTATAATTAGATATTCTTTTATACTATTTTGCTGGGGGAAAATGAATAAAATAACTTTTTTGGGAACTGCAGGAGACAGCTTTGTCTCAGGCAAACAGATTAGGGCATCAGGAGGAATAATCATAAGGCTTGGGGAAGTTCAGCTGCATCTTGATCCAGGTCCTGGGGCTTTGGCAAGAGCCAAAGAACACGGAATCAACCTGAGAGCAAATACTGCAGTTTTGGTCAGCAACAACAACCTGCTCCACTGCAATGATGTAAATGCAGTTATCGATGCTATGACATATGGAGGTATGGACAAAAAAGGGGTACTTGTTTCAAACAAAAGTTTTCTAGAAGGCAGCGATAATGAAAAATCATTATTAAGCAATGTACAAAAATCTTTTGTGGAAAAGATAGTAATGATGGAGAAAGGGCAGAAGTTAGGCATAGAAAATGTAGAGATACATGCTTTGGATGCAGACGGTCCGGACCCAAACACCATCGGCTTTAAAATACTTGCACCTGATTTTACACTTGTTTATACTTCTGACACAAAATACTCAAGAGAAATCATAAAAGAATATGAAGGGGCAGATATCTTAATCTTGAATGTTCCTATGCCTGGAGAAGAAAAAGCGGAAAATCAACTTAACTCCAGCTCTGCAACAAAGATAATCAAAAAAATAAACCCCAAACTGTCAATAATATCACATTTTGGAATAAAAATGATAAAGGGAGATCCATTATATGAAGGAAGAGAGATACAGAAAGCATCAAAAGTGCAGGTATTGATAGCAAAGGACGGCTTGAGCATCAGTCCAAGATCATATTCAGCAAAATCAGACCAAAAAAGATTAAGTACATTTAAGGACCAGGATACAGGAGAGGTAAAAGAAGATCTAATAGAAAAAAAGGAAGAGATTGAACAGAGAAGGCAGGAAGATAGTAAAGGAGAGGAAAGGGAGATATCCGAAGAGCCTGTTGAAGACCCAGGAGATAAGGATATTCAACAAGCAGATATAGAAGAAGATGGTGGAGAAGGAAGGATTGATGGAGAAGAAAATATAGGAGAAAAATACACAGCAAAAGAAGAAAATAAAGAGAAGAAAGAAGAAAAGAGATCAAATGAGCATGAAGAGCACCAAGAGCATCTTAATTTCTAATTATTTGTTTCTAAATCAGCAGATTAATTAACAGCAGAACACCATAACCAGCAAGACATCCTGCTGAGATAAAAGGCATGGCAGGATAGAATCTGTTTTTTTTGCTTTTTATCAGGAGTATAAGCAGCCCAATGGAAGCAAAAACAGAAATTAGCATCGCTTTGAGGAAACCCAACCAGACAGGATTGGTTACCATCAGGTTTGCCATAACTGCCCCTGCAAAAATCAATGGAAAGCCTATGTCTCCTCCCCCAAGAACAGCAGTTTTTATCTTTTGTTTTTTTAACTTGATTTTTTTAGGCATCTTTTTTATGGGTTTCGATCTTTTGACTTTTTTATAGGGGATTAATAATCCTGCAAACACTTTTGATTTAGACTGGAATTTAGCAAGAGAGATCATATGTTTTGATTTCCATACAGCTATCATATCATAGATTGAGATGACCACCAGTAGAGCAAATGCCCAGTAGACACCATAGCTTGGATCCTTGAATAAAGATACAAAGATAGCAGCTAAGCCACCATAGATAAAAAGCTCAGTTATGTTATGGATATAAAAATTCGGTTTAATAACCTTATATCCTGCCAGTATCAAAGCCAAGATGGCTGCCAAAATCTGATTTATAAAAGCACTTAAACTAATGACTAATGTAATAGATACAGCAATAAAAAACCACGCCTTCCACAGAAAAACGTTTCCATATTTAACCAGGAACAAAACTAAAAATGTGCCCAGCAGTATAGCAAACATTATAAAAAAAACAGCTGCGCCTCCTGTTCCTTCGAATTCAGGACGGGTTATTCCGAATGGAAGATCATCATATACAGGTTCTCCAGATTCAACTGTGGTTTTTTTGTCTATATATTGATTAACTATAGCCAACCCTATCAGCTGAGACAATAGAAAAATAACAACAAGAATTACAGTAATCTTTAAGCTGTGTTTCATAAGGATTAATTTCAGTAAATATTATATAAACTTTGTTATTAGTCTTGGATATGAAAATTGCCCATTCAGTTAAAATTACAGCTTTTGCAAAAGAAGATGAGGATGAAGATAGAATAAAGAACAAGATGAAAGAAATGGTGCCTTTTGATATCGAAGAGAGCAAAGTTAAGCTTAAGCAGAAAACAGCCATAGGGTTTAATGAAAGGAAAATCAATATATTTGAAATATTACTGGAGAAAGACAAGCATATCTCGATGTTTTTGGATAATCTAGCAGATAGATTAAGCGATGAGGCAAAGAGGCTTGTACTAAAGCAGGAAGAATCAAGGCTTGATGAAAACTGCAATTTCTTTTTGAGATTCAGCAAAGAAAAATTGCTTGAGGAGAATGAGCTGTGGCTTACAAACCAGGGAAACTGTTTCCATATAAGGATAAATATCGCTGCGTTTCCAAAGAAAAAAGAAAAAGCGATGGATATAATTAGAAAGTTATTTAAAGCTGAATCATAGATATAGGAATATGGCAGAGAAATATATTGTGACACCATGGGATGTCAGCGGAGATGTAGATTATAAGAGGCTGATGAAGGAATTTGGTATCAAAGAGATAGATTCAAAATTATTGAAAAGGATAAAGAAAACCGCTGGAGAACTACACCCTTTTTTAAAAAGAAAAATATTTTTTGTTCACAGAGACTTGAAATGGATATTAGATGAATATGAAAAGGGAAATAAGTTTTTTCTTTATACTGGAAGGGCCCCATCAGGACATACACATCTAGGGCATCTTGTTCCTTGGATGTTTACAAAATGGTTACAGGAAAAGTTTGGAGTTGAACTTTGGTTTCAGTTTCCTGATGAAGAAAAGTTTCTTTTCAAGGATAATCTAACTTTGAAAGATACAGAGAATTATACAAAAGAAAATATGCTAGATATAATCGCATTAGGGTTTGATTCCAAAAAAACAAAGTTTTTGATAGACACAAAAAATGCTGATCTTATGTATAAAGAGGCGCTTAAGGTAGCAAAGAAAATCACTTTTTCAAATGTAAAATCTGCTTTTGGGATGACCAATGATGTAAATATCGGAAGCATATTTTATACCGCTATGCAGGCAGTTCCAGCATTCCTTCCTTCAGTATTGGCTGGAAAGAATATTCCTTGTCTTATCCCTCACGCTGTTGACCAAGACCCCCATTTTAGATTATCCAGGGATGTGGTGGGAAAGATAGGATATTACAAGCCGGCTTCAATACAATGCAGATTCCTTCCTGCTTTACAGGGTTCAACTGGAAAGATGTCAGCTTCTGCCCAGGAGACAGCAATATATACTATTGATGATGAAAAAACAGTCAAAAAGAAGATAAATAAATATGCTTTTTCAGGAGGAAGAGATACAGTAGAGGAGCACAGGAGGCTTGGAGGGAGGCCCGAGATTGATGTAGCATATCAGTGGCTTAATTTTTTTGAATATGACGATAAAAAATTAAAGAAGATATATGAAGATTATAAATCAGGGAAACTTTTGTCTGGAGAATTAAAAAAGGTACTGATAGAAAAGCTGAACAAAATGCTCAAGAAGCACCAGGCAGCCAGAGAAAAAGCAAAGTCAAAGATTGATAAATTTTTAATAAAATAAGAGGTGAATTAAATGGGATTGATAAAAAATCTTTTCAAGAGAGTGGCTCCTTTGCCAACTTCTTTTATGATTGTAAGTATAGTGGGTTTTCTGGTATCAGCATACCTGATAACGGACATATCATGGAAATTTACGATGCTGCTGTTTTTTGCAGTGATGTTCATCGCTAGTTTTATATCTATGAATAAAGGGCCTGTTGTAGAATAAAATATACTATATTAATGCAGTAGGATGCTTTAAGAATTTTTGATCCGTCTTAAGTTTTTGTATATATTAAATTATATATTAAATTCTTTTTTTATCTCTTCAATCGCTACAGGAGCTTCTCCTCCGTGCCAGGTAAATCTTGGCCGCATCTGCATAGGATAGAGCTTTTCATTCATATCATCAAAGACAAGAGCTGCTCCTTTTACTCTGGGAAGCTTATTCAATTCTTCGTCAAGTCCATGCCGCATATAACTCTGCATCAATTTGCCAAGAGCATCTACATCAACCTTTGCTGTTAATCTATGGGATATTACTGTATCTGACTGGGTCATGACATCTGTATGTATCTTGCCAGGCTGCTGTGATGCAAGAATCAAAGATACACCTGGCTGTCTCCCTTCCCTTAGAATGGTTACTAAGGCATTAGTGGCAGCTGTCTTACCTTCATGAGGGAGAAATTCATGAGCTTCATCTATCATTATCCAGAT
This sequence comes from Candidatus Woesearchaeota archaeon, assembly GCA_014729145.1. GTDB lineage: Archaea > Nanobdellota > Nanobdellia > Woesearchaeales > WJKL01 > WJKL01. Next base: position 22,589 of record WJKL01000031.1, read on the forward strand.
CAGTGGAGTAATCCTTTCTATCTTTCCTTTCTTCTTTTCAGTAAAATAACTTTCTGCTTTTTTCAAGAGCATATGCTCTTCTGCTTTCCTTGCTGCCATCCTTTCAACAAAAACTTTTTCAGATATTATACCGATAACCAAAGATTTGATATTCCATGTTCCTGACTGGGTTGCATAAGGGCTTAAGTCAATGATTATTGTTTTTCCTCCATAAGTCAGATCCTCTATAGGGGTCCCATGTTTTGAGAAAAGACCCCACGATTTTGTCTTTCTGAACTGATTTTCAATCATATTTTTGTCGTTTCCTGAAGACTTTTTATCTGACCCAATTTTTTTTATTATATCAGAGATAGTATAATTGGTCCCTTCTTTTTTAAGCCCATTTATTGTTCTTTCAAGCAAAACACCTGCAGGTGTATTTGGATCAATATCAAAAGTAAGACACCAATCAGAAGGAGCTAGATCTGACGGCTTTATAGAAAAAGAGTGGTCTGTAGGGATTCCTTTTTCTTTATATTCTTTGAAATATCCCTTTGGAGTATAAACATCTATGTCAAGACTTTTTGGCTTAAGATCCCATTTTTTAAGCAGAGCTTCATCTTTTTTATTTGGAAATTTCATGGTCCAGTATATGCCCATAGTGTCAAAAATGATGGTGCAGATATTGTTTTTTACCTCTTTTGGAAGATCAGCAATGCCTTCAGCTATCGAGCCCATTGTGTAGGATTTTCCAGAGCCTCTTTTTCCGCAGACAAAAACAACGTGTGTCCTGTTTACATCCAGCAGTATATTTGAAGAAAGGGAAGTAGTCTGTCCCATCTTAACATAGTGCCTTCCAAGAAAAGTTGTTCCTTTAAGATCATATTTTTCCCTGTCAGATTCACTTCTTCCTATAACTATTTCATAAGCCATTATCTTTTTAATTACAAGAAGGCATATAAAGATTTATGGTTACTTGAAAGTAGAAAACGAAAACTTTAAAAAAAGAATTCAGTTGCTCGCAATAAAGGTGAGTAAATGGACAAAAAGAAAATCATCAAAAACAAGATCAAGAAGATAAAAAATATAAACAAAAAACTTCACAAAGGTATAAAACAACACAAAAAATTTCTGAAAGCTGCCAAGAAAAATATTAAATCGAAGAAGATTATGGCTGCAGGCGGATTAATAGTTATTTTGTTAATATTGGCTGTAGGGTTCAACCTTAACAGGTTTCTATTAGATCAAAGCAATATCGCAGCTACTATAAATGGTGAAAAGGTCACAATGGATGAGCTTGATCATGAGTATGATTTTTTCTTTTTTATAATGGGTTATCCTGAATCATATAAACAGATGATAACAAAAGAATCATTTTTAGAACAAATGATAAATGAGAGGCTGTTGATACAAAAAGCAGTTGAAGATGGGATAAGCGTCTTAGATAAAGAAGTCGATGAAAAGCTGGAGAAGATGATATCTAACAGCCCTGTTTCCAAAGATCAATTTGAGATACAACTTAATACTGCAGGGTTTACAATGAAAGATCTTTTTGACTACTACAAAAAACAAGTAATCATATCAGAACTCCTAAATAAATCTTTCTCAGATATTAGAGTAAGCAATGAAGAAGCAAAAACATATTATAATGAAAATAAGGATCTTTATACTGCTGGTGAAGGCGAGATAAGACTTAGGCATATATTAGTAAATACAAAACCAGAAGCAAAGGAAATCCTTGAAAACCTAAAAAGTGGAGAAGATTTCATAGGACTAGCAAGAGAGGAATCTATAGGTCCAAGTTCGGTAGAAGGAGGCGATCTTGGTTTCGTAAGCAAAGGGCAGATGGTAAAGGAATTTGAAGAAGTAGCATTCAAATTAAATGAGAATCAAATAAGCGAGATCGTAAAGACCCAATATGGATATCATATAATAAAAAGAGAATCAGATCTGATAAAATTTACTGAAGTTAAGAACACTATCATTAATACATTAGAGACAGAGAGACAAAAACAAGAACTTGGAGAATATCTAGAAGATATTAAGGAAAGATCAGATATTGTCATCAATTTTGGGCAGGCAAAGACATCGGGAACAGCTGTCCCTGGTTCATGCTATAATGATTATGGATTAAGTTCTGATACTGTTATCTTTTATCATGCAGACTGGTGCCCACACTGCAGCAGGATGATATCAGTGGTGGAAGAACTAGAGGGGGAAGGATATAAATTTCACTGGGCTGAGACCAGCAGCGGAGAAGGAGAAGAAGTTGTGGATTCGTGCTTTGGTGATGTTCTGCAAGGAGGAGTTCCTCAATTTATCTGTACAGGAAACAAAGATTATAAGCTCGGAGAGATAAGCGAGGAATCATTAAGAAAATTTGCAGAATCCTGCCAATAAACAACAGATCCACAATATATGATATGTGGATCTTTAATTCTTAAAATTTATTTATCTGTTTTTAATCAAGAATTTAGCAATAAAAAAGATTAAAAAATAAAATAAAAAAAATTAATTTTTTATTTTTACAGATCAGATTCTGTCAGGACATTGATCCTTGTTTTTGAAGGATCTATCTTGCTTTTCATGGAAATAAGATATTCTACTCTTGCTGATTCTGCCACAGACAAGAGTTGTTTGTCTATCATGCCGTCCAGAACAATAGCATATATACTTGTATTAAGGCTTTTTACTGTAGTGGAAAGTTCACTGATGGGAACTTTTCCCATTATATTCATCTTTCCATCAAGTATATATGCCCCTCTTGTTCCTATCAAATCTTCAAGCATGTTCTTGAATTCTGATTTTTCTTTAGGCGAAATAGAATAAGATTTTGTGTATCTTTGACTTGATCTATTTTGTCTAGAGTATTTGTTCTTACCTGAACTGCTTCTTTTTTTGTTGTTTCTTCCAGAGCTTGAACTGCCGCTTCTTTTTTTGTCGTGTTTGTCTGAATTTCCATTAGAAATCTCCATCTTTGCCTGTTCTGAAGCGATCTTTGCCCTCAGTGCTTTATGGATCTCTTTTTTTGTTATCTCTTCGACTTCTTTTCCGTCAGGGGCTTTTGATACATGGTCCAGATCAGCTACAGTAGTAAGCTCTTTTATGATAAGGTTTCCTCCTCTATCCCCATCAACAAAAGCAGTAACTATCTTTTTTCTGCTTAGATCTTTTATGGTGTCGGGGCAGGATGTTCCGTTCATAGCTATAGCGTTCTTAATGCCATGTTTAAGCAGATTAAGAACATCAGCTCTCCCTTCAACAACAATTATCTCGTCACTTTCTTCTATTGCCGGACCTGCAGGAAGCCTGTCTTTTCCATACTGCTGTATCTCCATAACCCTTACTGAATGAGCAACTTCATCAGATAATTCCTGTGAATCTGGCAGAACCTTGTCAGTCATCTGTTTTAGCAGTTCTTTAGCTCTTTCAACAACAAGCTTTCTTTTACTTACTCTTACGTCTTCAATCTTATTGACCTTGATCTTTGCATTACAGGGACCTATCCTTTGAATAACTTCAAGGGCAGCTCCAACTATACTTGTTTCTGCTTTATCAAGGCTTGAGGGTATAATGATAGAACCCCGAGATTTTCCTGATTTTGTACCTATGTTAACTTCAATCCTTCCTATCCTTCCTGATCTTTGAAGCTCTCTTAATTCAAGGTCAGCTCCAAGAAGCCCTTCTGTCTGGCCGAATATCGCACCAATAACATCAGGACGTTCAACTACGCCTTCTATCTCTATTGAAGCGTGAACTATATACTTTGCACTTACTGGGCTTATTTTTCCCATTCTTATCATCCTCCGATCTTATAGAAGGAGCACTAATTAATCTATCATACCAGGAAATTTTTCTTTCTTATTTATTTGATGAATGATAAACATTAAATGCCCCTCTGATTATAGAATATAGAACAAAACTAACTTTACTTTTATTTAAATCCAAAACTGAACTTAATGATAAAAATGATAATTTAATGTTCTATATTCTTTTAAATAATTATTAAAGGTATTTGTGGCCCGCAAAATATCTCCCAAGCTCATTGCTTGGCTTAGCCGTAAGCTCCATTGAGTAACTCTCATACGGGCCTTAATATGTTTTTTTGAGCTTAGATAAGCTAAAAGTAACATATTAATATAATAAGTATAGTGAAGGATATTTATAAAGATTTGCTTTTTTTATTTTGAAAAGAAGAACCCTAGCAAAGCAGAAAAAGCCTTGCCAGGGAAAGGGGGTTTTATCCGAATTGCTTCGAATAGTATTTTAAACCCCTCAAATGCCTTAAAAAGACATTTAAGGGGAAAAGAGGTGTTTAGATAAATATTAAAGGTTTATTTGGACTTCAATATTGTAAATAAGGGATTTAGAATCAACCCCTTATTTGTTACTATTAAGTAGGAATAGGTTATATATAAATGTTTCTATTTTAAACCACTTGTAAGTAGTCATTTCTGCTATAAACTAAGGGAGAAGCTTTAAATAGGGATGGTTTTTAATCTATATCATGAACCCCCCAGAAGAGTACCGTTATGAACTTAAGATACCAAAAGAAAGAATAGCAGTTCTTATTGGTGTGAAAGGAAAAGTAAAGAAAGATATAGAAAAAGAAACAAATACAAACATTGATGTTGATTCTAAAGAGGGCGATGTCTTTATTTCAGGAAAAGACGCTCTTAGTTTATTTAAAGCAAGAGAGATTGTAAAGGCAATCGGAAGAGGGTTTAATCCTGATATTGCCCTGTTTTTATTGAAACCAGACTATTGCTTTGAGATAATCGATATAGAAGATTATGTTAACGGCAAAAACCATCTTAAAAGAGTTAAAGGAAGGGTGATAGGAACAAAGGGAAAAGCAAGAAAGACTGTTGAAACTTTAACTGACTGCAATATTTCAGTATATGGAAGGACAATATCAATCATAGGAGATGTAGAAAATGTACAAAGGGCAAGAAAAGCAATCCAAAGGCTTCTTCAGGGATCAAAGCATGGAAATATTTATAAATGGTTAGAAAAAAGAAAGAAAGAAAGAGTTGAAGAAGAATTAACAGGAGGAATCAACAGTGGCTAAAAAGAAAGGAAAAAAGAGGCAGACAAAAAAATCTACAAATTCTAATAAAAAAAGGCCAATAGCTCACGAACTAGCAAAAAAACAGAGAGAGATATCTGTAGCTGAATTTTTTGAGAAGAATAGACATCTATTGGGATTTGACAATCCAAAGAAAGCTTTATTGACTACAGTCAAGGAGGCTGTTGACAATGCTTTGGATGCCTGTGAAGAAGCAAAGATACTTCCTGAGATAAATCTTCAGATAGTGGATTTGTCTTCAAAGCCAGAAGTTAAAAAAGAAGTGGAAGAGGGGCAGACAGTCCTGGTCACAGAAGAAACTGAAAAACCTGAAGATATAAAGCCTAAATATGAAGATAGATATCGTGTAATAATAGAAGACAATGGTCCGGGAATCGTCAAAAAACAGATCCCCAATATTTTTGCAAAATTATTATACGGAAGCAAGTTCCATACATTAAAGCAGAACAGAGGGCAGCAGGGAATAGGAATATCAGCTGCAGCACTGTACGGACAGTTAACAACTGGAAAGCCTGTCAGGATCACTTCAAAGATATCTCCAAAATCTCCTGCACATTATTATGAACTCAAGATAGACACCCAAAAGAACAAGCCAGAGATTATCAAGGAAAAGAAAGTAGAATGGAATAAAGAGCACGGAACAAAGATAGAGATAGATTTGGAAGGAAAATACCAGTCAGGGGGAAAAAGTGTTGACAGGTATCTTAAGCAGACAGCAATCGCGAACCCTCATGTAACAATAATATATGCGAGTCCTCAGGCAAAGCAGATGGTATTTCCAAGTGCAGTTAAAGAGCTTCCTGAAGAATCAAAAGAGATAAAACCCCATCCTCTTGGTGTTGAGCTTGGAAGAATGATAAAGATGCTTAATATCACAAAAGCAAGGACAGTTGCAAGTTTTCTTCATTCTGATTTTTCAAGAGTCGGAAGCGGCACAGCGAAAAAGATATGTGAGAATGCTTCTGTGCCTCCTAAGACAAAACCCAAGAAAGCAACAAGGGAGATGGCAGAGAGAATAGTTCATGGAATAAAAAAGACACGGATCATGAACCCTCCAACAAACTGCATCTCTCCAATAGGGGCTGAGGCACTAGAGAAAGGTCTTAAAAAAGAGATCAAGGCTGAATTTTATGCTGCAGTTACACGATCTCCTGCTGTATACAGAGGAAATCCTTTTGTTATCGAAGCAGGGGTTGCTTATGGAGGAGAGCAGAACCCTGAAGGAAAATCCAAAGTTTTAAGATTTGCCAACAGAGTGCCTTTGCTATACCAGCCGGGAGGCTGTGCAGTAACTCAATCTATCTCAGAGACAAACTGGAGAAGCTACGGCTTATCACAATCAAGAGGTTCTTTGCCGCAGGGGCCATGTACAATAGTAGTACATATCGCATCTGTTTGGGTTCCTTTTACTTCTGAATCAAAAGAGGCGATTGCTCATTATCCTGAGATCGTAAAAGAGATCAAACTTGCTGTGCAGGAATGCGGAAGGAAACTTTCAAGTTATGTAAGAAAGAAAAAAAAGATTGTTGCTGAAAAAAAGAAAAGGGATTATATTGAAACTTATATTCCTCATATAGGGGATGCTTTAAAAGAGCTGCTTAGCCTTAAGGTTAAAGACAAAAAAAAGGTTGAAAAGCTTTTAAAGAAAATATTAGAGAAAAAAAGAGGGAAATTAAAGAATATTAAAGTCCATAAGGCAGATTTTGATGAAAATCTAGCCTTGGAAGGAGACAAGAAAAATGCCAGGAAAAAAGAAAAGAAAGAAGAGTGATGTATCTTCTGAGATAAAGAAAGTTGCAAAAGGAGTTTACAGTAAGATCCTTAAAAAGAAACAGCCAGAGCTGGAATCGCCTTTAAGAAGCTTAAGCAATGTTGAATACAATTCAGACGACGGATATTTTGAGCTGTCAGGAAAGACAAAAAAGAGAACACTAACTGCAGCAAGCGCAAAGACATTTGCCCAGATACTGAGGATGATGTCTTTGAGCAAGAACTTGATTGAAAAGGATGACATAGCATCAAAAAGAGAGGCTTATTATATATCTAAAAACTGGGATGAAGCAAGATTCAAGGAACAGCCTGAATCAGACTCAGCAATGGATGATATCGAAGCGATGATGATGGTTAACAGAGAGCAGCTGGGATTTATTCCAGAAGAAAAAGGGGGAGAGGTTGCAGGAAAATTAAAGGTAATTGATAAAGATCCTGATACAGGAAAACAACTTAAGATTGACTGCACTAAATTTGGAAGTGGAGCTTATTCAATTCCTATATCTGTTGAGCATCTTAAATTCGAAACAAAGGCAAAGTTTGTTCTGGCAATCGAAACAGCAGGTATGTTCCAAAGGCTTGTAAAGCACAAGTACTGGAAGAAGGCAAATTGTATCTTGGTCTCGATGGGAGGGGTTCCTACAAGGGCATGCAGAAGATTTATCAGGAAGCTAAGTGAAGACAAAAAGATCCCTGTTTATGTGTTTACAGACGGAGATCCTTATGGGTATGGAAGCATCTACAGGACATTGAAAGTTGGCTCAGGGAATGCTGCACATATAAATGAATTTTTCTGTGTTCCTAATGCACATTTTATAGGAATAACACCGCAGGATATAGAAGAATACAAGCTTCCGACACACCCTTTGAAAGATGTTGATATCAAGAAGATAAAAGATTTGTTAAAGAATGATCCTTTTATCCAGCATCATGCAAAATGGAAAAAAGCACTGAAGAAATTAAAAGCAATGAAAGTAAGGGCAGAACAGCAGGCTCTTGCAAAGCACGGATTGAATTTTGTAATATCTGATTATCTACCGAAAAAAATAAAAAATAGAAAGACTTGGTTACCTTAGAAAGTTTTTGAAACTATTTGAAAAGTTTGTTTTCAAAAGTTTTTTATACTAATTTTAAGTTCTTTAGTATATGGGGGAATTATCTGATTACGATATAAAGAAAGTAATCTTATTTATAGGAATTTTTTTAGTGATTATCATTTCTGTACTGATTTATCCTATTGAAGTGCATCCAATTGAGTTTCCTGCCAAAGTTTATGTATCTGACAAGCCAAATTTTATAGATATAAAGAATGAGGGAGAGAGAGATGCGCTTGACTTTGGAGGGGTATCTCCAGGATATAAGATAGAGAAGTTCATCAATCTTGACATTGGAAGCGAGAGTCCCCCCGCAAAAGTAAGCTTTAAGGTAGAAGGAAATATAGAACAGTTTATCGAGATACCTTCAGGATCTTTTGTGATAACAGAGCCAGTGAATGTAAGTGTGTATGCAAACATTCCAAAGAGAACAAAACCAGGATATTACAGCGGAAAGGTAACTGTAAAATATAGTCTTAGCTTGTGGAGAAAATTTCTTAATCTTTTTTAGATCTTCTGATAATCAATATCACTGATAATATTAAACTGATCATTGCTGAGATTATGTAAATCGGAAGTTTATTTATAAAGATAAGATTAGAATATATTTTTTCATCTTCTGCATCTATGATTGTGAGTTTTACTTTTTCAGAATTATTTATCTCTATCTTTTGATTTTCTTTTGGGAAAAGGATGATTTCAATATTTTCATTTTCTTCGGATTTTAATGAGAAGAATGACTTGTAGTAATCAACTGTCAAGGTATTGTAGCTGATCTTATTGTCAAGGTCTATTATCTCTGTGGAGAGCTTTTTATCTTTGATCGTGTTTTTTATGTCAAGGTCATTTTTAAGATATGTTGTGTTGAACTCAATTATGGACTGCGACAAGATATCATTCTTCTTGTCATAGATAAAAAATGGAATTATGTATCTGTCTTCTTTTATATTTGGGATAAATATCTGGAAATTTAATTTTGTCTCCTGTTCTGGATCAAGGCTTTCTATGAATTGAGTTCCTGTATGTCGATGAGTTGAGAATATGTAGATGTTTTCTAATTTGTTATCTAGATTATTTTTGATATCAAACTGGATGTTGTTAAGCTGCCCTATCTCGAGACTATTCTTTGAAGACAAAGAAATCTTTTTTGTTGACTGCGATTCTTTGTTTCTGTAGATTATGCCAAATTCATATTCTTCAGATGTTATGTTTTGCTTTAAATCAGTGGAGATTATATTAAACTTAAGTTTGCTGCTTTGTTTAAGATGGTTAGTTGGGATAGCTATACTTTTGGTTATTGTTTCTAAAGGGGATATCATACCAATAGAGGACATATGCTCTTTGTTTCCAATTTCTGACTGGATGTATGAATATACTTTTTGATTTCCCTTATTTTCAAGGTTTACTGAGATTATTATGGGTTCATTCTGGACTGCTTCTTTATTCAACAGATGTGCTGAACTTTCTATCAATACCTCTTTTGGAACATTTGCTTTGACATTAATAGACCAAGCGCAACATAATGTTGATGCAAGGATTATTGATAAAATTAAAAGAATAATCTTGATTTTCATACAATATTCTAGCTTTTTAATCATTTAATTATTTTACTAATTTGCACTGTAGGGAATCCTATGTGTGCGAATTCTTTATATGAGTAGAATACCATAATAGGATTCCAGTATACAAAATAGTAACATTTATATATTAGTATATCCATAGTCATTGTATATCAATATTATCCAAAAAAAGATAATATTATTATCTAAAAAGAGGTGCTACATGAATAAAAAAATAGCAATGTTGATTGCAGTATTTGTAGTGGGAATTCTTCCTTTAGTTTTAGCCGATACAAGCGACCACGCATATACAGCTTCAGTAGGGACTGCTTCTAATATCATAATAACTGAGTTAGATACATCATTCAGTAACTGTGCTGTGGCTTCAAGCTGTGATCAAATAACAGACTCTTTAAATATCCAGAATACTGGAAACACTGCACCATCAACAGGAATAAGTGCTGCATTTACATCAGATGTTGGCGGAGTTTATGGACTTGTTGATGCGACAAACGTGATTCCTGGAACAAACTTTCAGATTAACAGCGTTGCTTTGACCGCAAACACTTCAACTACAGAAGTTGTTGCTGTTGGAAGTTTAGGAGCAGGAGCTGATTTAAATGTTTCAGCCGATCTAAGTATTCCTGGAGGACAAGCGTCTGGAAGTTATAATGGGACAGTTCAGTTAAGCTGGACAGCATAAAATTTTTTTTCTTTTGTTTACTTTTTTTAATTATACATAAATTTAAAAGGAAGTAGTGTTATTTTATCTGATATGGAAGGGATAAAATATCTTTCAATCCTGATATTAGCAATCTTGATGTCTAGTTCTAGCTATGCACTAACTATGGAGCGTGCTGATTTTGGATATGCAAAACCAGGAGATAAGATTGTAAAAAATATACTTGTTGGGGCAGATATAAGGGACAACACATACCTTATGGATGTTGAAGGAGATATTGCAGATTGGGTATCTGTGAGTCCAAAAGAAATATTTGTTGAAGCATATCATTCTGGAACTATAACCCTTGTATTAGATGTTCCTTTAGATGTTGAAGGGGGCAGATATAATGGTTTGATAGTGGCTTCTGGATTGAAGTCAATAAGTTCTGGAGAGGGAGATGCTGGAACAGGTTATCTTTTGCAGATAAAGTCTCTTGCAAAAGTTTATGTTACTCAGAATGAATCCCATCTTTCTATCCCTAAAGAAAAGATAGAAGCATTGTCTATTCTTGAGCTTGATGCTGACCCTCTTGAAGCTGAAAAAGGAGAAGAAGTTAGGATAGATGTAAGAGTTATCAACAGCGGAACAGAAGATACAAGCGGTTCCGTCTTTATCGATGTCGAAAAGGAAGGAGAAGCTGTAGAGACATTGAGCACAGATCTTGCAAGATTGGGTGTTGCAGAGGAGAAGACAGTAAGTTTTTATCTGGATACATCTGATATAGGTGATGGATATTTTGAGATATATGCATCTGCTAAAGTTACAGGAAGCGGAGATGCTCCTAAAAGATACGGACCTGTTGATTTATTTGTTTCAGGAAAAGAATATCTTTCTGGATATAATATTGGACTTATATCGCTGATACTTCTGCTTATATTGATACTTATACTGTTATATATTAAGAGAGAAACTATCAAAGGATATGTGAAAAGAAAGAAAAATTATGATGTCAAGGCAGAGATAGAAAGGCTGACTGAACAGGAAAAGAGATTAAGGAAAGCAATAGCTGAGATAACAAAGAAAGTTGGGACAGGAGATGAACTTTTAGATTATATCAAAAATAATCTTAAGAAAGGGCACAGCACCGACGCTATTGAAGAAAAACTTATTAAGCATGGCGTTTCTAAAAATAAGATAAATCAAGCATTTAAGCGAATTCTGGATGATTTAAAGTAAGATTTATATATAATTAACTTACATATATAGATATATATCTGTATTTTTAGGTTTTTTTCTTAAAAAAGACTTACATATACAGAAAACTTACATACATATAGAGAAATAGTTAATGAGTAGAGTGAAAAAGAGGAAAAATAAAGAGAAAATAAGCTCTTTTCCTAGTTCTCAAGATATTGATATTGATAAATTAAAGTCTTTGTATTACAAACTTAAAGATTATATAGAGACTATTGAGAAAAATTCTGGAGAGATTCCTGTGTCTATATTTAACAATAAATTAAGCTCTCTTGAGTCGATATCAAAGTATGCTGTTGAAAATATGCAGTTGAGTTATGCTGAGATTAGCAAAATAATGAACAGAAGTGAGAAGACAATCTGGCAGGCTTATAAGAATGCTGTTGAGAAATATCCTTCAAGATTTAAGGTTTTGAAATTTGCTGTGACTATTCCTTTATCTAAATTTTCTGATAGAAAATTAAGTGTATTAGAACATATTGTTGAATGGCTCAGAGAAAATTATGATTTGAAATTTAGTGAAATTGCTAAGATGATTGCAAGAGATCCAAGAACAGTCTGGACAATTTATTCAAGAGTTAAAAAGAAGCATGAAACAAACAAATAACTGGACATTGAAGCTGTTTGCGTTGATTTTAATAGCTATGCTTAGCCTGAGCTTTGTTTCAGTATTAGCTGACGGAGAAACTGAAGCTGACAGTGGAAGCAGCGGCTCTGAAGAAATTTCAGAAAGCAGTGATTCTGGAGAAGAACAAAGTTCTGAAAGTTCAAGCGAGAGTTCAGGAGATGCTGATAGCCCAGATAGTGGAAGTGATAAAGTAGAGATTGATTCTGACAGCGACAGCTCTGAAGAAATTATTGAAGAAGTTCCAGAAGAGAATGAAGAAGAAGCAATAGAATATGAATCCACAGATGATACTGCGGAAGACACTGCAGAAGAAACTACTGAAGAAGATTATGGTGCGGATGTTGGAGAAGAGACTGAAGTTGAAGAATTAGATGATGGATCTGATGAAGATGTAATCAATGAGACAAATGTTGAGGAGTCAAGTGTAGCAAATGAATCTACCGAATCATCAGATAATGAGACTGCTGATTATGATGCTGAGGTTAAGAATGGAACTGATGTTGAAGAAGTAGAAGAAGATTATGATGCAGATGTAAGTGAAGATACTGAAATAGAGGAGACTGAAGAAGATTATGATGC
>WJKL01000032.1 GCA_014729145.1 Candidatus Woesearchaeota archaeon
CCATTGTTTTGGATCTAAAGGAGATAATCTTCAGTGCAGATACTTTATTGTATAAAGAAAATAAAAATCTTAACAGGCTTTACAGCGAGATTAAAAAGATCAAGGACAAAAAAATATCTTCAAAAACAGCAGGTCAGATAAATATCCTTAAACAGGAGATAAGAACAGCAGCAAGAAGGCTTTATGAATCAGCAAGATCTTCCGAGTTTCTGAAAAAGCCGTTCACTAAAAAAGCAACAAACCTTGAAAAAGCAATATTTGAACTAGGTATAGAATCAGCCTCTCTTGAAAAAGTCTTGGAAAGATTAAATGTAAATGATATAAAGGAGATAACCAAAAAAGCTGAAAAAGAGCTTGATGATCTTAAAAAGATAGAGCTTGCAGTAGTTTCGCTTGTTCCTGAAATCAATAGCCATCTTGCCTATGTAAGAAGCCGCATATACCTTCTTGAATCTTCAGCAGCAGGAAGGGTCGAAGACAGGCTGTCCAGATCAGAGAAAAAGCTTGATAAAACTTTAGCTAAGATAGAATCACAGGCAGAAAAATTATTTAAAGAAATATCTATTGTTAAAGAAATAAAATAAAAAGATAAAAAATAAAAAAATCAGAGATTTATTTTCTCTTTTTTCTTCTCTTTTTTTTCTTCTTTTTGCCGCCTCTTACCATCTTAGCAGCTGAGATATCTCCTTTCTTGTCAACAAAGTAAAGGTAGCCTTTTTCTTTCTTTACACCAACTTTTGCAACTTTCTTTGGCTTTCCTCTTGCTTTCTTTCTTCCTCTGGCCATCTTAACTCTTGAAACATCCCCTTTCTTGTCAACAAAGTAAAGATATCCATCTTCTTTATCTACTCCTACTTTTGCTACTTTTTTTGCCATTTTTTATGACCCCCGTAAATTTTTTTAAGACTAAGAAGCCTTATCTCTCGTCTAAAAACTAACTAGTATTTAAATGTTTCTAAATATTTCTTTTTGAATCTCGTCGAGAGATAACATAAACCTTATCATTTTTTCTTGCTTTCTTATCTAGTTTAACTGCAGTTGTTTTTCCTTTCTCTGCTTTTTTTACTTTCTTATGGTTTATCTCCATGGATCTAATCTTTTGTTCATGAACTCCTGTTTTCTCTCCTTGTATCATAATCTTATCTCCAATCTCCAATCTCCTTGATTCAATCTTGACTTCAGCAACATTTATCTTGCTGTAAAAATGTATTATCTTTCCAACATATTCTTTTTTCTTTGCTGCCTTGCTTCCATAAACATCTGTAAAATCTTCAGGCATTGGCTTTCCCAAATAAAATCCTGAAGAAAATCCCCTGTTATATGCTTCTTTCAGCCTCCTCATCAATCTTTTAATATCAGTTTTATTCAATTTCTTGTCAACAGCTTCCCTGTAAACTTCAGTTACTGTCTTAACATATTCAGGGCTTCTCATCCTTCCCTCTATCTTAAATGCATCAATCCCTGCTTTCTTAAGTTTTTCAATAAAAGGCAGCGTACAAAGATCTTTGGGAGACATTATGAAATTATTCCCCAGCCTCAATTTTTTCCCTTCATCATCGATAACAGTATATTCTCTTCTGCATGGCTGGATACATTCTCCTCTATTTGCACTTTTCCCAAACTCAAACTGAGAGATAAAACATCTCCCTGAAACAGAAACACACATTGCTCCGTGGATAAAAGTCTCAATCTCTATTCCTTTTACTTTTTCTTTGATATTCTTTATTTGCTCTAGACTGCACTCCCTTGCTAAAATAACTCTTTCTATTCCTAATTTTTTATAATACTTCAGAGCTTCAGAATTGCTTACTGAAGCCTGTGTAGAGAGATGCACTGGAATCTTCAGTTTCAAAGCTTCAGAAACAACAGCCATATCCCATGAATGGATCGCATCAACTTTTACTTTTTTCACTTTTTTCAATATCTTTTTTATCTTGTCCAGCTCTTCTTCATAAACAATTGTATTTAATGTAAGATATGTTTTAACTTTTTTCTTATGGCAGAAATCAACAACTTTTTTGAGTTCATTTAACTTAAAATTCTTTGCTTTTGCCCTCATACTGAATTCTTTCAATCCAAAATAAACAGCATCAGCTCCTGCTTCAATCGCCGCTCTTAAAGAAATCCAGTCTCCTGCTGGTGATATCAGTTCAGGCTTTGTTTTTCTCATTCTTCTTCTTTCTTTTTCTTTTCTTTGTCAAGCTTAATCTCAATCCATTCTTTTGATTTCTTCTTCGACTTTTTCATAGTTTATAACACCTTTTTTCTCGTCTGCAAATCTCGGACATGCAGTATTAATCCAGCATTCGATAAATGGAAAATTCTCAAACTCAGCAGGATTCAGAGTATTATCTAAAAATATATAGCATTCTTTGCCTTTAGCTTCCAGCTTCTTCTTTAAATATAAAGCCTTTTTCATCCTTTCCTGCCCTGGTTTTGTACTTACTAATATTCCAATTTTTTTAGAAGATAAAAATTTAATCAGTGCTCCTCTCTGCTGCTTTTTGTATTTTTCAATATCTTTTTTCTTTATCCTGCCTACTTCATTAGTCAGGGGATTTGCAGTCACAACCTTCTTTCCTGTTTCCAAAGCTACACTCAAAGGATGAAAATTTCCTGAGCCGATATACAAAAAAGTATCTACTTTATCTTTGATCTTCTCAGCTGCACTAACATCACATCCCAATATCTGCCCCCCGATAACTGCTTTCTTTCCTTTTTCTTCTAATAATTCTTTGATATCTTTTAGTTTATGCTTGAACTGTATAGTTGCAACCAATCCTACTTTATTTGGAAGCTTGTCTACAGCTTTTTCTACTGCCTTCTTAACATCAACATCACTTTTGGCTTCTATATGCATAATTTTCATAACAAAAAATAAAGAAAAAGAGGTTTAAAAAAGTTTGTTTATTCAAACATCTTTTTGTATCCTATTGCATGATGTCTTGCTGCCATCCAAAGCTGCGCCTCTATTTCATGCCCGTCAAGCAGTTCAGAGCCGTGAACAGCCCTTGTCAAAAGCTTGTTTTCCATCAGACATGCAAGATTTGAAGGGACAACAGGTCTTGGATCAACAAGGATGTCATTTTCCTCTCTTGACATCAGATAATCCAGTGCAGCCATCGCAAATTTGTCAGGCCTTACAGGAGGATGCCTGTATCTTGCCCCTCTTCTCATGTTTGCATTGCTGTGCGGAAGATTATTATATAATGCATCTCCGCTGATGCTTGTAAAATCAAACTCAAATGCTTTGCTGTATTTGTCTTTCTCTTCAACTGCAAGATTCTTCAGCTTTACAGGATAATACATTCCTTTTTTTGTTGTAGACGGCACCATCAGGATCTTGTTTGGGCCCTGATCGCTTTCTATCTCTATATTTTCTTCTATCTCTTTCTGTCTGCATAGATAGGATATTTTTTTCCCTTCTATCAGGGACATCAGAGAAAATATCCTGTTTCTGTTGTCAGTCTTGTTGAAATATATCAATCCTGAATAGGCAAGATAGTTCTGACCAACATACTTTCTTGAAATTTCTTTTGGTGTCAATCTTTTTTTGTTTATCTTTTCTTTATGCGGAAGATATATTTGGATAAAATCTCCTTTTTTTTTCCAGTTGTCAATGTCAGGAACAAGCCTAGTTTCTTTTGGTATGTTTATATATTGGCCGTTCTTAATCCTAATTAGTCTTTCAAGAACATGAACTCTTCTGTCTCCATTTGGTTTTTTTTCTTCAAATTCTCTTATATCCTTTACATTAGGTCTCTTAAAATAATCAATAAATTCAAATCCCGGCAAAACAAGGCCAAATTTGCTTGCCTCATTTGCCTTTATGACTTCTTCAGCTATAGGTTTCACACATACAGGCCCGTATTTTCCTATGGTTTTCCCTGCCTTATTTACTTCAGTTGGATTTTTTACAGGTCTGCTACACTCATCACATCTTCCAGCTTCTTCCAGCTGAATAATTTCTACAAGTCCTTTTTTGTATCTCATCTTTTTGCCTCGGACTAGCCTCTTTAATAGAGTTTAGTCAATAATTTTAGAATCAAAAAATTTGAGCACGAACCAAAAAACAACCCGCTCTTGTTAAATAATATCATTTAGATATATAAAAAGGTTATGATTTTTTAGGCTAATATGAAACCCTTATAATTCTGATGAAAATCAGAATTATTTCTTTTCCAGTTCTTATCAGTCTATCAATATTGTATGCTATAACTCTAGTTAATATTTCAACTCTTTGTAATTTATCTTTATGAGATTTAACATTTGAGTTAAATCTTCTTTTAATCATACTATTCAGCGTTTCAATCTTATTTCTTTGTAAATATTCTCCATAATCAAAAATATCAAATGTCTTTTTTCTGTATTCTCCTTTTCTTCTATGTTTTGGAACATCCAATCTTCTTTGTAGAATTAAAGGATATGCTTTAAGTTTTTCAAAACATAACTTGAAAAGGTTAAGTTGTCTTCTTGATAACATCAAAAGAAGTAGCTGATTCTTACAGATATTTCTTCGAGATGTTATGGAAATTATCTAATTGATATGATCTATATCTATCCTTAATCTTTTGCAGACCTTGTTCAATTTCTTGTCTTCTGTTGTGCAGACCAGTCCAACTTCCTTAAGCCCTTTTACATATTTGCTTAGATTAGATATAGGAATTCCAAGTTCGCTTGATATTTCAGATAGGTTGTTTGTACCATCAGAAAGATCAAGTATGTCAAGGATATGTTTTGTTCTTAACAGCCTTGTAATCTTCATCAAAGTATCTTTATCTTTTATATGCATGTTGCAGTCTACAAAATTCTGGTTTTTCAGCTTTGATTTCATCTCCTGCAAAAACGAATATACAACACTTGTAGTGATGTTCTTTTTTTCCATGTCATTAACATCTTTAAGTTTCTTAGTAAGTTCTCCTGTCTTGTATGATTTCTCAGCCCCCCCTTCCATGACAGAGCAGCTCTTAAGATCATCTTTGTAGAAATCTATAATGTTTATGTGGTCTTCTTCACTTAGATCAACATTTTCAATTATATAATATATCTCTTCTCTTGACATGTTCCACTCAGGCATCCTTGCTTTAAAAATAAGGTCAGGATGTTCATGCATAAAAAGGAAAAGAGGTTTTTTTATTTTAATAAACCCTTCATCATAAAGATTATCTCTTATTTCATTATAAAGTTCTTTCTTCTCATATCTTCCGTAAAAAAAATCTATCGGAGCATCTACATCATATGGGAACAAAAGATGGAATATTGTAGATACATACATGTCCAATGAAAATTGAAATACTCTTGCAACAGTTCTTAGTTTCTCTAGATTTATATTATTTAATTTTATCTTTGAGATAGATGAATAATATTCTAGGAAAAGGTTCTTGCTTTTTTCTTTAAGAAGTCTGCTCCATATCTCAGAAAACCGATATATGTGGATATTACTTGGGTTTGCTCCAAAAGAAACAAGAAGATTCTTAAGCTCATCAACTTTTGAATTGATAAACATCTCAGTGTCAAAATTACTTTTTATTATACCAAGACTTTTTAGATAATCTTGAGTTAGGATGTTATTATCAGACAATATAAGATGTATATGGACATTAGGCAATATTTTAGACATCTTAGCTAATGTATTGATTATATTGACTGCTCTGTAATTAGGAGTGATAAATGTAAAAGAACAAAATACATTTATGTTTTGTTTAAGATTTATCTTATTATGGAGGGTCTTTCTAATAAGTTCAGCTTCACTGTCCTCTATTATAAAATTTTTACAAAATTTATCTATTAAACTTATATTTTTCATATACATTGCCCCCAAAATATGATAACTTATACATAGTATATAACTAAATTTATATAAATCTAACTCTTTTTTAGCTATATGAAAGAAAATCCTATCTATCTTAGGATATGTTTGACAAATCGTTGTAATTACAATTGTTATTACTGTCATGCAGAAGGTTCTGATAGTAAGAATTCTAAAGACCTTCCTCTTGGTGTTATCTTGTCTGCAGTAAAGCTTGCAAAAGAAAACAATATCAATAAAATAAAACTGACAGGAGGAGAACCCCTTCTTAGAAAAGATATAAAGAAGATTATAAGTGAAATCTACAAGATCAACAAAAAATTTGACTTAAGCTTGACTACAAACGGATTTTTCCTTAAAGACAAGGTAAATGATCTAAAAAAAGCAGGGCTAAAAAGAATCAATATCTCTGTAAACTCATTGAGCAACAAGAAATATGGTGAGATAACTGGAATTGATGGACTAAATAGGGTTTTAGATGGTATCTCTGAAGCATCAAAACTTGGTATCAAGATTAAAATTAACACAATGATTGACAAGAAGAATTTAAAAGAAGTGATGAAATTTGTTGATTACTGCAAGAAAAATAATTTTGATCTAAGATTCCTTGATCTTTTGCCTGTCAAAGAAGGAACAAAGGACATGGTATTTTCATCAGACAACCTTAATCTTGTATTGGAATCTTTATGCTCGTCTGTTTCTTTAGAGAATCAGAATGGAACAAAAGTTAATAAGTATATCATAAAAGGTACACCTGTGATGACAAAAGCAAAATCTTTTGGAAATAAATGCATGAACTGCAAACACAGGCAAAAATGCGGAGAAGGTATATATGCACTAAGATTAAATGCAGATGGCAAACTACAGCCATGCCTTTTTAGAAAAGACCTTGAGATGGATTTCAAGAAGACAAAAACAAAAAGAAAAACAAATTTTAAGACAGCGCTTATGAGGGCTGCAGCTTAGGTGAGAAAATGGAAATAGAGATAAGAGCAAAGATAGAAGACAGAGAAAAAGTAAAGCAGATCTTGGTAGAAAAAGGAATGGAAATAAAATATGAAGAAGACCAAGTAGATTATTATTATAAGCCTAAAGGAAAAGAAAAAGAGCCGCAAGGACCAGGTTCAGCTATCTTAAGGATAAGAAAGACTGTCAACGGCAATTTTTTGACTTATAAAGCTCTTACTAATCAAAAAGGAGCATGGATAGAACATGACATTCAGATATCAGATGTAGGAGAGATGGGAAATATCTTAGATAAAGTAGGTTATGTAAATGTACTAACTATCCACAAGAGCAGAATAGCAGGAACGCTTGGAAACAAAGGAATCAATATAGATCTTATAAAAGAGCTTGGAGAATATATTGAATGTGAAATACATTCAGAAGATGTAGCTGATGCAAAGGCACAGATATTAGCATTATTAAAAGAACTTGAAATCCCTGAAACAAACATAGAACATAAGGGATATGCAAGGATATTGTTTGAAAAACAAGGGGTAAAATACATAGATGGAGATGATGAAGATGAATCTGAATAGGAAAACAGTTGTAAAGGGGCTGGTTGGAGTTCTTGAAGAAGAGCTTGAAAACCTAAAGGAATCTTTTAATTTTTCTAGACAGACAGTCATAGACGCTCCAGGAGCTATGCAGTCTCAGCATGACACAACAGGAAAAGAAGCATCATGGCTTGCTGACGGCACCGCTACAAGAATAGGGGAAATAGAACAGGCAATATATGATATACAGAATATAAACTATCCAGAACCAAATGGAAGAGTTTTGCTTGGCTCTGTTGTTATGTTAAAAAATCTAAATAATGATTTACAAGCACATTATTTTATTGGACCATCAGAAGGAGGAACTACAGTAGACATAAATGGAATTGAACTTACCATTATAACGCCAGTGGCACCTATTACTCAGGCCATGTTTGGCAAGTATCCAGGGGAAGAGTTTGAGATTCCTGGAAAAGACGTAAAATATAAAATCGAAGATATCGGCTAAAAAAATGAATCCAAAAGATCTGAAGATAATATCTCATCTGAGACAGAACGCTCGAATGTCTCTGACCAAGATGAGCAGAAAGATTCAAATCCCAGTCTCCACAATCTTCGATCGATTAAAGGAAAGCGAGAACAAGCTTATCAAGAAACACACAACCCTATTGGATTTTGACAAACTAGGTTATGGTGCAAGAGCCAATATCAATATAAAAGTAGACAGAGAAGATAAAGAGTCTCTTAAGGAATTTCTTTTGAAGAACCAGTCAATAAATTCTGTATATAAAATAAATAATGGATATGATTTTATGCTTGAAGGTATCTTTAAGCAGATTAAAGACATGGAAGAATTTTTGGATAATCTAGAGGAAAGATTTAAGATACTAGATAAAAAAGCCTATTTCATAATAGAAGATGTAAAAAGAGAAGCATTTATGTCAAATGCTGATCTTATTTTTGAATAATTTCTTGTTTTATCCAGAAGATTTTCAGGATTATCTAAGCAAGGCATATAAATCAAATTGTTTCTATATATTTTATGCTAAAAGAAAAGGAAAAAGTATTATTAAGGCACTTGAGAGAGAATTCAAGAAAATCATTAGCAAAGATAAGCAGTGAAACAGATATACCTGTTTCTACGCTATTTGACAGTTTGAAAAAGATGGAGTCAAGCATAATAGTCAAACACTGCTCAATACTTGATTTCACGAAGATGGGTTTTGGTTTCAGGTCTAATATGGTCATAAAATCAAGAAAAAAGAAAGAGTTAAGGGCCTGGTTGCTACAACATCCTAACATAAATCTTTTTTATTCTTTAATTGATTTCTACGATTTCTTCGTCCAATGCATTTTTCGTGACCTAAAAGAACTTACAAAATTCAGAGAAGAGCTTGAAAACTTTGAAATAGAAAGCCTAAAAGAACATTTAATCACAGAAGAGCTGAAAAAAGAAGGATTCCAGCTGTAATATTTCCGATATTTTTTTGATTCTCGAAAGATTTTCTGAAACATTCAAAACATTAACGAGAATTCTTGCGTAAGTGCTATTAAAAAAGAAGACTAATATTTTTCTATGAAGATAGCAATAATGCCTGATTCATTTAAGGAAGGACCAGATGCACATTATGTTGCAAATAGTATAGAAGAAGGAATCTTATCTATTGATGATACTATAGAAACAGCAAAGATACCTGTTTCAGATGGAGGAGATGGTTTGGCTAATAGACTTATTCATGCTTCTTCAGGAAGATTCAAGACAGTAAAGGCTACAGGGCCTTTAGGAGATGAGATAGAAACACAATATGGTATAATTGACAATACAGGTATAGCTTTGATAGAATCTGCACTTACATGCGGTATTTCTTTAGTTCCTAAAGAAAAAAGAGATCCGACAATTGCTACAAGTTATGGTCTTGGAACAGTCATCAATAAAGTTATTGAAGATGGATACAGAGAAATTATCATAGGACTTGGAGGATCAGCAACAAATGATGCTGGAGCAGGAATGCTTCAGTCATTAGGAGTAAGTCTTAAGGATAAAGAAGAAAACGAATTACCTGTGGGCGGACTTGCTTTAAAAAAGATAAAACACATAGATGCATCAAGATTATATGAAAAGCTCCCTTCCAATTTAAAGATTAAAGTAGCCTGCAACCCCTCTAGTGTTCTTTGCGGTCCAAAAAGTACAAGCCTCGTTTATTCAAAGCAAAAAGGAGCAACAGAAGAACAATCATACAAATTAGATGAAGCTCTTTTCAAATTTGGAGTAGCTACTTACAAATATACAGGAGAAGATATAAGATATGCGCCGGGTTCAGGTGGTGCAGGGGGTATTGGAGCAGCATTAAAAGCTTATCTTGGAGCAGATCTTGTACATTCTATTGAAGTTGTAAAACAATATCTTCCTATAGAAGAAAACATAAGAAAATCTGATTTTGTAATTAGTGCAGAAGGAAGATTTGATGAAAGAAGTGTTAAAGGAAAGATTGTTGGAGAGATAGCAAGAATATCAAAAAAGCACAACAAACCTTTCTTTGTCTTATATGGACAAAGTCCAGAAAAATTAGACTTTTCTTACGATCTTATAGACGGGGCTTTTTGTATAGTTAATGAGCCATCTAACTTAGAAAATGCAGTGCAATCTACATTACCAAATCTAAGAAGAACATCTGCTATGTTAACTAAATCAATTTTGAGATTTAGTGGAGGTTACAATGAAAACATCAGATCTTGAATCTAGAATAAATGATATGGAAACTTTTACAAGATTATGTAAAGAAAATGGAATACTCAATCCAGAAATTTACAAAGATAAATCTGGAAGAGACACCCTTGTAAACTCTACAAAAGAAAATAAAAAATATGCACCTAATATGCTTGGACTTGATAGTTTTAAGTTATTTTACTTTGAAGGAAAAGTGATTGTAGATTCAAAAGATTTTAGATCTTTAAAGAAAAAGATTGCAAAAAGATTAGATCGCGAAAAAATTGACGCTATAACACAAGATTATCATAGTATTAATAATGAGATAAGATCTTTCAGCAATAGATTATCTGGAGAAGAGGCAGGTTCACTTGAATTCGATGAGTTAGTTGCAAGAGTAGATGAATTTATCCAGCTTCGTAAAGAAAAAGGAAAGATTAGCGAGATGTATAATATCTCAATGCGTACATTGACAGAGAAATTAGCAGATATTTTCTCTAAATGTACAGGCAACTACAATTTTAAAAATTCAAATTTTGCTTTTGCAGGGTATTCAGGAGAGTTTGGAGAATCTGCAAAGTCAATGTTTGTAAGCAAAGGACTTAATCTGTTTTTAACACCTACTGAAGAATTGCTTGAAGTAAGGAGAGTTAAAGAGTTAAACAGATTAAAACAAAAGCAAGAAATAGGAGATTTTGTTGAACCTTTTATGGAATTTTATAGAAACTTTTTCAATCTAGATTATGTAAATTTAGCAGAAGAACCAAAAAACACAAGTGATTTGTTAGAAACATTAGCAGAATTTAAACCATCTTCTGTTTATATAGACCATAAAAAGATTGCAAAAGAAAAACAAGAATTTTTTACATATCTACTTTATGCTTTGCCAAATGGTAAGAAGTATTTGATAGAAGAGCTTGGTTTTATCTCACAAAGATTAGAAGAATGTTCTTATAACCAAAGCTGGGATAGACAGACATGGACAAGAGCAAATCTTGGAATAAAACCAATTCTAAATAGGTTAAATTCCATAGCAAAAGAACAAGGCATAGATGAAACTATAGAAAATATGCATTACAAATCTTTTGCAGGTTTTGTTCAAAAAATTAAATTTGAAAAAAATCTGTTGACAGAAACAAAATATGCAGGATTAAAAGAAGATGATTTATATAAAAAACCAACTTTAGTGGAGGTATAAAAGATGAAAATAACAAAATATGTGCACTCAACTTTTGAATTGGAGATGGGTGATAAGAGGATTTTGATAGATCCGGGAAAGTACAATTTTGGAGGAGGAAGATTTGATTTAGATTATCTAAAAAAAGAAGATCTGAATGATGCAGATATAATCTTGCTTTCTCATAGTCATGGAGACCACTATGATGCAGATGTAATAACAAATCTTTATGAAAAAAGCAACCCCGTGATTATATCTAATGAAGAAGTAGGAAAGGATCTTCAAGAAAGAAACATAGAACACATTGTATTAAAACCAGGAGAAAAGACAGAAGTAGACAATATAAGTGTTGGAGCAACCTATTGCGACCATAAGGTACCTTGTGTAGGGTTTTTATTGAATGATGGGAATCAAACAGCTTATTTTGTAGCAGACAGCCTCTACAAAGAATCTAATCAAAAAGCAGATGTTTTATTTGTGCCTATTGGAAACAGAGATGTAGTCATGAGTCCAACAGATGCAGCAAAGTTTACATCTGAGATTGAACCCAATCTTGTAATTCCTATGCACTATGAAAGTCCAAAAGACCAGACAATGCCTGTTGATTTTGAGATAGCAATGCAAAAAATAAGATCTAACACAGAAATAAAATCTATGGAATATAAGGAAACAATTAATTTTTAATTTTTTTATTTCTTTTATCTACTAGCATCTGCCTGTCTTTCTAATTCAAGCTTTTTCTTTATAGCAGCAGAATCATTTGAAAGCTTATAAGCATTGATTATCTCGTCTGCAAGGCAGTCTTCGATCTTTTTCTTGGAGCCGAATGCTTTCTGGTATGCTCCTTGGGTAAAGAACCTAAGTGCAATATCTATCCTTCTTTGGGGAGCACATTCAACCGCTTTTGGATATCTTGCTCCTCCGTATTCAATAGTTATTATTTCTTCCCTTGGAGCTGCATTTTCCAAAGCTTTTACAAATACCATCACAGGGTTTTCTTTTGTAACAGCTTCAATCTTATTAAAAGCATCTCTTACTATATTGTATGCGTGGTTTGCCTTTCCAGTAATATGTCCCGAAGACCTAAAATGCTTCTTTGATTTATGGCCCGGCACCATTATCTTGTTTATCAGCCTTTCAACAATAAAAACATCAGATTTGTGGAACCTTTCTCCTGCATATTTTGCTCCTGTCTTTGGAAGTATCTTGGGCTCAAGGTTGATATAATTTATCAGTCCTTTGTCTTTTATCTTTATCTCTTCAGTTCCCCATTTATTAAAAGCTTTTATCTCCATTTTATCTTCTGGCCTTCTCTATCTTTCCTTTTAATAATGCATTTAAACTTTGATCATTGACCTTTATCACACACCATCTGACTCCTGGGATATCTCCTTTTGCTCTTCCCATCTTTCCTCCGATGCATTCAATAGTGACCTCATCGTGCTCATCTATCAGTTTTGTTGCGCCGTCTCCAGGACAGAAAGCAGTTACTTGTTTTCCGTTCTTGATAAGCTGCACCCTTACGCATTTTCTCATAGCTGAGTTTGGCTGTTTTGCCTCAAGCTGTACCTTTTCCAGCACAATACCTTTTGCTTGAGAGCTTCCTTCTAATGGATCAGCTTTTTGCTTTAGGTTAAGCTTCTTTCTTTTGTATTTAGGAGAGAGCCATCTGTCTTTTTTCCTTCTTTTCTTGAGCTTTCTTGCAGCTCCCAATCCTTTTGCTTTCTTTGACATTTTAGTTTGTTATTTGGATTAAATATTGATTTAAAAAGCTTTCGAAAAAATAACTTTTTTCAAAAACTAAGACTGTGAAACCTTTAATTCTTCGATATCAAAATATCTTTTAACTACCTCTTCATAATTTCTTAGGTTAGATGCTTCTCTTCCGATCAAATAACCCCTTGTCTTATTGTCAATGGGAACTATTGTTACAATGCCTTCATTTTCTGATATTTCTTTTGCCTTGAGCGGATAGATAACATTCTTTACAAATTCAATCAGGTCATCACTTTGTTCTATGATCTTCACTTTCTTGTTGAGCAGTTTTTCCAGCTTCTTTATATTTGCTCCTTTCTTTCCTACTGCCATGCCTGCTTTTCCTTCATCAACGATAAATATCAGCTTTTTATCCTGCTTAAAGCAGTCTTTGGCAGTCACTTTAGTGATTTTCCCAAAGAGAGATATGCACTTCATCGTTTCAATGTCAAGTTTAATCTTTGCAGCCAACTTATGCACCTTTGTTTACTCCAAATAAAGAAATAGAAAATGGTTTCTTACAGATCATACCTAATTCATCATTCTTTTCCCTTAGGTTTACAACATCTGCATTTGAAAAATCAGCATAATAATTAACATCCTTTTTTATATCTTCAGGACAGTTGCTTGTTACGTAAACCTTGGCCAGTTTGCTTTTCTTTAATCCATCTATAACTTCATTGGTGCCTATAACTGCATTTCCTTCTTTTATGGATTTTTTGATTTCTTCTATCGCTCCCATCTATTTCACCTTTGTGATTAATCCAGGCAGTCCAGTACCTACAGGAACAGGCTGGTTAAGCATAACATTTTCAACAACTGAATTAAGCTGGTCAACTTCACCTGCAAGTGAAGCATTGATTATATGCTTTATAGGGGTTTCAAACGAAGCTCTTGCCAGAACAGAAGCCTTCTCACTTACAATACCATATCTTGTAATCCCATTTACCTCCCCGCTGAAGCACATAGTGTCTGCAACCAGCATTACATGTCTCATATCAACATTAAGACCCTGAGCTTCAATAACCTTGTTTACTTCATTTATTATAACTTGTCTTGCAGCTTCTACACCCAAGACCCCTGCAGTTTCATATATATCATTTGTTGTAGTTCTTGTTCCATCAACTTCTTTTAATTTTAGGATTTTTTTAAGATTAGAGCCTGCGCTTATTATTATGAATTCATTATTTCTTTTTACAGGAAGAACCTGTGTTATTCCTTTTATCCCCTGTATATATACATCTTTTATCTTTTCTTTTATCTTATATACATCTTCCATAGAATCTTCTTTTCCTTTGTGTTTGATCATTATAATATCATCTTTTTTCTTTATTGAGGCTTTTTTGAACTGTTTTTTTAATGCACTGACCACTTTGCTGTTGATTATCCCTATCTCTTTCATCTTTTCGTCATCAAGCTTTAATTCAATTTTTGAATCGACAATGCTTACAGTTATATCCACCAATATGTCTTTTAATCTGCTTTCTTTGATAGAAAGTGCAAGCTGCTTAATATTTTTTCCTGTGCTCCATGGTTTTTTAAGGAAAATCTCCATCATTGGTGTTTTTATGGTCTTTCTTGCATCAAGGATTTCAATTATCCTCGGAAGCCCAACTGTGATGTTCATCTCTGCAACACCAGCAAAATGAAATGTATTAAGTGTCATCTGTGTTCCAGGCTCTCCGATAGATTCTGCTCCCACAAGCCCCACAGATTCTCCTGAATTTACTCTCATCTTCCTATATTCATTGAATGCTTCTTTTAATACCTTATTTACCCTGGTATCAGACATCCCTTCTGTCTTTTCTTTTATTTCATCCATTATTGATTCTGGAAGCTTGTTTTTATATTTTCTATAGTTTTTAGCCATTTTATTTCACATTATCAATTATTCTTTGGATATTCAATAATCCATCTTCGCTTTTTGAAACATCAATTCCATCTTCGCCGTATTTGAATTGAACTATTTTTCCGCTTGCATCTCTTACAGTTTTGTCATATTCAACCTTCAGATCCTGCATAGCATTTGCCAGTCTCCTGTAAAGATATCCTGATTTAGGTGTTCTCAAAGCTGTATCCATCAATGAATCTCTTCCAGTTATCGCACCGAAAAAGAATTCATGCGGCTCCAGCCCCCTTTTATATCCGTCTTTGATAAATCCTCTGGATCTGCTGCTTAAATCTCCTTTTTTGAATATGGACAATGTTCTTTCAAAATAACCTTTTCCTATCCTTTTTCCTCTCAAAGCCTGCTGTCCTACAACTGCAGCCATCTGAGCCAGGTTAAGCGGACCTCCTCTGCTTCCTGAATCACTCATTATGGAACTTCCTGTATTTTTGTCAAGATGCTCAGCAACGATATTTCCGCTTTCATTTCTTGCCTTGTTAAGCAGCTCTAATATCTTTAATTCCAGTGTCTCTTTCATAGTTCTTCCTGGAAATATCTCTAGCTTTCCCTGGTGATATAGGCTGATTAGGTTGTTTACCTCACTTTCAGCGTCATTCAATATCTTCCTGATCTTTGTTTTGGCAACTTCAGGAAGGTCTGTATCAGATAAAGCAGCAGTAAATCCATGTTTTGATAAATAAGTTGTTCCTAATTTGAATATCTTTCCAAGTATTTTTATAGCTGAATTTTCTCCATATTTCTTATGGATGTTCCTCAACAACAATCCGCTTCCTTCTCCAAGATTATCCCGGTCCATAACACCTTTTATTAATTTTCCTTTCTTGATCAATACTTCTTTATCTCCTTCCTCATTTTCTGCTCTTGATTTTCCTTTAAATTCAAAATCTTCAGGAAGTACTACAGAAAATATCTCTTTTCCGCTAATCTTTTTCTTGTTTGGAAGTCTCGAAAAATCACTTATGCCTGCATCATGCAGTATGCTTACTGCTTCTTTTCTTGAGAAACTTTTTCTTTTAGTAAGAAGGTAATTTCCTGATATTGAGTCCTGTATACATCCAATTACACTTAATCCATATCTTGGAGATATCAATTGAGTCTGTACTTCCATCAGTATTTCAGCCTCAGCCCTTGCCTCTTCTGTCTGAGGTATATGAAGGTTCATCTCGTCACCATCAAAGTCAGCATTGTAAGGGTGGCATACTGCAGGATTAAGCCTGAATGTTTTTCCTTTCAGTACTCTGACCTTGTGGCACATCATGCTCATCCTATGCAGGCTTGGCTGCCTGTTGAATATTGCAATATCTCCGTCCATCAGCTGTCTTTCTACAATAAATCCAGGCTCCATCTCTTCAAGCAGAGCCTCTTGGGTCTCTTCTGTAATCTTCTTTTTCTTTCCATCAGGCCTTATTATATAATTTGCTCCTGGATATTCCTCTGGCCCTCTTTTAACAAATTCCTTCAGATATTCAATATTCCATTCTGTGACAATTTCAGGAACAGAAAGTTTCATCGCAACTATCTTTGGCACACCAACTTCATTAAGTTTTATCATAGGGTCAGGGCTTATAACAGTTCTTGAACTGAAATTTGTTCTCTTTCCGGCTAAATTATGCCTTATCCTTCCTCCTTTGCTTTTTATCCTTTCAGTTATGGTCTTAAGAGGCTGGCCGCTTCTATGTCTTGCAGGAGGCAGCTGTGCTACATTATTGTTGAAAAATGTGGTTATATGGTATTGAAGAAGATCCCATAGGTCTTCTATTATTATCTCAGGAGCACCTGCATTGATATTCTCAAAAAGCCTTTGGTTTATCCTAACTATGTCTCCCAGCTTGTGAGTTAGGTCATCTTCGCTTCTTTCTCCTGATTCAAGTGTGATAGAAGGCCTTATTGTTACTGGAGGGATAGGCATTACAGTTAGTATCATCCATTCAGGTCTCACATACCCAGGCTTCAATCCAAAAACAAACAGATCTTCGTCAGGTATCCTTTCCAGCCTTGTTCTTACTTCAATAGGGCTGATCTTCTTGTCATTTTCTAAAAAAGCAGTTGGCTTTTCAATTGAAATCTTTTTCTGCCTTGCCTTGCAGTAGGGGCATTTGTTTACAGTTTTTAGTTTTCTGATGATCTTCTTGACCTCATCTCTTCTTCCTTCCAATCCGCCCTCAATCTCAGCTTTGTCGAGTCTTGTTTTGTATCTGTTGACTCTGTCTTTTGGGATAAGCACCTTTCCGCATTCCTTGCATGTGCTTCTAAGAAGATCAAGAACAACTTTTATGAAACTGATATGCACTACAGGCCTTGCAAGTTCAATATAACCAAAATGACCGATACACTCTTTTAGCTTGCTTCCGCAGGTCTTACATCTCAATCCAGGGTCGATAACCCCTAATCTTATGTCCATCAAACCCCCGTCAACAGGGTATCCTTCTTTGTCATAAAGCTCAGGAGTAACGATCTTTGCAGTAGCCATCTTATTTATCAGTTGAGGGCTTGCTACCCCAAAAACAATGTTCTCTACTTTTTTATGTACATGTTCCTTGGTTAAATCTATTGCTTTTGCCATTTTAATTCTTTTAATATTTATTTGCCAGTCCTAATTTAGGATAGACACATAATGATTTAAATTCGTCAAGTATAAGTTTAAAGGCATAACTCATCTCAATGTTTGATATCTCCACATTGTCTCCACAGATTGGACAATAGCTTCTGTTCTTATGGGAATCATAGATTGCGATAAGTCCGCATTTCTCACATACAGGTACCCTTGTATTGTCTGAATCAAACCTTTCCTTCAGCAGCAGGCTTGCTCCATGGGCAACAAAAGTGTCCTTTTCCATCTCTCCAAGCCTCAATCCTCCCTCTTTGGCTCTTCCTTCAGTCGGCTGTCTTGTCAAAAGCTGTATAGGCCCTCTTGCTCTTGCATGCAATTTGTTTGCGACCATATGCTTAAGTTTAAGATAATACATATTTCCTATGAATATCTTTGCCTTGTATGTTTCTCCTGTTCTTCCGTTATATAATGTTTCAACTCCGTTTTCTCTAAACCCTAAAGAAAGAAGTTCTTTTCTTAGATCGGCTTCTTTCTCAGAATGGAAGATAGTTCCGTCAATATATCTTCCTGCTAAAGCACCTACTTTTCCCCCTATAAGCTCGATCATATGTGATATGGTCATCCTGCTTGGGATACCATGAGGTGAAAATATCAAATCTGGAGTGATTCCGCTTGCACTGAAAGGCATATCTGTTTGGGGAACCAAAAGACCTATTACTCCTTTTTGTCCGTGCCTAGAAGTGAACTTATCTCCAATTTCAGGGATTCTTTGGTCTCTTATTCTCGCCTGCACAAGTTTATTTCCTTCTTCATTTTCAGTTATAAGTACAAAATCAACAATTCCTTTTTCTCCATGGCTGACTGCAACAGAACTTTCTCTTCTTGTAGCAGCAGCAAGATTATATTCATCTAAACTGCTCAAAAATCTTGGCGGGCTTGTCTTTCCTATTATTACATCGCCTTCTGATATCTTTGCTTCAGGATATATTATCCCGTCATTCTCAAGCAGCCTGTAGTCTTTTTCGCTTTTATATCCTTTAACTTCCTTGTCAGGAACACCTATCTCATCCACAAGTCCTCCGCTGTATCTAAGTTCTTCAGCTACACTTGGTCTGTAATAGGTACTTCTTGCCAGCCCCCTGTCAACTGAACTTTTGTTTATCACTATGGCATCTTCCATGTTATATCCATCGTAACTCATAACTGCCACAATTATATTCTGCCCACTTGGATGATTCTGATCCCCATATATATCGTGCATCATCGTTCTTACTATCGGAGTCTGTGGGCTGTGAAGTAGATTAACATCCATATCCATCCTAACTAAATAATTTGCAGCATAAAATCCAAGCGCCTGCTTTTGATTTTTGCTTCCCATATTTACTCTTGGGGTTGGACTGTGGTTTGCAAAGGGCACAAGGCTTGCGCATAATCCAAGCATATCCATAGGAGATATCTCAAGGTGGGTGTGTTCTGTTCTTAGCTCTTTTTCAGTAAAAGCAACAAGGGCATTTTCTTCTTCAGCTGCATCTAAAAATTCGATGATCCCTTGTTTTACAAGGTCATTCCAGTTTAATTCTCCTTTTTCAAGCTGTTTAAGATGATTATCAGTAAGCATAGGAATTCCATCTTTTACTACTATCAAAGGCCTTACTGCTCTTCCTTCATTACTGTTTAATAAAATAGTATCTGCTTTTTCATCATATCCTACATTACAGTTAAAAGAGATGCTCCCTTTTCTTCTCTCGCTCTTGAACTGCTCGATAAATGTAATAGGGTCTTCTGCTTCTCCTATATATTTTCCGTTTAGATATATCTCAGCAGTCATCTTATGAGTTTTACCCCTCCTATCTGTTTAACTTGTTTGATAACTTCATCTTCACCTGCTTCCTGTGTTGTTTTACAGAGTAGAGAAAGATTTTTCCTTAATCCTATGTTTGTTCCTTCAGGTGTCTCAATAGGGCACAATCTTCCTAGGTGGGTGGCATGCAGCTCTCTTGCCTCAAAGTTTTCCTGTGATGCTGACAAAGGACTAACAACTCTCTGAAGATGGCTCATCATATCCAGGTAATTCAATCTTTGTATTCTCTGGCTGATACCTTTTCTTCCGCCTACCCAGTTACCAGTAGCCATAGAGCTGTATATCCTTGATGTTAGTAATTTTTCCCTGATTATTACCTTTATTGAAGGAAATTTCCCTCTTTTGACAATTCTTTGAAAATTATAAAGCAGATCCCCTATCAATACCTTTAGATTCATCCTCAACAGATCAGCAAGCAGATCTCCGCTCAATTTAAGCTTCTTGTTCATGTAATGATCTTTGTCATTTGTAGGCAGATTTTCATTAGAAACATCAATGAATCTTTTCACCATCTTGCACAGATTATAAGCTTTGAACATCCTGTCTTTTTTGTCAGTTCCCAGGTGAGGTAGCAGATATTTGTCAATTATGTCATTTATCCTTTCAAGCCTTATCTCTCTGGATTGGGTTATACCTATCTTTTTTGCAATCTTGTCAAGCGCATCTTCTTCACTTTTGATGTCTGTATATTTATACAGGTTAACCAGAATTTCATCATATTGTTTTTCTTCAGAAACAGCTTTCATTATTTCTTCATCCTTAACAAGGCCAAGCGCTTTTATGATCATTATCATCGGCACTCTTTTTACTCTTGTAAATGTAAGGTTTATTGTCCCATCTTTCATCTTTTCAATGGTGTGAGGTATCTTATATGCTCCTTTTTCAGAAAACATTTTTCCAAGATATTCACTTGGACCTGTGCTCGCTTTTTCTACAAGAAGGTTATTCGCTGCAAGGTCTTCAACATTGATAAGGACCTTTTCTGTCCCATTGATAATAAAATATCCGCCAGGATCGTTTGGATCTTCACCTTTCTCTATCAGTTTTTCTCTGTCCATATTACTAAGATGACAGAATTTACTCTTAAGCATGATAGGTATATTTCCTATCAATGTAGTGAAGCTTTCCCTCTGCACCCCATTGATGTGTGCCGAAACTTCAATATACATCGGAGCAGAATAAGATAACTTTCTAAGTCTTGCTTCTGCAGGATAGATTGCCCTTTTGCTTCCATCAGCCTCAATAATTTCAGGCTTTGTAACCCATATCTTATCAAATTTTATCTTAAATTCATCAACATCGGGCGGGATGATAGTCGGTTCTATCTCTTTATTTTCATCTACTATCTTCTGCAGTTCATTATCTATAAAATTATTAAAAGATTCAATAGTTGAATCAACAAAACTCTTTTCTTCAAAGTATTTTTTTATTAAGGTTTTATGCTTATTCACTTATTACTCCCCTGTAAAATACTGCTTTTCCTGCAGTTTCGCTTTTTCTTGTTATCTTGATTATGTCCCCTTCTTTAACATTTAAGCTTTCAATAGCTGGGTCTTCTTTTGTTATTTTAGGCAGCTCCTTCAAAGAAACATTATATTTTTCCAGCATAGTCTTTTTTTCTTTTTCTGATAATTTTTCATGTTTTGGAATCAGGACATGATTCTTAACATTTGATTTATTTTTTTTCTTTGCCATTTTTTATTATAAAGTGGGCCGGACGAGACTTTCTTTTTAAGGCTTACGCCTTAGCCTATTCGAACTCGCGACCACTTGATATCTTTTAACAAATTAAAAGTCAAGTGCTCTTTCCTGCTCGCGAGGCTCGGCTTTACCTCGCCAAGTACCAGGCTGAGCTACCGGCCCAAATGCGGAAACAAATCCGCTGACGCCCTGGTCGGGACAGTCAAACACAGCCCTTTTGATAAATTTTTTGGACTTGAAGTTTTTTGAACCCGAGTTGAAGCCTTTATGCGAAGTAAAAAGACTTCTTTCAATCTTTCTACCATCACGACAGGGCTTCGTGCTAGGCCAGGCTACACTACCAGGGCTTTTTCCTCTCAAAAGCCTATTCGTCTATCTATAAAATTATAAAAGCTTATTCAAGCTTCTTTTGACTATAGAAAGATGAATCAGGCATAGGGCTTGAATTTTTTCATTATTTATAAATCTTACTGATTTTTAAGGTATTTTAAAGAAAAAATCCCTGTGGCCGGACTTTCAAAACAAATGCATTTTAAGATTATACATCTGATTTTTGAACCAGCAACCTTTCGGTATCAGCTGACTCATCTTCATCCAAGCAATTATTGCATAGTCAATGAGTGCTTTAAAGCTACAGCCGAACGCTCTGCCGTTGAGCTACACAGGGCTGAATAAAGAAATAAAAATAATTATTTATAAAAGTTGTGGAAATGGAAAATTTTTTTCTCTGATAATCTTATGGTGTGCTTACTCCAACAGAGTTGGAATAGCTGGTTATCTCTCTCCCTTTTTTCTTGAAAGTGATTTTTGCTCTTGGCACTTTAAAATCTCCGACAATACTTAGCTTGGATTTCATGGTGTAGCTTATCAGTCTGTCCTCCCCTGGAGCTATATCTTCTATGTCCCATTTCATTATAGTTCCTTTTGTCTTGTGCTTGAATATTCTGCTTGGCTTTAATGTTCCTTCGCTGAATTCTTTTTTTATGCTTGAAATATTCGGAACATAATCTGTAACTGTTGCTTTTTTTATTGTTTTATTTGCAGAGTTCTTTAGTTCAAGAGTTACCTTGAGTTCAGATATCCCTCCTTCCTTTGTGTTTACATCAGAAACTGTCTTTTCTATGCTGATCGGGCTTTTATATCTATAATAAACATACAGCAAAATACCTGCTATTATCAATATATAGATTAAAATCCTGTAGCTTGTTGTTATTGTAATTTCTTTGCTTTCACCTGGTTTTAATGTTAAATCAATAACCAAATATTTGTTCTCACCTTCAGTTATCTTCTGAGATTCAGGCGATGTAGAGATAAACCAGCTTTTTATTGTTGTGGTTGGTATCTTTATTGTCTGTGTGTCCTCTACATTGGATTCGCTGATATATTGCCTATTTATGGTGTTCTTGAAAAAAAATCCTTCTTCACTTTCTTCAACTTTGAACTCTGGAGTGGTTTCCACTATATTGATAGGCTTTACTTTTCTCTCTATAATTTCATTTCCTTCTACAAGTTCAAAAGTTAGGCCGTATTCTCCCGGGTCCTGCAGAGGATCGATATTATAATTCAATTCAAGGATCTTCTTTCCAAGAGGTATAAGCTTTACATCCTGTTCTGTCTGAAATCCTTCTGCTTCGCTGTATACATTTAATCTTAAATCTGAAAGATTAAGCAGATTCTGGTTTTCCAGCTTAACCT
Source organism: Candidatus Woesearchaeota archaeon (assembly GCA_014729145.1). Taxonomy (GTDB): domain Archaea; phylum Nanobdellota; class Nanobdellia; order Woesearchaeales; family WJKL01; genus WJKL01. The sequence goes on from WJKL01000032.1 coordinate 22,665, forward strand.
TTACATTGACCGGCCCGCTTGGATCTATATTTGTAGGCATATCCACGGCCATCCTAACAGAAGGCCTGTATGCGCTGACTGTTTTTGTAGTGCTCTTTACATTGACCTGGACTATATCAGAATAGATAATCTCATCTGTTTTTGTATTCTTGAAATATATCTTTATCCCGTATATCTTTCCAGGCTCAACATATTTCAAAGGTGTAAGAACAAGCTTATATTCTGTAGTTTTTTCTGGATAAACCTTTATTATATCTGAAGGAACATCCCATTCAACTTCTGGAGAATAAACTTTAAGTTCTTTGATAGTAGTTAGATTGCTGTCTATTGTTATCAAAAACTGTGCAGACTCATCAGCTTCAATCTCGCTTCTTATGGAAGTTATCTTAAAATCAAACGCTTGTGCAGAAACAGCCAAGCAGGATAAAGCTAATAATAATAGTATAATTATTTTTTTCATATCTCACACCTCTTTTCTTAATGTTCTTTACTAGTATTTAAAGTTTTTTATTAAAACAAATGGGGCGGGGAAGATTC
>WJKL01000003.1 GCA_014729145.1 Candidatus Woesearchaeota archaeon
TCTATGATAAAGATATCCTGGAGCCTAGATTTTATTATACCTGCATCAGTATTGTTTCTGGCATATCTTTTTATCAGATTTATAACAGTCTCAACTTTATTTTTTAAGGATTTTGATATAAAAGAAAAGATATACTTAACACTGAATGCTCCAAAAGGGATCGCAGTTGCGGTTGTTATCTTTACATTAGCCACAAAATCAATAACAGGGATAGAATTGATCCTTGATTTGATATTATATTTTATGATACTTTCAATAATTATTTCAACCATTGTAACAAGATTTACCAAATTCTTTACAAAAACAGAACTAAAAGCGACTGAAAAAGAATAAATTTAAATTTTAGTGTTTTTTTGAATTGACAAAGATGACTAAAATATATTTTGGCAATGCAGGCTCAGGCGGCCTTGGAAACGAGAAAGGAATAAAACATGCAGGAGAGCTCGGACTCGATGCGATGGAGGTAGCATTTACATATGGGGTCAGGATGTCTAATTCTATGGCAAAAAAGATAAAGAAGACAGCCGAAAAAAACAATATAAGACTTTCAGTACATGCGCCTTATTATATCAACCTTGCTTCAAAAGACAGGTCAAAGATAACTGCTTCTAAAAAAAGGATACTCAAAAGCTGTGAACGGGCCCACTACATGGATGCGTCTCCTGTTGTCTTCCATGCCGGTTTCTACCAAAGCAGGAATCATGAAGATATCTACAATATGATAAAAAAACAGATTCTTGATATTAAAAAGAAAATAAGATCAAAAGGATGGAAAGTAAAACTCGCTCCAGAGACAACAGGAAAGCCTTCCCAATTTGCAGGACTTGATGAGCTGCTAAGATTAAAAAGATCAGCAGGCTGCTCTATCTGTATTGACTTTGCCCACCTCTATGCAAGAAGCCAGGGAAATATAGATTATAATGAAATTATGAAAAAGCTAAAGCATCTTTCACATATTCACTGCCATTTCTCTGGAATCACATACACAACAAAAGGTGAAAGATCACATAAGCTTATGGAAAAAGACTTCTTCATGCCTCTTGCAAAAGCCATAAAAAAAGCAAAGCCAAAATCCATGACAATCATCAACGAATCTCCAGATGTCTTTGGAGATGCAGTTAAGATGAAGAAATGGTTTGGATAATTTTCACAAACGTTTATATATCCTCTCTTATTTTTATCTATATGCAAAAAATCTTAATAGACACAAACTTTTTTTTAATCCCTGCACAGTTTAATCTAGATATATTTGCAGAGATTCACAGAATCATGGATGAAAAATACGAAATTTACACTTTAGACAAAGTACTTGATGAAATAAAATCTTTGATAAAAGATCCAAAACAAAAACAAAAAGACAAAAAAGCTGCAAAACTAGGTTTACAATTACTAAAAGCAAAAAAAGTCAAAATAATAAAAACAACATCCAAAAAACCAGTGGATGATATAATTGCAGATCTTAAAGGCTATATCATTGCAACACAAGACATGGCTTTAAAAAGAAGGATAAAAAGCAAAAAAATAGTTCTAAGACAAAAAAACAGGTTAATGTTAGTATAATTCTCAAAAAACTTATAAAAATATGGAATTTTTAGTAAGTTTTATAAATACCCCCTAAATACTGCAATAGTATAAAATGTTCTATAAAACTAAAATTAAAGACTACATTAGAACACCGCCAAAACTCTTCAATCTTTCAAAAGAAGAGGCTGTTTTAAAGCAGATAAAAGAGGAATATGAAGGATATATATCCAAGGATATGGGGATAGTTATAGATGTATCCCAGGTTGATGACATAAGAGAAGGCATAATAATCCCTGGAGACGGAGCTTCATATTACGAAACAGAGTTTGAATTATTGGTGTTTAAACCAGAGCTTCAGGAAGTTGTGCCTGGAGTTATCAAAGACATCGCTGACTTCGGAGCATTTTTCACACTAGGCCCTACAGAGGGTATGATCCACATCTCACAGACGATGGATGACTATGTAAGCTTTGCAAAAGACAAGGTTTTGACTGGAAAAGAGTCAAAAAGAGCATTAAAAGTTGGCGATAAATGCAAGGCAAGAATAATCGCAGTTTCATACAAAGATCCTACAAATCCAAAATTAGGATTGACAATGAGACAAGAAGGTCTTGGAAAGCTTGAATGGATAAAAGAAGAAAAGAAAGATGAAAAAGAAAACAAAAAAGAAGAAAAAAATAAATCAAAAAAATAATTATTAATTAAAAATGGCTAAGAAAAAAGTATGTAAAAAATGCAAAAGATTTGTTGACGGAAACGAATGTCCAAACTGCAAAGGAAATCAATTCTCAACAAACTGGCAGGGAAGGATAAATATCTTGGATCCTGAAAAATCAGAAATAGCCAAAAAGATAGGCATAAAAGAAAAAGGAGAATATGCAATCAAGGTGAGATAAATATGGCTATGAAAATAATATCAAAAACAGAAGAACCTTTATTGTCCAGGAAAAGTATAAAAGCTCATGTAACTTTTGAAGCAGCAACACCTTCTAATGCAGACATCGCAAAAAAGATAGCTGACGAGATAAAAAAAGATGAAAAGCTTGTTGTTATGAAAAAGATAGATACTCATTACGGCTCAAAAGAAGCTGATATAGACGCTATTGTATATGATTCAGCAGAAGCAAAAGAAAAGATTGAAAGAAAGACAAAAGCAATGAAAGAAGCTGAAGCCAAAAAAGCAGAAGAAGCCAAGAAAAAAGAAGAGAAAAAAACTGCAGAAGAAGAAAATAAAAAAGCTGAAAATTCAAAAGAAGAGAAAAAGAAAGAAAAAAATAAAGCCGAAGAAAAGAAGGAAGAATCCAAAGAAGAGAAAAAAGAGAAAAAGGAAGAAGAACAAAAAAAAGAAAAACCAGCAGAGAAACCTGCTGAAGAGAAAAAAGAATAAAACTGAAAAATGGCAGAAGAAGGAAAGAAAAAAGTAGAAGGACCAACAGAAGTAATTCATGAATTATACGAAGTTTCTGGAAAAGAAGTTAAAAGAAAAAACAAATCATGCCCAAAATGCGGCAAAGGAACCTTCTTAGCAAAGCATAAAGATAGAGAAACTTGCGGAAAGTGTGGATACACAACTTTCGATTCTAAAAAAGAAGAAAAGAAAGAATAAATTCTTTCATTTTTTATCACCTTATTTTTCTGATGTAATTTCATATTCTGGAAATGCTTCTATGAATGCTAATGTAGTTAGCAATCTAGGTTCATATCCAAAATCTCCACTTCTGCCAAAGATATTAATTTTCTTTTCTTTCTCATCAATCTCTAGCCATCCGCCTCCAATTTTCCCCCCAGGAACCCTAATATTCTTGTGCATTGAAGTATAGTTGTTATAAGCAATATGGAGATTTCCATCTTCATCTGAGGACATTACAAACTTACCTATTGAAATAGGATGGTTTTTACTATAAGTTCCATTTAATTTTATAGAAATATCTCCAGATTCTATTTCCCTTTCTTCATCAATTCGCCCTATTCTGTCATCTAACTCTACTCCTATTTCTTCAGCATAATTTTTTACTTCTTCGGTTCTTTCTTTCAAATGATAACCTGCTAAATAATCAAATGCTTCTTGAATATCTTCTTTAGCTAATTCTTTCTTTTCCATAGCAGATTTTATAGAGTTAGAAATTTCTTGATATTTGATAACTTTATCTTCATGTTTTTTTGGTTCTTCATATTTTGTTTCTTCTAATTCTACTCCAACTCCTTCAGCATATTTTTTAACATTTGGACCACACGCAAGCCTTAAGTTTTGGTGTTTATCATCACAAAAGTCATACATTTTAGACAAAGAGTCATAAATTAATTGTTCAAAGTTTCTTAATTTTTCATTAATTTTTCTAATAGAGCTGTTTCCTCTCATTAAAGGAAATACTGCAATTCCTTTGTGTTTTTCATATGTTAGATTTTCAAGTGTTTTTTCCATTTCGTATCACCTTTTTTTGTTTTTGTTATAACATAGTAATCACACTTGGAGTATATAATAAAGAGTGTCCCCCTACAAGACGACTTTAGAAAGATTTATATAGCAAAATTCCTTCAAAACCTCTATGCTTAGAGATTTAAGAAGAATAGGACTTACAGAAGGTGAAATTAAAGTATATGAAGCACTTCTAGAACTAGGAGAGACAACAAAAACAGCTTTAGCTAAGAAATCAGGAGTAGCTCCTTCTAATATTTATGATATAACTAATAGATTATTGAAAAAAGGAATAATATCAAAAGTAGAAAAGAATGGAATTGCTCATTTCAGTCCAGCAGATCCTACTCATCTAATCAATTTCTTAGAAAAAAAAGAAAAAGAGATAGAAAAAGAGAAAGATGTTGTATCTAATTTACTTCCATCATTACTTGCAAGATTCCAAAAAGTAAAAGAAACAGTAAACATAGAAGTTTTCCAAGGCTGGAATGGTATGAAAACAATATTTGAAGACCTGATAAACGAATGCAAAACAGAGTGTAATGTTTTTGGAGCAAGCAAAGGAGAATCAGAAAAACAATCAGATATCTTTTTCCTAAAATATTCAAAACTAAGAGCAAAAAAAGGAATAACAACAAATATAATCTTCAATGAAGAGCTAAGAAGAAGAAAAAGAATAAACTTCTTCAAAAAATCAGGAAAATACAATATAAGATTCCTACAACAATCTACACCTGCAGAAATAATGACCTACAACAACATCTCCTGCATAATCATCCTAACAAAACAGCCCCTAATAATAAGAATAACAAGTGAAGAAGTCAAAGACTCCTTCAAACAATATTTTGAATTAATGTGGAATCTAGCAAAAGATTAAAATGCTTATTCTTGGTAAGCTATTTATACTTAACTAGGTCATATTCTTTTTTGATTCTTCGATAGCATTCATCAAGACACTTTTGTATTTCATCATGATCTACTCCTTCAAAAAATTTTTTTAACTGTTTTAGTTCAATCTCTGTTTTTTCTTTCATAAGCCTCATTAATCCCGGATTTGCATAATCTTCAGTACCCATATAATCTCTAATTTTATGCATAAATCTATCATTTCTTTCTACATGACTTACAACATTCGGATGTGCTGCTCTAGATTTTTTTAAATTATATTCACATGGATTTTCTAAGTAATGTTTACTATCTACATAATGATTAGCAACATAGAGTACATAATTTGGACATTTCATCTCTTCTATATTACGCTCCATTTCAGCCATTGGAATAACCATGTTTGAAAAAAATCTTGATATGCCTGTTTCTTCTCTAAATTCTATAATGCCTCCTTTTTCTCTTACTATCCTATCATTTTCTCTTCTCATATTTTGAATTTCTTCAACTTGTTCTATCAAATCTGTTAGTTCCATTTTTATCACCTTTTGTTATAATCTAGTAATCACAGTTGGAGTATAATAATATTTGTTGACGGAAACTATCGACATATTTATAAAGAATATCATATTATATAGTAAAATGGTAAGCAAAGAAGAAGCATTACAGCAATATGGACTAAGTAATAAAGAAATAAAAGTATATTTAGCTAATCTAGTTATGGGTTCTGCTACTGTTAACACTATTTCAAAGAAAGCAGACATTCACAGAACAACAACATATGATGTTCTAAAGCAATTGATGGAAAAAGGACTGGCTTCTTCTGTGATAAAAGACAAAACAAACTATTTTGAGGTTGCAGACCCTTTAAAATTAGTAGCAATATTAGACGAAAAAAAGCAAAAACTCAATTCTGTTATGGTGGAATTAGAAACTTTAAAACAATCTGTAGTTGAAAAACCAAAAGTTGAGTTCTATGAAGGAAAAGAAGGCATAAAAACAGTTATGGAAGACATACTAAAACAAAAAAATGAACTTTTAGTCTTCTCTTCAACAAAAGACTTAAGTAATGTTCTTAGATTTTACTTTCCTCATTTCATAAACAGAAGAGTAAAGAAAAATATCTCTGCAAAAGTCCTGACTGAACAGACAAAAGAAACTATTTCTTTAAAAAAAAGAGATAAAAAAGAATTAAGAGAGACAAGATTCCTTCCAAGAGGGATTAAATTACCCACAGCAACCTACATCTACGGAAAAAAGACAGCAATGTTCTCTCTAGAAGGAGAACCAATAGCAGTCTTGATCGAAAACAGCCAGATAACTAAAACTCAAAAGATAAGTTTTAATCTGATGTGGAATCTTGCAAAAGAATAATAAAAAAAGAAAAGAAAGAATAAATTCTATTCTATTTATAATAAAGAAGAAAAGAAAGAAGATAATTCTAAAGACGACAAAAAGGCTGATAAAAAAGACGACAAAAAGCCTAAAAAAGAATAAATTATTCTAATTTTTTAATGTTATAGATCATAAACTCATTTATCATATCTCCACCATGCTCCAGCGGACATTCTGTTTTTCTCAATAGTTCCAAAGAATAGCTATTTTCTTTAGCGATCCTTTTTATCTCATCAATATCAGCAAAATTTCCAGTTCCTAAAAGTAATTTTCCATCATCAAGAAGATATTCACTAGCCTGAGATATGTATTTTTCCAGGCTTTCATATTTATAATCAAAACCAGCCTTTAGTAATATCTTCTCATTTGGGTTATCTCCTTTATTAAACGGATGATTCCAGAAGATATAATCAAATTTTCCTTCAACTGGCTCATACATATCTCCCAATAATATTTTAACATCTTTTGGAAGATTTATTTTAGCATTTTCAACAGCACATTCATTTATATCTGTTGCAGTAACATCTGCTCCATTCATTCTGCATGCTAAGGCAATTATTCCAGTCCCTGTTCCTATCTCTAATAGTTTTTTCTGTTCTACTATTTCAGTTAGATTATCTGCAAACCACTGACTGTCAGAAAAATAAGCAGGAGAGAAAACATTTGGTTTGATCTTTAACTCATTGCCATTGCTTTGTATAGTATAATCTTCTTCATGTCTATACATCTTGTCAAATATTTTTCTCACTTCCTTCTGCCATTCTTCTTTGCTGGCTTTCATTTTATAGACAATCCCACAAGATATTTTTTCTTGTCATTGTCAAACTCAGCCATCTCTAACCTTCCAAACAAAGATATCCTGTCTGTCAAAGACTTGTTCAACTGTAGTTCGGTATAATAGCTTGCATCTTCACCATAGGGTTTTGTTATGTCCTGTGAAAACTCTACTGAAAATCCTTTTCCCAAAGGTTTTCCATAGAATAGATTCAGGTTTAATGCTTCATCATCTAGACTCATATCAATATTTCCATAGCCTCCTAATTTCTGCATCAATCCGCTGTATCTTGCTCCAACTTTTGTGTCAAAGATCTCCTTTTTGTTTGCCTTTGTATCTATCAACAGTTTTAGTGGAGAATCTACTTTTCCGAACATAAATCTGTTTCTTCCAAAGTAGCTGTCAGAATCCCAGTCATTCACCTCATTTAATCCCTGATATCCTATTTCTAATTCTTTTATATCAAGAGACACATTAGTAAAAAGCCTATTTCTTATAGTTCTCTCTCCTTCAGATGTTCTTTCAGTATCTACTGCTGTTTCCAAAGCATTGTAACCTAAGTTAAATTTAGGCTCTTCTGCTTTGACTGTTCCAGCATACAATCCTAATGCAAGTGTTGCTCCTAAAATAGCATTTTTTATTTTTTTGAACATTTTTATCACCTTTGTTAGCCCCATTTGGGCTTTTTGTCATACTTTAGTAATCACAATAGCAACATTTAAATATTTCCTACTATATACATATAGTAGTATGATACAAGAAACACTGAAGAAAGTAGGTTTAACAGCCCAAGAATCAAGAGTTTACCTTAAATTATTGACATTACAAGAGGCAAGAACAGGATTGTTATGCAAAGAGACAAACATCGCTTCTTCTAATATCTACAAGATACTGGATTCATTAAGAAAAAAAGGATTGGTCAGCTATAGACTTCAAAATAACATAAAAGTTTTCATGCCATCTCCTCCAGAAGCATTGAATGAACTCTTCATAAAAAAACAAAAGAGATTAGAACAAGAAAGAAAAGAAGTAACAGAAGCAATCTCAAAGCTAAAGACTCAAAAAATATCCTCTCCGCCAGAATCAAACTACAAATATCATGAAGGAATCTCTGGAATAAAAGCAATGTGGCACGAAATAAATGAAACAATGGACAATTCTGCTGTGATGAAGATCTATACAGGGAAACAAAGCAGTTTCCAAAGATTAATCGGCTTCTTCAAACTTCATCATAGGCTGAGAAAAAAGAAAAAAGTCCAGGAACAGATGATATTCCCTAAAGAAGCAAAGAAATTAGGAGAAAAAAGAAAAGACAAACTTACAAAGATCAAATACAGACAATTAAACAACCAGGTAGAATGGGGTGTCTGGAAAGATATCTTCTATATCCATGACTATCCTGTAAAAAAGGCTCCCAGAGGTTTCTTGATAAAAGATAAAGAGATCGCAAAAACTTTTGAACAGGTCTTTGATCAGTTATGGGAAAAAAAAGAATAAAATTATTCTATTCTGTTTTCCATTCAAATGAATCACTTTTATGATAAGATTCAATCTCATTCTTTACTTGTTCTATTTGAGAATAACCTGCCTCACAGAATTTCCTTTTATTTTTTTTACTAAAAAAATCTTTGACAACATATTTTTTCAATCTCTCTCTAAATATTTCTATGCCTTTATCATCTGTAGTGATATCAATATCTTGAATTTTAGTTTTAACTCCTAAAATTGTAAGATTGGCACTTCCTTCTAATCTCCATCTAAATCTTTTTCCTTTTATAGAATCAAGAACAATTTTCAATATTTCTTTAATCTCTTTCTTTTTCATTTCAAATATTTCTTAAATTTCTCAAAAACTTTTTTTCTATGACTTATAGAATTCTTTTCTTCTGCACTCATCTGTGCAAAAGTTTTCTTAAAACCTTTTGGCATAAACACAGGATCCCATCCAAAATTAGTCTCTCCTTTTGGCTTTACAATAGTTCCATCTACTCTGCCCTGGAAAACATGAACTTTTCTGCCGTCATGATATGCAATCACACACAAAGCATATCCTGTTTTGTCTTTAAACCCTTTTAATAACTTAAACAATCCTTCTCTTCCCAATTTTTCAAGAAAAAACTTGATATATTCTCCAGGCAAACCATTCAAAGCATTAAAACAAAGAGCAGTGTCCTCAACAAAACAAGGCTTTCCTAATTTTCTAAAAGCTTCTCTAGCTTTATGCCTTGCAATTGCAATAGGATCTGCCTGAATCTCACTAACATCAAGATCTTTACTAGAAATCTTATGCTTTCCCAGTATTTCTCTAGCTTCCCTAAGCTTATTTTTATTGCCTGTAATGAATATAAGTTTCATACTAATCTTCCAACTAAACTAGGATATAAAAGTTTCGAAATGTGAATGCAGTGAATATTTAGAAACCCAGTAAGCTTTTGCTTACGCTGGTTTCGAAATAAAAATATACCCTTAATCATAATATTTATTTTCTTTGTGTTCTTTAAGTGAGCTATCATCTAGATTAATCATATATATCAAACTTGTATCTCCATATTCATCAGCCCACGCAGTTTTGATTCTATTGACTTTTGTACGTTCTAGATATACAAAGTTGTCCTCCCACAATTCTTTTTTATCATATTTAGAATGATAGGGGCTTCTAGTCATTACTTTTGGTGTCCAAATTTCCTGAATTTCATCATTATCTTTCTTTTTGAAATAGATCTTCAAAAATTCATTCCATTCAATGCCTCCAGAGTAATCCTCTGTATCCCATTCATGTTCTAAAATCTTTGCAGCAACTACTTGGTAATCTTTTGTTTCCACATATTCTGCATCACTCGCTGATCCAGTTGTTGCATACCCCATAACTCTCTTTGAATAGTTCTTAAGTTTTTCACTTATTCCAGGCATCTTTTTTTCAAATCCTTTTAATTTTTCTTCTAATGTTTTCTAATTTATTCATTTTCCATCACCAATTTTATTGTATTTTTTATCTATTTCTCTTAGTGTACAATCAAGCTCTTTGAGTCTTCTTGCATAAGTTTCATAGGTTTGTGATCTTTGTATAGATTCAATTACATCGAAGATTTCTGTTGCATCCAATTCTGTTTGATATTCTGCATTGATGTCTTCTTTAAGATAAGGTACTTTTTTTTCTATATCTTTTGGGTTTTTCTTAATATTGGCCATTACAAAAAGATCCCGAGATTCTCTAATTTTGTCTACTAGATTTTTATTGAATTCTTGCTCTTTTTTATCATGCATACCATAACCGCACATTTCCACAATATCAAATTTATCTGCAGAATCCAATAAAAAAGATATTTTCCCATTTTTGATATTTCTAGGAGTAGCCAGGCCGTGTAGAATGCCCTCTTCTCCCTTGTCATAAAAAGAGACTCTAGTTCTAGCTTCAACACTAAATTCATACAAAGATTCCATTTCCATCGGAGATTCAAATGATCCCGGCAGAATAATATATGTTAATTTTTTTTCTTTCATTTTTTATCACCAATCATTCAAATACTTGATAGTTTCAAATCTTTCTTTGATATACTTAGGTTGTCCTGCAGCTTCAAAAGCTTCCTGAGCAGAATCATAATCGCCCATCTCTAAATAAGTACAACCAGCTGACTCAAAAAACACTTCTGCATTTTCTTTATCTTTGGCTCCTTTATACAATGTAGCTATCATAAAATAATCTGCAGCTGCTTTTTCAAGTAATTTTGTTCCTTTATACCTTCCTTTTCTCGCTTTGGTTTCCAAAGCCTTTGCTTTTTTTTCAAGTTTTTTTTCAAGTTCTTCCATTTTTCATCATCTCCATCAGTTTGTTTCGTATTTTTTTTCAATCAAATTATAATTAGTATAGTCATTCAAATGATTCCATCTATCTTTTCCCATCATTTCTTCAAGTTTCATTTTTCCTCCTAATAACATGCTCTCCAGCTAAAGTCAACAACAGTTCTGTCCGTGTAAAGTTCAGGCAATTTCACCTTAACTTTGCCAACTTCCAAATAGTCCATGTTGTTTTCTCTTGCATACTTCAACTGTTCAAGCAGTTCTTCTTGTTTTATTCCGAGTATTTTTTCAATATTCATTTTCACTCACAATAATAATATACATTTAGTTTATAATAAAACTTATTAACAAATAGTTTGACAAAAACGTAAGTTTTATATAATTAGTAAGCTATTATCAAAATATGAAGTTAGATGCAAAAGATAAGAAGATTCTAAAAGCATTAGATGAGAATGCTCGTTATCCATTGTCTAAAATAGCAAAGAAAGCTTTGACTTCAAAACAAGTTGTAGACTACAGAATAAAATCCCTAAAGAAAAGAAAACTATTGAAAGGATTCAGCACAGCTATTGATATCTCAAAATTAGGATATTCAAGTTACACTGTCTACATTTTATTCCAAAGTATAACAAAAGAAAGAGAAAAAGAGATCATAGATTTCATCGTTCAACATCCATTTACAAGATGGTGTGTATCTTGTGCTGGAGAATACGATCTAGCTTTTACAATAACAGCATCTTCAACAAATCATTTCAATAAAACTCTAAAAGAAATCTTAAATTTTATAGGAGATAACTTAAATGAATATGAAACTAATACAATTTTAGATTTCAGAGACTATAGTTTATCTTTTTTCTTTGATAATTATGTTCCAAGAACTGTAATGAGTGAAGCTGCAAAAGATAAAATAGTTAAGATAGATAAAAAAGATATAGAAATTCTAAAACTTCTTCAAAAAAATGCAAGAATACCTTTGATAGACATTGCTAAACAACTAAACATCTCAGCAGACACAGTAAATTACAGAATTAAATCATTAAAAAATAAAAAACTCATAGTTGCATACACTCCCTCTATAAATTATAATATTTTAGGATATAATTGGTATCAATTATTGATGCATCTAAAAAATATAACTGAACCTGAAGAAAAAAGACTGCTAAAAAGACTTTCAACAACAAAAGGAATAAGATATATTACAAGATGCATTGGAAAGTGGAACTTTGAAATACATTTAGTTGTAAAAAACAACGCAGAATTAAAAGAAACAGTTATGGAACTTAGAAATATCTTTGCAGATTACTTAAAATCTTATGATACAAACATAATTCTAGAAAAACATAAATCATCAACAATGCCAAAAGGCATATTAGAACAATATTAATTATCCAATTCCTGCATCAACAGCAGATCTTCAGTTGTTAACTTGCCGCCTTTTTTCATTTTCTCCTTAACAGCAGCTTCTTTATCTTTTAACTTGTTTTTTTTGCTTTTTTTCTTCCTTGCTTCAAATCTTTTTTGTTCTTTTCCAGCAGCCTCTCCTAATTTTCCTACTTCAATAAGTTTCTCCTGAAGCTCGTCATTTGCTTTCATAAATTTCATCTTAAATCTAGCAAAGTTCTTGAA
>WJKL01000004.1 GCA_014729145.1 Candidatus Woesearchaeota archaeon
GAATAAACTGGAACCTTGCAAATCTTATAGTAAATAAAAGTTCTTCATTTAAAATATACTGGCTGATGTTTGGAATTTCCTTTCTTTTCTTCAGTTTTTTAGGTGCTCTGTTAATTGGATTCTTCTTAAGGTTGTCATCATACACAGGAGACAGTCAATTGACAGCGTTTATCGCAGTAATCTTTTTTATATTAATAACCTATCTTACCTATATTTCCTTTGGATTGATCCGCAAATACAATCCCAAAAAAATCAAAGAATTCCTAAAACACACAATAAAAATTTCTTATAAAAAACCAGAGATATTGTTCTTCAGCTATATGATTATTTTTCTTGCATTATTGCTGTCTGCAGGAATAGTCTATAAATTATTATATGCTCCGATGCCTGCTCTGGTACTCAGTTTAATACTGCTGATCCTGGCAATGAGCTGGGGAAAAGTATTTTTCTTGACAGCTGTAAAGAATTCAGAAAAAAAATAAAAAAATAAAAAATCTATCTCACATTATATACAAGACTTATCTGCCCCGTAATATCTACTTTCTGAGGCATCACCTGAGCAGCTTCTTCTACAGCTTTTGCTCCAACTGTTGTTTCCATCATATATCCATAAGGTCTGTAATAATGCTGTGCTTCTGAAACTGTCTTCACTTTTCCTAATCTAACTCCTAAACTATCAGCAATAGTCTCTGCTTTTGCTTTTGCATTTTCAGTTGCTTTAGCCAAAGCTTCTTTCTTGTATTCCTGCTCTTTTTCTTCGCTTAATCCAAAGTTGATCCTGTTTATCTGGTTAGCTCCGTTTTCAACGCAGATATCAACTATCTCCCCAACCTTATCTAAATCCTCGGTAGATATTTTCAATGTCTGTGAAGCTCTCCATCCAACAATCTTGTATTCTCCATCTACATATCTTCTCTCTTCATAAAGGTTCAGCCTTTCTGTCTCAATATCTTCCTCTGAAATTCCTTTGTATCTCAGGCTGTCTATTATCTCATTGATCACTTCATTAGCTTTTGACTGAGCTTCTTCCGCTGTTTCATTTACAATAGATATACCAGCCCAAACCTCAGCTTCGTCAGGGTCAACACTAAGTTCTGAATTCCCTGAAACATTGATAGTATTCTCGCTCTGCTGGCATCCGACTAATCCAAGCAAAACAAAAACCACCAACACCGCAATTATTTTCTTGATCATTTAACATCACCATCAGAAGTTAAAACTATAGTATATAAATACCTTTCTATGACTGCAATTTGAGTTGAAGTGAAGGTTTATAAAACAGCTTTCAAAGCTTTGATCGCAGTTTCAATCATCTTCTTGTCAGGTTCTTTTGTTGTTATTTTCTGCAGCAATAATCCAGGCTTTGCAATCCACTTAACAATAATATTATCAGGATATTTTCCGCTTAATTTTAACCCCTCATAACTTATTCCTGCAATAACAGGGATAGATAATATTCTCAAGGGAAATAATATCAGTTTTTGCTTCCAAAAACCCAGCATCAAAAACCCCTGATAGATCAATTTAGCCAGCAAAGGTAGAAAAGAAAAAATAAATATGCTTATTATCAATACTAAAATAATAAAAGAAGTTCCGCATCTTGGATGTTTTGTGGAAAACTTCTTTACATTCTTTACATTCAGCTTCTTCTCAGCTTCATAACAATAGACGGTCTTGTGCTCTGCTCCATGATATCTAAAAACCCTTTTTATATCCTTAAAATGAGAAATAATATAGATATATCCCAAAACAAATACTCCTCTTATTATTCCGTCAATCAGATTAAACAGCACAGGAGATATCTCTTCTTTTACTCCTGAAAATAAGGTCAGAACATAAGGCAGGGCAATAAAAAACAGCACCGCAAAAGAAAAAGTCAGCAGTAAAGTAAAGAAAATATCTTTCTTAGTTATCTTCTCATGTTCATCCAGCTGCTGGTCAGCGCTCCACAATAGACTTTTTGTTCCGATAAACAGCATATCCCAAAGATTGATAACCCCTCTAAAAAAAGGCCAAGTCCAGACAGCATGTCTTTTTCTCACTCTATCCTTTTTTATTTTTATCTTTCCATTAGGCAGCCTTACTGCAGTAGCTACTTTGCCTTTATTCCGCATCATAACTCCTTCAATAACAGCTTGTCCGCCTACATTGCTCATGTATTGATTAATTTATTTGATGTTTATAATAGTTTCTGTGGTTTTCAATCAAAAATTATAAATACTATGTAGTTTAATTTTAAGTTATGTCATTTGAACATAAGTTTAAGAAACAACTTGATAAAGATTTAGATGATATGTTCTATGAATTATTTAATAATGCTACTGGAAAGAATCATGGTATTGAACAGATTAAAGCTTCTTTTGCAAATTTTGGCAAGACAGATGATATGTATAAAATAGTTACTCATAATTGGTCTGTAGATCCAAATAATAAATTGATGCAGAAAAATTTAGCTATTTATAAGAAAGAACTTGAAGATGCATACAATACTCTTGAAATTGCTGCGAAAGATAATCCTCATATAGTGATGGACCCTACATTCAATACAGGAGTTCATCTGCGTTTTAATTTTGACAAAGTAAGGCATTGGAAATGGAGATTTTCCTGCAATGTAAAAATTGAAAAAATAAATTTGTTTATAACTCATTTACTAAATGGTTTGAAAATAATTATTAAATGTCCAAAGTGTAAAGGAAAGCTTGACAGAAAAACTTTTGTCTGTGAACAATGCGGACATACTGTAGCATTTGAATTTAAAACCTGGTATTATGGAAATTGCGAACTTAATTCATTGATAAGAAGAGATAAACTTGTTTTCTATCTGCCTAATGAAGAACTGATTGGAGATATTTATCATATCATGAAAAAATTAAAGAAATATCTTGATCCTGATACTCCTAAATTTCTTAAAGAAATAGTTCCAGGATGCGGATTTGGTCCTGATAAACCTAATGAACTGGTTGCAGCTAAAAGAGAAGAATACTTTTTGAATTTGGGAGGATCTTTTACTGAAAGGTTTTGTTTGATAATAGTAAAATACTTGCATAAACATATTGTTGAATTGCAGGAAGAAATCCAAAAGAATTTTATTGCTGTTAAAGATGAAAAAGGACTTTACAAATATTTACGAACTGTTTTTTTGAAAGTCAAATTAGATGTGTTAAATGATAAACAAGTGAAAGAATACATTAGAATTGTTTCTAAGCTACATGAAGAACTTGAACATATGACTTAGAATTCAACAAACTTTTTAAAAAACATTAATTTTTGATATAATATGCCATTAGATGAAGAACTTAAGGATATTGAGACAAAATTAGTAACGATTCATATTAAGAAAGAAGAACTTCCAGATAAGTTGATTGAGATTGGAGAGTATCTTAAGAAAGTTCCTTACAAAGGATTGAGTTTGTCAATAAGTTCTGCATGTAATTATAATGGGAATTATACAATGCATTATAGGGAGAAGGTAGATTAAAGTATATTCACGAAGCTTTTTAAACTAAGTTATATTTCTAAAAATACTTTAAAATGGTGCTTAAAGAAATCTTAGATGAGACATATGATAAATTTACTTCATGGATAGAAGATTATGATGAACGAGAGATTACAGGAGATGAAATTGAAAAGTTTATACTTTCTTCTTTAAATCTATCTTCTGAATCTGAATGTAATCTGTATCTTAGAATGCCTTATCAATGGAACTATAAAGATAAACCAGATGAACCAGAACTAACTATTGATTTTTATTGTGATCCTTCTAAGGTATCTTTTCCAGCTATCTATCGGAAAGCAAAAGAAACATCCAATATTAAATTTGATGTTGACTTTGAATATGATTCTGTAGATCAATTTGTATCTGATCATAATTTTGATATGAGATTCTTGGAATTGGATACTGGTAAAAGAGGTTATAAGACATTCGATCTAAAACCTCTTCTAGAGAGAGAGGAAAAAGAAGGAGAAGTAAGTTTGAGCAATCATTTTGATCGCGATGATGAAGATATTCATTCAATCTATTTTTCAGGGTATGGAGATCTATGCAAACCAATGTATATCGATGTATGCAAAAAATTTGGAGGAAATCTTCGGATAGATATAGATGATGATATTTATAATCGTATCATGGATAAAAAATCATTTTTTAAAAAAATAAAAAATAAACTTTTGCTTAATCATTTTCTTTTTAAAGACGGAAAGACAAGCAAAGATACTAAATTACTTCTGAGATCCTTGACTGGATTTACAGGGAAATTTGAGGATACTCCAAATTATGAAGGGGAATTAGAGTATGATCAATTTATAACATTAGAAAATAGTCTGAAAGAAGATTTAACTGATAGCATATGGGGTTTAAGAATTCCTGTTGATGTTGAAAACAATCATAAGGATGCAGAGTATCTTCTAAAAAGAATGTTGAAAGAATATGCACATATAACACCACAAGGATTTAAAGCAGGAAAGATTATATTGCCTAAATTCCAAGCAAAAGAATTTTTAGAATCTGATTTGAAAAATGTGAGGAAGATTGGTTCAAAATTACCTGGAGTTTCTGTGTGGAGAGATAATAATTTTATGGGAAGAACTCATTACATTTATGATCATTCTGCAGAAATCTTTTTTAAACGTATAGCTTCAATAATTGGTTTAAATTTAGAGTCTTATTTTAATTTTAATTTTAATGATCATGGTAGTATTGACAAATATACTATTAAGAATTATGGAAAATTAAAGAAATTTATGTTTAATACTGGAATTCCAAAAAAAACTTACAAAGAATTGTTAGGAAAATATGAAAAGACTGATAAAGAAATAAGTAAAACAGGATATAATGCTTTAGTGAAAATTACTGATATGGTTGAGTTATTTGCAACAATGTTAGATTATTCTGTTAAGGCTAATGAAGAAAAGGTTTTGGAAAGATATATGGAACAGTATAGATGTTTAAGTGAAAACAGTTCTAAACTTAGAGTGGAATCTGGCAGTTATAATCTTAATGGGGCGCTTCCAGATGCTTCAGTTTTTGATATTGAGGGAAGCTTAACTAAGTTTAAGATTGAAGAGAATAAAAAAGACAGAGAGATTGAGAATGGAATAGGCTATAGTATTGGTGGCAATAATGGACCATTTTTTAATTTCAAAATAAATCCTAAAAATCCTGTTTTGCTAGAAACACAAGATTACATTCTTGAACAAATAGGCGTAAAATTAAATTCTAATACTCTTCAGACAAATTAAAGTCCTAAACAATTGTCAATTTCCTGCGCAGCATCTCTTAATTCTTTGCAGGTTTTAGAAATATCTTTGTGCAGCTCTTCAATCAGGCTGCTTAAATTATCAACTCTCATCGAATATTTATTCTTCTCTCTTATAACAATACCTGAATCAATAAGTTTATGCACATGGTGGACAACAGTTCCTCTGCTTAGCTCCAGTCTTTCAGCGATCTCATCAGAACTTAGGTCATCCTCTGATTTTGAAGCCTTGACTAATTCAATAAATATCCTGAAACAGCTTCTGTCCTTGTCTCTTTCTCCAAATAATCCTAAAGAATTACCAAACCATTGTAAATTTTTGTTCAAATCCTTTTCATCTGGTTTGCTGATCTTAACAAAAGTTATCCTCTTTCCCCCTTCCATATCCTGCATTAATCTTTGCTTATATTTAAATCTATTGCAATCCTCACCACAAACTTTATATATAAGTTGTTTATTTAAAATCAACATAGTTGACTTAAAGTCAACAAAATATGAGGTGTAAAAAATGTCATGGGATATATGGGATCCTTTTGAAGACATGAAAAACATGCAAAAAGACATGGAAAAAACCTTCCGTGATTTCTTTAGAAAACCAATGAAGATTGCAAATCAAAAACTTGCCAGAGAACCATTGGTCGATATATCTGAAACCAAGAAAGATGTTACTGCAAAGATAGAGCTTCCAGGAATAGACAAAAAAGACATTGATTTAAAAGTAACAGAAAATATGCTTGCAGTAAAAGCAGAAAAAAAAGCTGAAAAAGAGAAAAAAGAAAAATCTTTCTTTAGAAGAGAAAGAAGCTACCAAAGCTTTCAAAGGGTTTTCTCACTGCCTGCAAAAGTAAAAGCAGGACAGGCAAAAGCAGAGTTCAAGGACGGATTGTTAAAAGTAACAGTACCAAAACAAAAGCCTGAAAAGAAAAAGAAGAAAAAAGCAAAGAAAGTAACTATCAAATAATTTTTTTATTTTTTATTATATCTTATATTATAGGGGGTTAAGCAATGACAAAGAAAAAATCAGAAAAAAAGGAAAAAAAGAAACAAAAGATATCTAAACAGCTGGAGAAAAAACAACAGGAGCTGGAAGAGACCACAGACTTGTTAAAAAGAGTCCAGGCTGATTTTGAAAACTATCAAAAAAGAGTTGAAAAGGAAAAAGAACAGTTCACACAATATGCTTCTCTGGGTTTGGTAAAGGAACTGCTTCCAATACTGGATTCATTTGACCTTGCATTAAAAAACTCAGACAATGAAGATATAAATGCATTATACGATCAGATATTCCAGATATTATCATCAAAAGGCCTAAAAAAAATAGATTCATTGAATGAAAAGTTTGATCCTTATCTTCACGAAGCAGTTATGCAGGAAAGATCAGAAAAGCCAAACAACACTATAATAGAAGAGATGCAGGCAGGCTATAAGTTCAAGGATAGGATAATAAGGCCGAGCAAAGTAAAGATATCAAAGAACGATGGAAATACCAAAGATAACAAAAAAGACGACAATAGCTGAAGCGATCAGGCTGGGGAACAGCTGTAAAAAATGCGGAAAATGCTGCACTTATGGTTCAGGTATTTTAACCAAATCAGACATCACATTTATGGCCAGAAAACTGAAACTGACAGAAGAAGGCCTTAAAAAAACGTCTTTGGAGCCGATAAAAAAATTCAACACAACACTATACAGGCCACTAACCATAAAAAAAGGAAAGCCTTACGGCACATGCATCTTTTACAACAAAAAGAAAGGCTGCCTTATCCATGAAGTAAAACCACTGCAGTGCAAGATAGCATCCTGCAAAGAACATTCCGAAGATTTAATGGTGTGGTTTGACCTTAATTATTTTGTCAATCCCAATGATCCAATATCCATAAGAGAATGGAAATTATATCTTGATTCAGGAGGAAAAAATATTCCTGGGGGAAAACTAAAAGAATTAGTCCCGGACAAAGAAAAACTGAAAAAAATGTTGAATTATGAGGTATTGAAATGAAAATAATAAAACCAGACACAAATCAAATAAAAGAATTAATCAAGATATACAAAGAAGTATTTCCAGCTCATAACATATTTCAAAAAAAACCAGAAAATGAGATTTTTAATTATCTGAAAACAGCAGGGGACATTTATGCAGCAGTCAAAGACAACAATGTTGTTGGAGGAATGCTTATTGTTGTTGAACTTGAAAATCCAGAATTCAAAAGAAGCAGAATCAAGCATGTAGCGGTTGCAAAAGAATTTCAAGACAAAGGAATAGGCTCAGAAATGCTGAAAAAAGCAGAAGAGATTATTGGAAGAGGTAAGATTGAGATACATATGGCCCAGGCTGTTGGTGAACCGCTGGAATTCTATACAAAGAACGGCTATAAAGTTGAAGGAAAACTAAAGTCTCATTACAGACCAGGAGAAAAATGTACAATTTTGGGAAAGGTGATAAGATGAAAATAACAATACTTAAACAAGGAATCCATAAATGGAATAAAAATAAGAGTAATATATTGGATGAGATATGCAGTACTATCACTCTTTTAAAAGCAGAAAACAGCAAAGAAAAAAACATAATCATAGATACAGGCAATCTTGGATATGAAGATGAAATAACAAAAGCACTGAAAAAAGAAAACCTAAATCCAGAGGATATTGATTATGTGATAAATACACACTCTCATCAGGATCACTGCTCAAATAACTATCTGTTCAGGAATGCAAAAAGAATAATTGGAAAATCAATCTGGCTCCAGGACAAGAGCCACATACAATACAATTCTGCTGAAGATATAAATATCCCAGGAATAAAACTAATATCAACACCAGGACATAAGCCCAGTCATATTTCTGTTATAGCAGAAAGCGATAAAAATACATATGTAATTGCAGGAGATGCAATAAATCTTCAAGCCATAAATTCAGGAAAAGCCCCAAATCAGGATTACATTGACAGCACAAAAAAGATTCTAAACACAGCAGATATAATTATTCCAGGACACGGGCCTGTCATAAAAGACAAAAAACTTGAAGAGCTGAAAAAAGCAGCAGACCAATTGGAGGTAAAATAATAAAATGTCAGAAGAAAAAAACAAGATAAACATAAAGATAAACGACGGATTAGAATTCTTTGCCCATGAGATGAGCGCAAACTTTAATCCAACACAGTTCACTTTGGATTTCAGATGCATCACCCCAAGAACAGATCCAAGGTCTCAAAACCCATCTCTCACATTAAAACACAATGTAGTTATGGTGGATCCATGGCATGCAAAAGAGATTCACAGGGTTTTGGACAATGTAATAAAAAAATATGAGGAAAAGTTCGGCAAGATAAAGAAACCAAAAGCAGTTGAAAAACACCACAAAGAGATGAAAAAACAAAAAAAGCAGAGAGAAAAGACAGAAGAAAAAACAGAAGCTCCAAACTATCTGGGATAAAAATGGAAGAAACAGAAGTTAAAATATTGAACATAGATACAGAAAAGATAAGAAAAAAACTGTTGGACGCAGGCGCAAAGAAAATCTTCAAAGGCCTGTTAATAGCAAAAATATTTGATTTCCCGGATGCAAGACTAAAGAAAAACGGAGGTTACATAAGGCTGAGAAAAGCAGGGGACAAAACAGAAATGACATTCAAAGAAAAAATAAAATCAGACAGATTCAAAAAAAGAAACGAGATAGAGACCCACATAGCTGACCACGACGCTGTAAAAGAAATGCTGCTGAAAATTGGGATGAAAGAGACAAAATCCTACAAAAAAATAAGAGAATCCTACAAATTAGGAAATATTCAGTTTGATATTGATTTTTACTCAGAGCCTGTAAAACTCTCCCCTATGATTGAGGTAGAATCAACCGAAGAAGGGGTACAAAAAGGTGTAAAACTGCTTGGCTATGAGATGAAAGACACCATATCAAAATCTATATGGTCATTGTTAAAAAACAAAAACCAGGAGGCAAGATAAAATGTCAGAAGAAAAAAAAACAGAATCAAAAAAAGGAGATGATAAGAAAAAGGTTCAGGGAAACACAATAGGTGTAGACCTTGGAACAACCTTCTCAGCATTTGCTGTTATGGAGGGCGGAAAAGCAAAGATAATAGAAAATGCAGAAGGTGACAGGACTACACCATCTGTAGTTACGATAAAAGACGGCGAAAGGCTTGCCGGAAAAGTTGCCAGAAACCAAGCTATAATAAACCCTGAAAACACAATAAGGAGCATA
>WJKL01000033.1 GCA_014729145.1 Candidatus Woesearchaeota archaeon
CAATGTCAACAGGTCTTGCTGTAGTTTCAACTAAAGTAGGATATATCAAGGAATATATAATCCACAAGTTTAACGGAATGTTTTTTGGGAAACAGAATGATTATATATTGAGGAAGAGAATTGAACTGCTGTTGAATGATACTCATACAAGGTATTTGCTGGGAAGGCATGCGAGAAAAACAATCAAGCAAAAGTTTTCCTGGGAGAATACTGTTGAAGAGATAAGAATTGCCCTATCTTCTTAGTTTTTTTCCAAAACTTCTTCAAATATTTCTTTTAATCTTTTTTTTGTTTTATCTATATTAAATTTTTCTTTTATAATGTTTTTTGATTTTCCTCCCATTTTTATTCTTAATTCTTGGTTTTCTATGAGGATTGTCAAATATTTTTCTAATTGATCAACAGCATCTTCAAAAAATCCCTTTTTATTTAGAGCTCTTTCATGTAATGAATAATCTTTAATGTTAATCAAAAATCCATTTTTATTATGCTGAACTATTTCTGGCATCGCATTTATGTTTGTTGTAATAACAGGAACAGAATAGCTCATCGCTTCCAGTATAGCAAAGCCAAATGAATCATTCCTTGTCGGTAAAACAAAGATATCTGTTTTTCTCAAAAAATGATGAACTAATGAATTTGGGTAGATTGGTCCAAAATAGGTGTCTTTTCGTTTTTTACATTCTTTGTAGATTTCCTGCATTCTCTTTTTATTTTGGGCGTGATTTCCTGCTTCTATCCTAAACGGAACAGAAGCCATTATGAGATTTAGATTATATCTGAGATGTTTTTTCTTGATCCTTTTGAAGGCCTCATAAAGAATATCCACTCCTTTTCTATAAGATGCTGAACCAGAGAAAAAAATGTTAATCTCTTTACTTTTTTTCTTATCTTCTATTTTTGGTATTTTGATTGAAGGATATATAACTTCTGCATCTTTTTTTGTATTTTTTTTTCCAAATTTTGACCTTGTAATGACTTTATTTACATATTTTTCCGGATCTTTTTTGTAATATTCATAATATTTTATAACAGGTTTATTTATAGTAAAATGGTAGGGGATTGCCCCATCTTCAAATATGATATCAATTTTAGAAAAAAAAAACTTAGTTAATATATTTTCTTTAAGATTAAACATTGGTCCAATGTATGTTATATTTTTTGCATTATTTTTAGATATCGTGTTAAATATATTGTGTTTTTTTGAATAAGCTACTAAAATTTTATTTCCTTTGAATAGAGAATAAAAAAATAATCTTATTGTCTCTCTTAACTTTGGAAAAAAATCTTTTATCTTAAACCTAGAATAGCCCATTATCCTTATAGGTTCAAATATATATGGTTTTAGTGTCATTCTAAACCTTCAGACTAGTCACATTAGTGATTCCATGCTCATTCATGCTTACACCATAGAGATTGTCTGCTTCTGAGATCATAGCATCATTGTGGGATATTATAAGATATTGGGCTTTTTTAACATAATCTCTTATGAGTTTTGACAGTTTTTCAGAGTTGTGCTTGTCTAAAGCAGCATCTACTTCATCAAGAACATAGAAAGAATGGGGCTCATGCTCCTGGATAGCAAATATGAAAGCTAGAGCAGTCAATGTTTTTTCCCCTCCTGACAGGCTTCTGATATCTAATGTTTTCTTTCCGGTTATCTTAACTTTTATATCAAGCCCGCCTTCAAAAGGGTTTTCTGTATTTTCCAAAACCAGACTTGCTTCACGGTCTTTTGCAGTGATTGCAGAGAATATCTTTTTGAAGTTTTCCTCCAGTACATTGAATGTTTTCATAAAAAGATCTTTTTTCTTTCCTTCTATTTCATCCATCATCTCAATTACATCCTGCTTTTCAAGGCTTAATTTTTCTTTTTTATTAAGAAGAGACTGGTATTCTTTTTCTATCTCTTCATAGACTTCCAAAGAGCGCATATTTACATTGCCAATTTCTGAAACTATCTTTTCAAATTTGTCAATCTCCTGCTTAAGCTGTTCTTCTGGCTTTTCTTTATTTATCTTAACCCCTTCATACTGCTTGAAATCTTCCTGAAGACCTGAAAGTTTTGCTTTTATTTCAGCATTCTTTAAGCTGATATTGTTCATCTCAATCTCAACATCTTTGCTTTTTTCTCTAATCTCCTCAATCTTGCTTTCCTGCTCCTGGATCCCATCATTCAGTTTATCTCTTTGATTAAAAAGCTGCTTGAATTTAAGATAGAATTCCTGTGATCTTTTTTCCTGCTCTTTTAAGGTAGCGGTTTCCTGTTCATTTTTTTCTACCAGTTTTTCTATCTCCTGGTTGAAATTTTCAGAGTCTTTTGACTGCTGAGACAGGATAGACCTTATCTTTTCTTTTTCAGGCTTTTTCATGTCATTTATCTGGGTGTTGATGCTTCTTATATCTGCTTCATAGTTCATAACCTGTTCTTTTAATTCAGTAATTTTGTCTTTATATGCATTTAGTTCAGCAGCAATCTCGGAATCCCTTATATCAGATATTCTTGACCTTAACTGTTGTTTTTTTGTCTTTATCTCTGTCAGAGATTTGATCTTTTCATTTATCTTTAATTCAATATCATTAAGCTCTTTATCTTTCTGTTCTATTTTTTCCTGCAGTTCTTTTTTAAGATTTTTATCTGAATCAATATCTCCTGATTCAAGGTGGAGGCTTTTTTCCTGTTTTATTATGTCTCCTTCAAGATTTGCTTTTCTCTCTCTCAGTTTTGATATCATCTCCTCGTTTTCAGATCTTCTATTTTCTAGAGTTGAAATAGTGTCTTTTAATTTGGAGATAAGCTCTTCGTATTCTTTTATATCTCTGTTAAGTTCTTTTTGATTAAAGCTGTATCTTTTTTTCTGGCGGAAGCCCCCCTGCATTGCCCCTGAAGTTTCTGCCAGATCACCATCTAATGTTACCATCCTTGTTTTTCCAATTCCTATTTTTCTGGCAGTGTCTATATCTCCAACAACTAATGTGTGCCCAAAGACATAAGAGAAAATCTTTTTGAACTTGTCTTCAAATGAAACAAGATTTACTGCAAAGTCATGGACATTTTCCTTTTCTTTTAATTTTTTGACTTCTGGGAATATTTTTCTTGATTTTATCTTGTTTAAAGGAAGGAAAGTGGCTGTTCCAAGTTTTTTTTCTTTGAGAAATTTTATGCATTTTGCTGCAGTCTTGTCATCTTCTACAACAATGCTTTTTAATCTTGGTCCTGCAGCAACCTCAAGAGCAAGAGAATATCTTTTTTCAACATCACCTAACTCAGCTACTGTTCCGTATATGCCTTTTATGCTGTTTTTTTGCTCCAGAATTTTTTTAACTGCTATATCTCCCAGAACACTTTCTCTTATAGCTGCTTCTTTTGCCTGAAGCTTGGCAAATTCTTCGTGTGCGTTTGAAAGCTTTTGTTTTTTAGATGATATCTGCTGGGACAGGCTTGAATCTTCATTTAATCTTTTGTTCAATTCCAATACTGAATCCTTGAATTCCTGTTTTTTGTTCTTTAAACTATCTATCTGATCTTTATTCTCTTTTTCTATCTGCAGGACTTTGTTTATCTTTTCATCTATAGAGTTTAGCTGGAATTCAAGGCTGTCTTTTTTTCTTAACATGTCCTGCTGCTGCGCTCTTAGCTGTTCAAGAGACTGCTGCTGGTTTTCTATCTTTTTTTCTGCTTCTTCAATCTGCGACTCTATCTCAGATACATTTTCCAGTTCATTGTCCTGCTTGAACCTATTGATCTTATCATTGATCTCTTCTAATTCCTTAGTTACAGATGATTTTTTCTTTTCAAGCTCCTGTTTTTCAGAATTAAGATGTTCTATCTCAGTGTCAATGCTTTGCAGGTCTTTTTTAAGGGTCTTTTTCCTAAGTTCTATCTTGTCTATCTCCCCTCTTAATGTCTCGATCCTTGTCTTGTTTGTAGCGATGCTGACTTTTAACTCTTCTGTCTCTTTTTGCAGCTTTACCTGGCCTTTTTCCCCTTTTTCTTCAATTTCTTTGTTAAGTTCAGAGATCTTTTGTTTTTTCTCTTCAATCTGTCTTTTGAATTCATTAATCCTTTTGTTTAATTCATCTAATATGCTTTGGTGTTTGCTTATCTTTTCATCAAGTTTTGATTTCCTTTCTTCTGTTTTTTTTATCTGTCTGAATATAAGCGAAGCTTTGTTTTCCTTTACTTTTGATTCAAGCTCCTTGAATTTTAAGGCCTGGTCACGGTCTTTTTTTAATTCTTTTAGATAACGTTTTCTTTCAGCAAGGATAACCCCTGCTTCTTTTAGTTTTTCATCAACCTTTTCCAGCTCTCTTATGGCTTTTTGCTTTTTTTCTTCATAGACAGATATTCCAGAAATATCTTCAATAAGGATCCTTCTGTCTTCAGGACGCATCTCAGTGAATCTTACTATGTCTCCCTGAAGAACTATGTTGTATCCTTCAGGATCTATCTTTGCAACAGACATCAAGTCAAGTATCTGCTGTCTTGTTCTTTTTTTGTCATTGATCTTATAGACGCTCTGTCCTGACTGTTTGATCATCCTGGTTATCTTTACATATGGATCTTCAGTAGGGAATGTTTTGCTTTCATTGTCAAAGAAAATAGAGACTTCAGCCTGTTTCATGGCTTTTTTTGTCTTTCCTCCGTTATAGATAAGGTTTGAGGCTTTGTGGACTCTCATTGATTTTGCAGAAAGTCTTCCAAGAACAAAGCAGAGAGCATCTAATATGTTTGATTTTCCAGAGCCGTTTGGCCCTAAGACACAGTTGAAGTCATCTCCAAAGACCAATTCTGTTCTTCTTGCAAAGCTTTTAAAGCCATGCATAATCAATTTGTTAATCTTAGTCATCTGTTATTGAAATTAGTTGGTTTTATTTATAAATTTTGTTCTTGATAGTTAAATATTTTTGAATAAGTTTTTATTTTCTTTAAAAATTAAATACATCAATGTTTCTTCATCATGATTGCATTCAGAACCCGCACATTTCTCTAATTTATTTTTATATAAAGATATAATATTAAGAAATATGTCTTTGCTGCCTTTGATGAATCCTGCACTCGTAGTTATATTTTCATCTTTAAATCTTTTATTGGAATCATAAAGGTAAATGTGCTTTTCATCATATTCCTGATTCATAAAATCCCAATTTTTTCTTTTACCATTCATTTTAGAGATAGACGCATCTGCCCAAGCAAAATATTTATTTTGAAAATAATCTTTTTTAATTGAATCTTCAACTAAAAATAATTTGCTTGTCCAGATGGCTAGAATATCTCTGAATGAATCTTTTCTTGATCCAATATATTTTTCTGCAATATAATAAGTAGGAAGATCTTCTACCATGATCTTATTTGCATTAAATTTATTTGTCTTTTTGTTTTGAATAATAAAATCTAATATATTATCATCTTGATAGAAAAAATCTATGCAATTGTCTCCAATCATATCTAATGTTTTTGGTATCAGAGAAAGATAGTGATCGATACTGTTTTTCTTATTATCTCTTATATTCCAATATCCTATACAATAAGTAGTGTTATCCATATAGAATTAAGAGGAACTTAATTTATAAACCTTCTTAAAACTCTTCTAAACTTTTCTGCTTCTGACTTTGAAGAACGTTTTTATAAGATATCCAGGTTTTTCTAAATATAGAAGGGTATTTATCCCAATTTTCATTGAGGAATTTGACTGTTCTTGGATCTGACGGATAGCCAGAGCCGAATTCAATACCTATCTTTTCCTTTATCTTTTTAATCTCATTATCTCTTGTGACTTTTGCTAGTATAGAGGCTGCTGCTACTATTATATATCTGAAGTCTGCTTTGTGTTCAGCTATTACTTCTTTGTTTTTGTCTTTAAGATGTTTTTTAAGATAATCTTCATATGCTTTGATGTTGTTGCTTGGACAGTCTAAAATAGTCTTGTCTGGATCTAAAGAATTTATTATCTCAGCCATCTTTTGTGCTTCTAATTTATTGAGGTTAAGATGGTCTGTCTGAAGATATCCATCAACTTCTTTAGGAGAAATCACTATTATCTTATGGTCTTTTGCTGTGTTTTTTATCTTTTCAAACAAGAATTCTCTTTTTTTTGGAGTCAGCAACTTAGAATCTTTTACTCCAAGAGCTTTTAATCTAGGAATCTTGTCTTCTTCAATCATTACACCGCAGACAACCATGGGACCTATTACTGGGCCTATTGGCGAATTCAGCAAAAGCTGAATTCTCTACCAGCCTCTTCGATCCCACATATCAATACCATAATGCAACCACCTTTTTATTCACATTTAATTTCCTCCATGTTTTATCTTTATTCCTTTGAATCAATTCTAATTTTTCAAGTTCTTTTAATCTTCTAAAAGAAGATTTCCAATTAACATTAAAATGTCTTGAAATTTCTTTAGTTGTTTTGTTTGCATGCTTTAAAAAGTTGATGTAATTCTGTTTAAGTTTAGATATTATAATAATGTTTTGGTCTTTTCTAATCCAATAATCTTTACTTCTAACCCTAAACTTGTTTATTTTCTTTTCTTTTTTAAGCAACATCAGTACATCATAGATTCTTGCTTGAGATCTATTAAATTTCAAACTTAATTTATAAGAAGTATTGGGCTTTATTAATTGGTTTAATATTACTGATTTTAGATAATTATGCCTGTAGTGTTCTTCTTTAAAACTATTATATACTTTCCAAAATTTTATTTTTCTTAAAGGGTGCAAATTTGCTATTTTAATCTTGGCACATTTGTCCCAATTTTCTTTATGAGTAATAACATAGCTTCGTTCTCCAGGATAATATTTATGACTAATTTTAAAATAATCTAATATTGTTTCAATTAATTTCATTGGTCTACTTTGGGCAATTCTTAAAGTTCTATTAGAATGTGGACCAGTTTTAATATTTCCTTCTCCAGCGAAAAATCCCCTTAGAAAATTAGAATAATCTTTATGATTATTTGTAACTTCTTTGACGATTGACTTCCATTTTCTATTTAATTCTACAGAAGCAAGTCTCCAGATGAAATATGGTTTGGTAGCTTGTTTATCTGTTTATCTTGCAATTTTTAATGGGTATATGAATTATTTTTTCATTTGGCGTATAAATATAAATTCTTACATTAAATTGATAATCTTTGAATAATTCTCTAACATTTTTATCAAAGAATTTTATTAAACTAAACTCATTATTTGAGAAATTGATTTCGTTATTACACTTTTTATCTCCTTCTGCTAACCATAATCCTGCACATTCTACGATTTCTTTTGTTATTTGCATATAGATTAAGAAGAGAATATCGTTTATAAGTGCTACAGGTATATGTCCAGTGACTAGTGCAGCTAATAAAATGACAAATTTTAAATATCAATTCAATAATATAAATTCTTATGAAATCAAGCAAAATAGTTATAGCTATTCCTGTACTTGTGGTTATTGGGGTGCTTTCTATTTTGAATGCAATTATAACTGGAGGGATTACAGGAAGAGCAACTTTAATTTAAGTGAAGAGTTTCCAGGCATTAGAATTGTTTTTATATTGATTCTTGGTGCATTTGGAATAGTAATATTAATAAAGCACCATAATATTGATTGATCAAGATGGCTAAAAAAAAAGATATGAAATATGTTGAAAGGAAGAATGTTCAGTTTGTGGGATTAGATATATTGGATCCTGCTGACCAGAAAAAGATAAAAGATATTATACATAAAGATTACATACTTCTTGAAAGAGAACTAAAAAAGATAAACGGCTTGAGAATCCATTTCAAGCAATATGAGAAAGGAGGAAGAAAGAAATATTCTGTGCAGATGTTTGTAGATGCAGAGACAGAGCCTATAACTGTAAATAAGATGTATAATCCTGTTGAATGGGATCCTGTTGCTATAGTCCACAAACTGATAGACAAAGCAAGACAGCAGATAATACATAAATTTAAGACAGATTCAAGCTACAGAAAAGAATATGAGAAAGGAGGATTATAAAGATGACAAACAATCAACCAGCTGAAGAGCAGGGAATAAAAAAGCCTGAAACATCAGAAGATATCCAGCAGGATATGGAAGAAGGAAAGAAAGAAGAAAATGTTTATTCAGAAGAAGGAAGAGAGAAATTAGCAGAGGATGATGAGATATCTCCTGAAGAAGAAGGTTTTATGGAAGGAGCAGAAGAAAGAGGAAAAAAGAACTGCTGTGCAGAGTGCGGAAAACTTCTGGGAGAAGATGAAGAAAATATAATTGAAAGAGAATTTGAAGGAGAAGTAAAATGGTTTTGCAGCGAAGAACACGCTGAAAATTATGCTAAAAAACACAAAGAAGAAGAAAACCCTGCAAGGGTAGAAGAATAAGGAGGTTTAAAAATGGTAGATGTTGAAGAATCTAATATAAAAGAAGCAGAAGATGCGATCAGAGATCTTGTTAACTGGATTGAGGTCTGGAACCTGGAAGAAGTGCAGGAAGGCACTAAGAAGATAGAAGATGAAACAGTTGAAGAGCTCAAGAAAAAACTAGAAGACATTGCAAAGAAAGTAAGCGGAATGGATACAACTGTTTAAATTTATTTTTTTGTTTTTTTCTTAATCAATTATTTAATATAAGAATTTTCTAATAATTAAAAAATAGCCCCAGGCGGATTTTCGCTGCAGTGATATTAAACGCAAAGCGTTTATAGCTTTTTACTACAATTCGAACCGCCGTCCTCGGACCCAAAATCCGAGATGATTGACCACTACACCATGGGGCTGTATGGAAAAGAAAATCTATTTTGTTTATAAAATTTACTTATTTAAAATATGACTGGGATGGTTTGATAGAATGTATTTTTCCTTTTTCGAGTTTTAGGATTAATTTAAGATAAGGATACAGCTCTTTTTCTTTTTTTTGGTTTAATTTTAATCCTTTTTTTGTCAATTTCAAAAACCTATTCTCGTATTTGATAAGTTTCTTTTTTTCCAGAATCTCAAGATTTTTATATAGGCTTCTTTGAGTTTTTTCTACAATATTTAATTTTTTTAGAAGTTTGATAAAATCTATCTTTGAGACAGAAGCTTCCAAAGGCTGATGCTTAAATCTTTTATTTAGTTTTTTAAGATAAAGCATAAGTGAGTACAGTATGAACTGGTGTTTTTTTGATAGTTTCATATTTAATCAACTTGTTTTTGAAATATTTAAATGTTTGTACATATATTTTTCAAGACCAGTAAAATATTTAAAGTAATTTTTATTGTTTTTTAAAAATGAGGAAAATTGCTTATCTATCAAACTGTTTTGCTTCAATCAGCCATACTTTTATGAGGAGAGAGATAGCAGAATTAAGGAAATTAGGTGTTGATATATCTTTTTATGGTATAAGGCCGGATATAGAAAAAGATATTGCTGATGATGCAGTCGAAGATATATTTAACAGGACTTTTTATCTGTATTTCAAGAAAAAAGAAAAGATACTTGGGTGGATTTTAGATATGATCTGGTCAAATGTTTATTTTATATTTTCAAGTCCGATAAAATATTTTTCAGGATTTTTTTCTGCTCTCTTAAATGAGGAAAAAAATATTAAAGATCATTTAAAGTTAGTCTATCATTTTTTTGTTTCTGCAAGGCATGCAAAAAGAATGAAGAAGCAGAGAATTGAGCATATACATGCTCATTTTATTAATGTTTCTGGTACGATAGCAATGTATTGTTCTGATCTGCTTGGGATACCATACAGCATAACAGCGCATTCTGCTGGAGAAGCAGACAAAAAAGAAATGATCGGACTTCGAAGAAAGATTAAAAATTCTAAATTTATGGTTGTTATATCAGATTATCTAAAGGCATATTTAATCAAATCTGTTTATCCATGCAGAGATAAAACATATATTGTTAGATGTGGTTTGGATACAAGTTCTTATCAGCCTAGTAAAGGACACAAATATCTTTTTGATAAAAATGCTGTTAGGCTGCTTGCTGTTGGAAGATTTGTGGAAAAGAAAGGGTTTGAATATCTTGTCAGAGCAGCAAAACTGTTAAAAGATTCTGATATTTCTTTTAGGATTGATTTTTTAGGTGGTGGCCCTTTGCTTAAGAAATGCAGGAGAATTTCTGAGAAGTTTGGTGTTTCAGATGTTATTTCTTTTAAAGGTTCTAAATCCCCTAAAGAAGTAAAAGAATATTATGAAAATGCAGATATTGTAATTGTGCCTTCTGTTACTGCTGCTACTGGTGAGATGGAAGGAATCCCTGTTGTTATTATGGAAGCTTTGCTGATGGGTGTTCCTGTGATATCTACAAAA
>WJKL01000005.1 GCA_014729145.1 Candidatus Woesearchaeota archaeon
CTTTTTCTCCTACTAAAAGATGCTTTAAGGGATATGGATATGATAGATTAAAAGATGAATATGATGTTGAATTAGTTGACATTAATGAAGATGACCATGAGATGTTAGAGATAAGCAATAATGTAAAGGTCAGGGTCAGCAAGCTGATGCTTGATCCAAAGAACTATCTTATCTCTGCTGCTGTATTGAAGACACATGACAATGTTGTGGCTACGTTATCTTTGAAGAATCTGGTGATGGGTGCAATAATCAAAAGAGAAGTAAATGATAAAGCAAAGATGCATCAGGGCATAAAAGAGATAAATTATGATATTTTTAGATTAGCTAAAAAGTTGAAGCCTGATATTTCTGTTATTGACGGGTTTGAAGGGATGGAAGGAAACGGGCCTAATTCTGGAGATCCGGTTGACAGCAGACTAGCTATAGCAAGCGCTGATTTTCTTGCTGCTGACAGGATTGGGTTAGAGGTTATGGGGATTGATGCTTCCAAAGTCGGTTATCTGAATTATTGTTATGATAAAGGGATGGGAGAGTATGATCTGGAAAAAATAAAGATTTTGGGGAATAAGATTTTAGAATGCAGGAAGAAATATAGACTGCATAATACAGTTGGGGAGCAGTATAAATGGCATTAAAAGATATTGAAAAGGTTTTAAAGATATTAGCAAAACAGCAGGGAGTTTCTATGCTTGGCCAGTTCAGGAAATATCCTGCCTGGAAGATTTTGATATCTACTATATTATCTGCAA
This sequence comes from Candidatus Woesearchaeota archaeon, assembly GCA_014729145.1. Lineage (GTDB taxonomy): Archaea > Nanobdellota > Nanobdellia > Woesearchaeales > WJKL01 > WJKL01. The sequence goes on from WJKL01000005.1 coordinate 750, forward strand.
GGGCTAATGATGATGCGACTATCCCTGTTTCTAAAGAATTGTTTAGAAAATATCCTACACTTCGTAAACTTTCAGAAGCAAATCCTAATGATATTAAGAAGATAATCAAAAAAACAGTATATTATAACAACAAGACAAAATATATTTTGAATACTGCAAAGATATTACTTGATAAATATGACGGAAAGGTTCCTGATACAATGGAAGAACTGCTGACTTTGCCTGGAGTAGGCAATAAAGTAGCCGGGTGTGTGGTTGTTTATGCACATAACAAGCCTGAAGCTATACCTGTAGATACGCATGTTGCAGTTGTTTCCAGGAGGTTGGGCTGGACAAAACATGAAAATCCAGATAAGATAATGAAGGATCTTATGGAAAAGATACCAAAGAAATACTGGCTGATTGTGAATGAGGTTTTGGTTGTGCACGGCAGAGAGATATGCTTCAAAAGAAATCCTAGGTGTTTTGAGTGTCCTATTGTGAAATATTGCGAGTATGATGAAAAAAACTTAAAGAAAGAATAATCATAAATTTCTTCATAAGCTTTATAAAAAAGAAATTCTTATTTTTTGTATGGGAAAAACAGAGATTGGAGATAAAAACATAGAGAAACTTATCCAGGAAGCACTTAAGGTAAACAACAACGGAAAGATTTATCCTACTTCTGCCATAAGGGTTATAGTTGATGAACTTGAGCCTGATCTTTCTGACAAGAAAAAACAAAGCAAGATATGTTATTTTACACAGAAAAAACCTATCAAAGAGATCATAGGCAAATATGCTGAGAAAGACACAAAAAGAAGGAAAAAGATCAAAGAGGACAAAACAATCCTGTGTTTTCAGGAGATGAGAAATTATATCAAAGGATATTTTGAAGACCAAAAAGCAGGAAGGATAAGAAGAGGGAGGAGAAGGAAAAAGACAAATGAAGGATCTGAGATAGTAAAAGCAATAGATGATTATATCAACGGAAAAAAATTATCAAAAAAATATAAAAAAAGGATAAAGAAAACAGAGTATATGGATTTTGTCAAAGAATTTTCAATAAATTTTTACTGTGAAAAGAAAGGATTTGAATATTCAGAGTTCATGAAATCTGCTGTAGAAGACAGCGAGCCTGACACCATTATTGAGTTTATAGGAACAAGGAATCTTGCTGTAAGATTTGCATTAAGACTGGAAGATAGTTTCAAGGAAAAAGAGATCATAGATGAGGAAGGAGAGATAGTCAGAAAAAATATAATAGTCGAGGAGATTTCAGACTATCTTGATACTGAGATGGTATTTGATTATCTTGAGAATCTTAAGGAAGAGGTTTATGATATATGTAAAAATTTTACAATAAACCAAAGAAAAAAGATAATCAAAGAAGGTGGGGAAGATATTATTGAATATATTATTGAAAATTAATTAAAATTAGCTGTTGATAAACTTTAAAAAGAACCGGTTATTCTGTCCTGATAGTGGTATTATGCATGACAAAGATCTGAAAGAAATTCATCTTGAGAAATATGTTAGATTTGTTATTTCTGGGAACAGATATATAACAAACAATAATCTTACTAATGTGTCGAAATATATAGCTGAAGACATAACTTCAAAAGATACAGGGCTCATAATCTCTGATGGTTTTGTAAGAACCCATGATGTTGATCTGATTAAATCAAGGCTTGAATCAGAGATAGGAAAGTATGACATCGGATGGGTATCAACATTGTATGGGAATATATAGAATGAAAAATATTATGACATTGGGATTGATGGGGCTGCTTTATCTTGGATGCAGTTCAAATGAAGTTATTGATAAGGGGATTGAAAAAACAAAAAATCTTGAAACTCAAACACTTGAACTGGAAGTTGAAAAACACAACGGAATATCCCTTGAAGGAAGAAGCGC
>WJKL01000034.1 GCA_014729145.1 Candidatus Woesearchaeota archaeon
ATAAAGGAGCTGAAAAATGGATAAGAGAAGGATATATTCCGGCGCTGGAATTGGTAAATTTTTAAGATGATTTAACAGAAGAAGATATTAAGCATGATGAAACACAGAATTAGTATTACTTTGGATGAAGAAACAGTTTTCAGGATGAAGGAAGCTGTAAGGGTTAGTCCTGTATTCAGGAACCAGTCTCATTTTGTAGAGGTTGCTATCAAGGAGAAAGTAGAGAGTGATAAGGATGAATAAACGCGGATTCAGGAATATGTATGAATTACTGAGCAAGCTGGATATCCAAGGAGTTTACGAAAAGAACATGTCTTTTTTAAGAGTGCGTCACGATAATCTGGAAGATGAATTAGCCAAGATTGATGAAAAAGGAGATGAGTATTATAAACACGTCAAAAAGCAATATAAGATATGTGAGAGAGCTATGCATCATTTTGCAAAACACGGAAATGAGTGCATTAAAGATGCAAAAGTAAGAGCTCATATGAGTGTTTTTCCATCAAAAAGCGGTTATGGATTTGAAAGGGAAACCTTTAGTCAGGATGAATACAAGAATATTGATGATGTTTTGATCACATTAGATCCTTTTGCAGATTCTCAAGATGAGAATATTGAAAGACTTTCATTGATGTGGCTTTACTGTGATGAACATAAAGGATCAAGGCACAGAGAAATAAAAGACTTGTGTATTGAAGTAATCGATATGCTTAATGAGTCGGGAGAGAAACATATAATAAAAGCCTACAAGAAAAATTTTGGAGAAGATGTTTTTTATTTTTGCAAAGCTTTGGAGGAAAAATACAATGAATGATGAAAATACATGCCATCCCTTTAAGTATATAATTGATGCATATAAATTGAATAAGAAACCACATGAAGTTTATGGAATCTACCTAAATGAGCTGAACAAATTATCACCTCAAAATTCTGATGCAGAGAATATAAGGATAATGATAGATGAATATGGCAAATATGACAGGCTGAATTCAGCAATAAAAGGAGAAGGAAATATCTACGACCTAGATCAGTTTAAGAAAACATTTGAAGGGCTGGGAATATCTTTGGAAGATGCCCAGTCAAATCCAGAGATTGTCGAAGGGCTTGGAGGAGATCTTAAGACCATGTGCAGAGCGATAAGTGACATAATTAAAGCAATAAGAATAGGTCCGGAAGGATTAGAAGCTATAACCCATATTGAATAAAATGACAGCTAAATCAATACAGATACTTCGGAAACTGCAGGCTCCAAGCGGTCTGATGATGGCATCACAGGCTGGAGTCACAACTGGTTATAATAAAGCATGGCTTAGAGACAATGTCTATGAGTCTTTGGGATTTGAAGCTGTTAAGAATAAGAAAGCAGTTGTTAAGATATATACAGCACTTCTTGATATTTTACTTAAGCATGAAGAGAAGATTGACTGGGCTATAAAGGAAAAGCCTGATGCAAGATTCAAATATATCCATGCAAGATATGACCCTTACACTTTTGAAGAGATATGGGGGGATTGGGGAAACAAGCAGAATGATGCAATTGGAGCTATTCTTTTTAAGATAGGGGAGCTTGAAGAGAAAGGAATAAATATTATCAGAAATAGATATGATATTCAGATATTACAGAAATTAGTCTGGTATTTAGAAAGTATTGAATATTGGCATGATAAAGACAATGGGGTTTGGGAAGAGAATGAAGAAGTTCATGCTTCAAGTGTTGGAGCTTGTGTTGCTGGACTTAGAAAAATTGGAAAGCTGGTTGATGTTTCTGAAGAATTGATACAGAAAGGGCAGGAAAAGCTGGATGAATTACTTCCAAGAGAGAGTTTGACAAAAGAAACTGATTTAGCTTTGTTAAGTTTGATTTACCCATATAATATTGCAAGTGCAAAACAAAGAAAACAGATATTGAAGAATGTTGAGGAGAACCTAGTAAGAAAAAGAGGAGTTATAAGGTATAAAGATGATGCCTATTACAATAAAAATGGGGAAGCTGAATGGACAATGGGATTTCCATGGCTTGCTATAATATACAAACAACTGAATAAGCCTGCAAAGTATGCAAAATACATGAGAAAGGCTGTTGAAGTTATGAATGACAAAGGAGAGATGCCTGAGCTTTATTTTTCAGGAAGTTCAATACATAATGAGAACAGTCCACTGGGATGGAGCCAGGCTTTGTATTTGGCTGCGAGGGTAATAAATGAATCCAGTAAATAAATACATAATCGCACCATTGATAGCATTGACATTAGCTTTTAGCGGATGCGGAAAGGAAGATCAGAAAGATCATATGATAACAAAAGATAATTCTGTCTCTGTCTTGGAAAAGACAGCCAAACCAAGGGATGTTTCTGTTAACGGCAGCGATTATCTTGATTCTGGTTCAGATATAATCCAGAAAAAAAGCTCTTTTTTGGATGATAATGAGATAAATATTGGTTTAGTCAGCGATCTTGAAGGGGCTGTAGAAAATGCCAAAGTTTCTGCAAAGAAATTATCAAAACAGAATATTGATGCAGTCATCATAGCAGGAGACTGTTATGAAAATGAGAAAATCAGAAGAAATCCAGTCTATCCAAATTCAACAGACAATCTCAAAGAAATGATTGAAAGTATCAGGCCTTATGCTGAATTGAATGTTCCTGTTTTTATAATCGCTGGGAATCATGAGATGCAGTCAGTATACAATGATGCGATAAAGGAGTTGCAGGAAGAATATCCCTATATTTTTGACATAAATGAAAAATCTGTAGATCTGGAGGGCGTTAATATAATCGGCATGGGGGGCTACAATGATCCAAGGTTTACAGCAAGATATGGATTTTTACTTGAAAATAAAGACTATAAAAGAGCTGAAGAAGATCTTGATGAACTGCAGAGCCAAAAAGAAATTATGATATTTGTTACACACGGACCTCCAAGATCAGATACAAGGATAGATTATGTAAGGGGAGCAGGGCATGTTGGAGATAAAAAGACAGCAGAGATCATGAATAGTGATCTTGAAGATGTTGTCAATGTTCACGGGCATATACATGAGGGTGGAGGAGCTTCTGATAAATATAAAGCAGGAGCTGCAATCAATGTCGCTTCAATTATATCCTATATGAACAAAGGCAGCCAGACAACCTTAATAAACATAAAAGACAATAAAGTGCAGTATAAAAAAGTTGATTAGATAAAATGAAAAATTTAAGATAGTCATTGAGTTCGATTCAGATGAATGAAAAACAATCCGCAAAAAATACAAAAAATCTTATGGAAATTAAAGACAACAGAGATTTGTCTAAACTAATCAATGAAGTAAAGAGATGCTATGAGAATTATACTGCTTCTCAGTCTGAAGGGGACAGATTTACATATATCTTTGAGATAGAATCCTTAAAAGAAAGACTCATAGAAGAAGCTAACCAGGAAAAAGGATATAATAGACAGCAGTCTATGATAGGGGTTTTAAATCTTCTTTGCAATACAGAATATCAGGATTATGGGATTGAACAGATTATCTATCTGGATCTTGCTGTTGGATATCTGAAAAAACCAATCTTAAAACAGGATGAGATGGATGGAGTGTTCAAAGCAGTCAATTGTATATATGATATTGAGGAAAGCTAGACCTCTTCAATCAATTCTATAAACATAGCATCAGACCAGGCCTGAGCAAGACAGCCTTCTGATCTTAATTTTGAGGATGAGGAAACCTCAGCATGGTGTCCGAGAGCTCCTGAAGTTAATATTTCCTCTGTAGATGCATCTAATATCTTTTTTATATATTTCTTGAAATGAGTTTTGTTTGTTTTTACCATAACCAAAGCTGCCAAGTTGTTAATCCAGAACCAAGAATCTCCGCGGTGATAGCTTTGATCAGATTCTCCAGTATAATCACTGCAGTATAGATGATGGGATTTATCAATAGAAGAAAAGCCCCCCCAGCCAAGCCAGAGTTTTGGAAGGATATTTTTAAAACAGGATGTCCACTCTGTTTTAGTCAGTAAATCAGGATATATATAAGCTGCGATAAACACATTCGGCCGGACAGTAAAATCACCAAGACCATCAGCAAGCATCTTTCCATTCCAGAATTTTGCTTTTACTTTGTTTTTAAGTTCTTTTTCCTGGTGCATGTATTTTTTGTCTTTAGTAAGCTTATATGCAAGTTTGAGCATATTTAAAAACAAAGCCTGAATCTCAATCCTAAAGCCTTCTCTGTTGTCAGAATCCCATTCAGTATCCATCCAGGTTTCATTAGGGTTATTGTGCACTAATTTATTTCTTAAATGGTTTTTGTTTATATGCTTGATAGAAGCAGCAAGTTTTTTGGATATTTTTTCTTTTTCTTTTTTTGAAAATATATCAAGCGAGTCATCTATTCTCTTGAAAAACCAGCCTATTGAGTCAGCATTTGATGAATCAGATCTGGGAAAACTTAAATTAGGAAGTTTCCCATATTTTATTATCTTCAGGTTCTTTATCAGAATATCTTTTACTTCTCTGTTTTGTTTGTTTAACAGCAGTGCTTTTAGAGAGATCAGCTCGTCTCTGCTCCAGAACTGGAAGAACCAGGGAAGTCCTGCAAAGATACCTCTTTTGTTTTTTAGATTAATAACTAATTTGTTTAAGGAATTTATAGCGCATTTTTTTGCAATCTTTGTTTTTTTGTTTCTGGTCTTTTTTGTGTTGATATTATTGACATATATCTTTTGATGGTCTTTTAATCTTTTAAGATTTTTATAGACATAATCTGCCTCTTCGATGGCCTGTTTTCTTTTTTTAGAGAAAGCAAATACAATTTTAGAAGCATCCAGCTTCAATGCTTTATAGACATATTTTTCATGAGGGGAATTTCTTTTTTGGTCATGTTTATAGCTTCTTTTTATCCATTTCTCTATCTTTTCAAATTTTTCTTTGTCGGGCTTAATAGCAAGATAAAGTTTTGTCTTTTCATGCTGATATCTTATGATTATCTTTGATCCGGTTTTGGATATCCTGTATTCCCTTCCGAATTCTGGATTTGAATAAGAAGCTCTCATGTCAAGAGTGATCTTTACAGGAGATTGCTTGTTCAGCTCATAGACCAAAGCATCATAGCCGTAGGGCATAAAGAATTTTTCAGTGAGGGATTTTCTTTTTCTTTTTATAAAAGAGAAACTGTTTGTTATTTCTGTTATATTTTGGGAATTGACCGGGCTGATATCTTCAATTATCTTATACATCTCTTCTTTGTGCATCATAAAAACTCCCTGGTATTTTGAAGAGGGTGCAGAAGAGAGCATACAATATCCCCCAAGCTTGTTTGTAAGCAAAAAATTTAGGTTTTCTGAATCTTTTTTAGTATTCATAGAAATAGAAGACCTGTTGATCTTGTGGGTTATCTTCATTTTTCTCCTCTGTAAAACTTGGCTGCTTCTTCAGGTGCCAAAGAATTGATAACGTCATCAGACAAGATCTCGAATCCTCCGATAATAGATATCCTTGGGCTTATCTCTATATGAAAATGAAGATCCTTTCCTTTGGGAGCATAGAAAAGCTCCATGTTATAAGATGCATTCAGTTTTTTTAGTTTAGCAAGGACCTTCTTTAGTATTTTTGCAAGATCTCCAAGCTGTTTGTCTGACATCTGGGTTAAATTAGTAATATGTTTTTTTGGGAAGATCCAGTTTTCAAAATGGAACCTTGAAGCATAAGGAGCAAATGAGACAAAAGAGGGGTTTTCAAAGCATCTTCTTTCAGATTTTTTTTCAAGCTTGATTATCCTACAATAAGGACATTTTTTATATTTTTTTGAAGTTTTAATCTTTTCCTTTACTAGTTCAGGAAGTTTATTGTAGGCAATAAGCTGGGAATGGGAATGAACCAGAGAAGTTCCAGCGTTTCTTCCGTGATTCTTGAATATACATACATATTTGATGTTTTTTTCACTGCTTAGTTTCTTGATCCTATCTATGTAGGCAGTTAATACTTCTTTGATGCTTTTTTCAGTCAGATCAGCAAGCTGTTTTTTATGATTATTTGTTTCAACAATCACTTCATGATGGCCATAGGCAGAGGCAGATGTAAAAAATTCTTTTCTTGTCTTGATATTAGGATTGCCTTTTTTATCCACAGCAGGAAACTTATTTGGAAACCACCTTATCTTCCATTTTTTTTTGGTTCCGATACGGCCGATCTCAGGAGGGGTGAGGTTTTCATTTCCAGGACAGAAGAAACATGTTTTTCCCTCTTCTTTATGCTCTTTTTCTCTTTTAAACTCAAACGGCCTTTTGCCTCTTGAAGACGAAACAATTACGTACCTGTCAAGAATATAATCTTTTCTTAGCTCCATTTTATATTGTCTGTATTGTTTTTTTGTTTTCTTAAAAGCTTTTCTATTTGTTTTTGCTGTTTTCTTTGTTTTTGTATCTTTTTTGAACTGCTTTATTATGGGCTTTGATATAGTTAACTGAAAGTTTTTTCCAGTCTGCTTTTTCTGCAAGCTTTTTTGCCTCGATCTTGTTCTTTACCCTGTCATGTCTTGTAAACTGGGTAAATTTATACATAAAATCTGTGAGATTTCCTATTATCTCCTTGTCTTCCTTGTTCATTCTTTCAAGGACAAATATTCCAGGGTATTTTTTCTTTTTTTTGCTGAGAATGAATTTTCCAAAGCCTGCGAGGTCTGTGGTCACTGAAGAAACACCCAAGGCAGCTGCTTCTAGAGGGGTGTAGCCCCAGGGTTCATAGAAAGAAGGAAATACTCCAAGGTGGCCTCCCTGCATGGATTCATAGTATGTTAAATCCAGCAGTCCGTCAGCTCCTGTCAAATAGATGGGATAGAAGATGATCTTAACTTTGTCATCTTTTTTATTGTCAAGGCCTGTCTCTATAAGCAAATCTGTTACCATATCACCATACTGCTGCAGATCATGGGTCATTAAAGGAGGTTTGCCTTTTTTCTTGAATTTCATGAGTCTTTTTTTAGTCTCATCCATGAAATTTTTGGGAAATATATTCTCTTTGTTCAGTTTCTTTTTTGAAGCCATAGTATAGAGTATATTTCTATCTATCTCATCAGATTCTTCCTGAAGACCATCTTTTAGGTCCTTAAATAAGGTTCTGTTTTCTAGGATATCTAGCTTTATCCCTCTTATTGCAGTAGGTACCCAGATAAAAGCTACAACTGTTTTTTTGCTTTTTTCTTTTTTCATCTTGTTATTCAGTTCAGCGAGAGATTTGATAAATATATCAATCCCCTTGTTTTTGAATTCATATCTTCCCGCCAAAAAGAAGAAAAGAGTGTTTTTTATGTCAAACTGGTAATAAGGAAAGAAATAATACATGACAAACTCTCTGATGTGGTTTCTGTGGGTGCGGTGCTCTATAGATGCTTCTTCAAATGTAGGAAACTTGTTGTTGTCAAGTCCATTTGGAAGTATTATATCGGGTTCTCTTCTAAGAATATATCTAGCTTCTAATCCAGTAACCTCACTTACTGTGGTAAAGATGTCAGAATTTTCTGCTGCCTTTTTTTCAAGAAGGTGCTTTGCTTCAGTATTATAATTGTATGATTCTTTATCTATATCTATCAGCTGGACCTTATATTTATCTTTTTCCGGTTTTGAGAACAGATCTATTCCTGCGCTTGCCAGCGCTCTCCCCATCACTGTAGCATGGGTAGTGAAGACCGTGGCAACATCAATATTATTTTTTTTGATATACAACAATCCGGGGCCTGCCAACCACTCATGGAATTGGGCAACTATTTTGTGGTCAAAAGTATCATATAACTTCTGGATAACAATCCCTACAGCATAGCTCCAGACGATTGGCTCATTGTATTCAACATAGTTTGAACGCAAAGAATCTATCTTAAAACTTTCCCAGAGCTCTTTTTTGATATCATCTGTCTTGAATCTGAAGTTTGCAAAATCGATGAGGATGGCTCTTGGCTCCCCTTTGATAAGCCATTTTCCGAAATGAAGGATTATTCCCTGTTTTTCAAGCTCTTTGCAGAATTCTCTGCATTCTTTTGGGGCAGGATTTTCTTCAAAACTGCCTATAACCTTTTCAGCAAAATAAGGGCCTATGCAGATATATCTGTCTTTATAGTATTTTTTCATCTGGCCTGCTTTAGAGGTTATGACTGTCCATATCCCTCCTACTTTGTTGCAGATCTCCCATGAAACCTCTAAAAAGGTTCCAGCTTTTGCTTTTGTCATCTTATATTATCAGATTATCTGGTTAAGCACCATTGCAATAAGCAACCCTATCACTATGCCAAACAAAAATTCCAGCAATCCGCAGTGGATTGTCTTGTAAGGACAGTTTATTCCCGGTTTTACTTTGTTTTGGTTTATGTAAGGGTGATTTTTTGTATTGTCTTCCTTTTTTTGTTTAAACAATGTGATCCAGATGTCTTTTATTATGTTTTTTGAATTTGAACTCTTTTTTTGCTCCTGAGTTTTTGCTGGTTTTGTCTTTGTATTTTGAGTATTTTTCTTTTCTGCTGTTTTTGTTCTGGGCTTTGTTTTTGGTTTTTTGTGGTTCATCCCTTTTACCACATCTTTCTGTATCTTGGCTCCGATATATTTTTTCATCTTACTTTTATCCTTTACAGAAGATATCTTTCTGGCTAAAGATTTGTCTTTGACAACATCTTTTACCCAATTATAGAAATCATTCCTATTCTCATTAACATGATGGCTGAATACTTCCTCAGGCATCTTGTCCAGCTGTTTGGACAGCTCAAAAAGATTTTTGATTACAGTGCCATCTTTGAGAATAAAATAGTTTGCTGGTTTTATCCCCATATTTTTCACCTCTTTTTTTTTGGCAAGAAAAAGGTCAGCTTCGCTGCCTCTTTGTTACCAGATGCTTTAATAATGCGATCTGCATGTCTTTTTTATCTTCAGCAGTAGCCAGTTTTTCTGCAAGCTCAGGCTCTTTAAACACTTCACTTACCCACGTGCTGAAGTCATTTTTGTTTTCATTGACGTGGTGCTTTAATTCCCCTTCACTTAAGTAATCTAGAGTATATACTAATTCTTTAAGGTCCTTTATTAAACCTCCGGTGCACAATGAAAAATATTGTTCTGGTCTAATGCTTTTTTTCCTTGGCATATGGTTTCACCTCTTTTTCCAATCTTTTATTTAAGTCTGTAAGTATGTTCATGTATGTTATGAATGCATCATAAGGGCTGTCATAGGGATTGAAGTATTTATGTACGTCTCCGTCATTGAACCATTTGGTGCACATATAGTAGAAATGGTCTGATGTCTGAAGCTTTCTCCAATCTTCAA
>WJKL01000035.1 GCA_014729145.1 Candidatus Woesearchaeota archaeon
CGCCTGTTTTTTGTATTTTTTGTTGTCTTTTATCTTTTCTTTGCTTTGGAGCGGCGGAAAGAATTCTCTGTAGAACCTGTTTTGTTCTCTGCAGAATTCTTCTGTTTTTTTCCTTGTATAGACATCTGATATTAAGTTTGCCAGCCCCATATTGTTTTGATATTTAGAGAGTATTTAAAGGTTAGTCAAAAAAACCCCCAAACTTTATAAATAAAATAAATTTTATTTTTTTATGCCAAAATACAGCAGCTATGAATCTTCAAGACTGAAAAAGATAAAATCAGGAGCTTACAATAAAAGAGATGACGATAAAAAATGGTATGATAATGGGCTTCCTGAACAGAAGAAAGATGATGGAAATTTTCATCTAAGCCTGAAAGACAGTGTTGAGGTGATTGCTGAGAATCTTTATCTTGCGCAGAAAAAAAGAAAAAAACTCGAACAGAAGGGCAGGCAGAACACAAAAAAATATCAGAATCTTGTCGGGGATATTGCTGATTTTTTGGATAGATTGGGAAACAGGGTTTCTGAAGTTAACAAAGAATACAAAAGACTGCTTGATCAGTAAAGGATCCCTACTACTACTCCTGTTATCTGTTCAAATCTTACTTTTTCTGAATCAGGATATCTGTTGTTGTCCCCTTTGGTTATGAAGTAAACACCGTCTTCATCTGTGTTTTTCTCTACTATCCTGTGGATTATAATCCCTTTCATTTTTGTGGATCTGAATGATATTATGTCTCCAGGATTAAGCCCAGAAGTGTCTGAAGGCATCAGCTTGATAGCATGGCTTTCTGAATCGATTACAGGATCCATAGAGTTTGTGTCAGTAAACTTGGCCCAAGTCGCATTTCTTATAATCAGGCTTACGTATCTGTCCCTTATCTTTACTTGTTTTTCATCTATCCAGTCTGAAGGGGATTTGATCTCGTTTGAAGCAAGAGAAAAAGGTTTTTCTTTGTTCAGATCAGTAAGTAAGGTGTATACATTATTTGAGAACCATCCAAAAATAAATATCAATAGAACAAATATAACAATGTTAAGTTTAGAGTTCTTTTTATTCATCTAGTTTCCCCCAATACCTATCAAGAACTCTTTTTTACAGTATAAATGAAGTTAATTTAAAAAGGTTATGGCTGATCTTTTTTATATGTTTTTGTCTGGTCTATTATCTGGGTTCCGGCCATTTTGTTAAGGTCTTTGATGGTCCTTTCTACTTCTTTTTCTGATATCATCTGCTTATGGAATTTGTTTTTGTTTTGTTTTGTATAAATTTCACTTTTAAAATCACTAAGAGTGCTTGTATAAAAAGAAACTGACTCTTTTTTTATCTCATCTTTTTCTGCTTTTTCTATTATCCATTTTATTCTCTGATACGGCTCATTGATAGCAAGTTCGTAATATTTAAACATTGATTTTGATCTGGTCAAAAGATTGTTAAGCGGCTCTGTAAGCTCTTCAACATAACCGTCAAACAGGTCATAGACCTCTTCTATTGTTGGATTAAATGGAACTTTTATCTTTGAAGCTGTATCTTTTGAGAAATCCTTAAGCAGATTAAGGAAAACGGATTTTTCTTTTTTTATCAGCATTTGGATCAGATTAGGGGAAAATATATCTTCAAGTTCTTTTCCTTCAAGAAGAAGAAATATTTCCTGTTCATCAAATTTTGAAGACTGATAAGGCAGTATGTTGTATGTATTAAACTCTTCTTTTTGTTCTCTGCAGAAATTTGAATAAAAAATATAGCAGTTTTTTAATGATTCAGCAAAATTTCCAATAGTTGATGCTATTTTTTCAAATTCATTCCAATCAATTTCCAGATTTTCAGGAATTTCTACTTTTTTAATATAATCCGGAAGGTCAACATAAAAAGCAGGTTGTAGTAAACTTCTTACTTCGCTTGTCAGAAGATTTGGATGGATGCCGGACTGAAACTCCTGCTGTTTGATGGAATGTGTTAAATTATAATGAAGATTTTCTGCAAGGGTTTTAAGAAATTCTTTGTTTTCCAATCTTCTCTGATATTTTATTGCGTGGGCTTCTTGTTTTGGTGTGTGGGTTGATATTGGAACTCTTTTTTTAACCTTGTTTTTGAATGATATGACTTCCTGATTAATTATATCATACAGTGAATTCTCTTTTTTGCTGGTTTCTTTTTTTGAAATTCTGTTTGCAAGAGATCCTATCCCAAGCACAGCTGCGCCCCCCGCAAACAAAGTCAATCCAACAGCAGCTCCTGAACTTATTGAGGTGGCGATATCTGGAAGCTCATCTAATCCATCAATTATGTTTAAAGGATTTATACCTTTGCTCTGGAAGTAATTGATTATGTTTTTTTCAAGGTCACCATAGCTTACAGCTGCGCCTGTTAACAATCCTCCAAATCCAGACAATAATCCAAGTGCAGTTATATTCTTCATGATTTAATACATATTATATTATTTTTAAACCTGATGCTTATGTTATGTTAGGATTTCTTAATGAAAGCACTTTCATTGATTCCATCTTTTTTGCTGCGGTGTTCCTTTTTGTGTAAAAGTCCTGCCTATAACAGGGGTCAAATTCAACTTCTGTAAAAGGATATCCTTTTACTGTTTTTAGCTGGCTGTGAAGAGGTCTTATCCAATACTGCATTTGCTGGTTTTGAACATTTATTACAAAATAGATATAAGGGCCGTCTTCATCTTTTTCCTGTATTATCTCTGCTGCAAGCTTATATACTGATCTTTTTTCTTTCAGTCTTCCGCAGACAAGCATTGTATTTTCCTCTCCAGGACACAGGTAATGCACCTTATCATCTGTTGTAGGAAAAAGGATGAGTGATGGGTCTTTTACTTTTGATTTGAACCTTATCTCACAGTCTGATTCAAGTATGAATTCCAGAGCTCTTGTATCTTTAAACGGGTCAGGCATAGTCGTTTTAGGTAGTGTTAGAAATTTTTAAAGCTGATGGAAATTTCAAAGGTTTTATATAATTGATATATTAATTTGTTTTTATGGCGCAAAGCAGTATTGTACATCATCATATAACCAAGAGGAAAAAGGATAAAGATTCCAAACATAAAAAATTTGTAGATAAATTTGTATATGTGGTTGGGGTGCTGACCCCTTTGTTCACTTTGCCCCAGGTTTTGAAGATATGGATGAACAAGAGCGCGGAAAATATATCAATATTTACTTGGGTTCCTTATCTTTTGTTTGCATTTATCTGGCTTTGGTACGGGATAATTCACAGAGAAAAGCCGATAATTTTCCTGAATCTTGGGCTTGTTATTGTTGATTCTTTGGTTGTTCTTGGAATAATGATATATTGAAATTTTGGGGCTAAGTCAACTCTGTTGGGTTGTGCAAGATCAAGCTCTACTCCAATTTTGCTCGCTAAAAAAAATGCTCACAAACTCTTCATCCAGTCATGCCATCAATGCTATGCATTGAATGATAATGATGGCACAGACGGTCTTGACTTGTACAACAAAGTTGACAGTGCCAAATTTTGGTGAGTTTTATAAACAACAGTATAATCTAATAGTCATGAGCTGGAAAAACTTTGAAAAAGATAATCTTCCATCAAGTATTGAACTTTTTCCTGTGATATTTGATTATCTGGAAAAACACCATAAAATCCTAGATATAGGGTGTGGATTTGGAAAAACATGCCTAAACTTATACAAAAAAGGATACAAAAATATCTGTGGGATCGATATAAATAAGAAAGGAATACTTTATGCCAGAAAAATGATGCCCAATGGTAATTTTAAGGCTGCAGATGCATCAAATATCCCATTTGATGATTCAGAGTTTGATTTCCTAATAACTCAGGCATTCTGGACCACTGTTGTTGAATCCAAAAGAAAAAAGATAATGAAAGAAATATCAAGAGTTATCAAAAAAGGCGGTTTTTTATATACAGCACAGTTTGGCCAGACATGGGAAGACCCTTTGTACAAAAAAAGATACGAAGAAGGGCTTGAAAAAGGATATGATAAGGGAACTTTTGAAAGTACTGTGAATGGAGAAATAAGGTATACTGCGCATCATTATACAAAAGAAGAGATTGAGAAACTGTTAGAAGAAGCAGATCTTAAAAAAATATATTATTCAAAAGAGATATTTACAACACAAAGCGGAAACAAGGTAAATGGATATGTTATTATAGCAAAGAAATAGCTTTTTTATTCTGACAAACTCTATTGAACTGAACGTCGTTCTATTCTCCTTTCCTCCAAATTTCAACGACAAAAGCGGAAGCTTTTGACGCTCTGAAATTTGAGAGATGAAAGGACGAGCGAACAAAGTTAATGTTATTAGTAATTAAATTTGTTCCCACAAAGCATTGAAGAATTCTCTTTCTTTGTCTACAATTTGTTTTGAGTGAATCAAGACACCTCTTGGAGAATCTCCCCAAGTTATTATTGCCATCTTATTGTTGCAAATCCCTAAGTTAGAAGGCAAAGGCATGTCTGTATATTTCATCTTAAGGTATTTTCTTTTTTTGAAAAGTTCTTTTAGATTAGTGGGGGCAATACCTTTTGTTATTAGTTTTTTATCTTTTCTTTTTATATC
>WJKL01000036.1 GCA_014729145.1 Candidatus Woesearchaeota archaeon
AAAAATGGCAAAAATAGAAGAAGCAGACAAAAGGCTTTTTAGAAATGTGTTTGTATGCATGAAATGCAAATCAAAGATAAAGGCAAATCCTATGAAGGTTTCAGAGGGAAGGATAAGCTGCAGAAAATGCGGCTCAAAACAGTTGAAACCAGTAAGAAAGAAATAGCTTTGTAAATAAAGAGGTAATCAAGACAAATGGATATTCAGGTAATAGCAGCAGTGATCTTTGTCTTATTTCTTGTCTTTTTTATCATCAAAAAAAGAAAAAATATTGTCTTGCAAAAGATTCTTTTTCCTTTTCTTTATTTGGTTCTTTACAGGAGCAACTTTGGGATAAAATTTATCAACAAGTTTGCAAAAAAATACAGAGAATGGATAATCTTCTTTGGATACTGCTGTGTCGGCATAGGCATAGTTGGCATGGTTTTTATCTCTATTAATATTATATTGATGATATGGACACTTATTACAGCTCCAGTTTCACAGCCGGGCGTTGCTTTGGTCCTTCCTTTTACCAACATCCCAGGGATAGGTTATCTGTCTTTTTTTCATTGGATTATTGCTATCTTTGTATTAGCTATTGTCCATGAGTTTTCCCATGGAATCGTTGCTAAAGCGCACGGTTTGCCAATAAAATCATCAGGTTTTGCTTTCTTTGCTTTATTAGCTCCAATTATTCCAGCAGCTTTTGTAGAGCCGGATGAAAAAAAACTTTCCAAATCCAAAGACATAGTTCAATATTCTGTTTTTTCAGCAGGCCCAATAATAAATATTTTGCTGGCTTTGATCATACTGCTTGCCATGCCCTATGTAATCAACCCTTCCAGGCTTGCTCCTTTTGAATCTACAATAACTGAACCTGTAGGTTTTTCATTTGATTTAACTAACTCAACTTTGCCTGCGGCAAAAGCAGGGATGGAAGACGGGATGATCATAGATTCTTTTAATGGAAATCCTGTTAATGAAGTTGCACCTTTCCTTGAGAAAATGTATTATTGCTCGTCTCCAGGAGATAATATAACATTGGGTGCAAATGGAACTAATTATACAATCACCACTGTAGCTTCTGAAGACAGAGAAAGAGGCATTGTAGGAATCCAGAATTTTGTAAATGAAAGAAGAATGAAGCCAAAATATACATGGCTTAAACATCCTTTTTACTGGACCAAGGGTTTATTCAAATGGCTATTCTTATTAAATTTCTTCATAGGCTTGTTTAATCTGCTTCCTTTAGGGATAGTAGATGGAGGAAGAATCCTAAAGACTTTTTTAGATAAAATTATCAAAAACAAAACAAAAGCAAGAAAAGTATGGGGTTTTATTTCAGCATTCTTCTTAATTTTGTTGCTGTTTGGACTTGCAACAACTTACTTAGGAA
Source organism: Candidatus Woesearchaeota archaeon (assembly GCA_014729145.1). Lineage (GTDB taxonomy): Archaea > Nanobdellota > Nanobdellia > Woesearchaeales > WJKL01 > WJKL01. The sequence continues at coordinate 1,379 of WJKL01000036.1, forward strand.
ATCCTTTTGCATTTTTAAGATGAATCTTTCAGTAATTCTAGTTGAAGCGAAAAACAGCGGAAACATTGGAGCCATCGCGAGGAGTATGGCTAACTTTGGATTTTCAAAATTAATTTTAGTAAATCCAAAATGCAATCATCTTTCTCAGACAGCTAGAAACAGAGCAAAATGGGGAAATCCTGTTCTAAAAAAAGCAAAAGTTGTAAAAAAAATTCCAAAGATACAAACTTTAGTTGCAACCACCTCAAAGATTGGCTCTGATTATAATATTCCAAGAGTTCCAATTTCTCCTGCTAAACTTTCCTCAGTTTGCAAAGGAAATATTGGATTATTGTTTGGAAGAGAATCATTTGGCCTAACAAATGAAGAAATTCAACAAGCAGACTTTGTTGTTTCAATCCCAGCAAAAAGTAAATATCCTGTATTAAATCTTAGCCATGCTGTAACAATCCTTCTTTACGAACTTTCAAAAGAAGATCATACTTCCCATATCAAACTAGCAACAGAAGCAGACAAAAAACAAGTTCTGAAATTACTCAAACAAAAAATGAAGTCAATGAACTTCACAACAAAAGAAAAAAAACAAACCCAAACCAAAGTCTGGAAACGGATGATCTCAAAATCTTTTCTTACAAAAAGAGAAGCTTTTGCTTTGATGGGGTTTTTAAAAAAATAAACTTTTTAAAGAATAATCAATTCTTATCATTAAAATGAACTATTGGAATTATTTAGCATTTCCAACAGTAACAAGGACTTGGGACAAAGGTACATCGAAAGGAGCACCTTACAATATATACAAGGTTTCACATGTTCAATATATTTGCCCACACGTTATAGATGATATTCCAACTATTACTGCATACAAAGTTAATGGCACAAACGAAGAGGGAGAACTTGATTTAGAGGATTTGACTTCTAATGGTCTTACAAGAGAATTTTTAAGGGTTGCAAAGTGGGTTATTGACAGGAAAATATTAGACTGCCTGGATGCAGGATGTCGTGTCTCAGAAAAAGAAGTTAAAGATATGCTAGCTGAAAAAGAATTAACCAGAAGATAAATCATTTCTTTTTTTTCTTATCAAACCACTTCTTAACTCTAGAATCAATCTTTGGCTTCGCATTTGGCCCTAATGAATAATATATCTTCTCAGCTTGTCCGCCCCAAGAATAATCTCCTTTCTCCATCTTTATCTCTTGCACTTTAAACTCTTTTGTCGCAACCCCTTTCTTAAGATGATAATAGACACTTCTCATAGTTACTGCTGGAAATATATCTCTGTAGACCTTATAGATCTCATAACCATGCCCTTTCTTCATAAAATAAAGTATCTCAACTATATTCTGTCTTATCTTTGATTCAACAGGTCTTCCTCTCTTTGCCATAAAAATAAAATATTTTTTTCATTTAAATATCTTTCCATATTGAAAATAAATAGGTAACCAAACGACGAAGGAGTTTGACTTTTCGCAATATATATAAACTAGCTTTACAAAACAACTATTATGCCAAAGAAAGGTTTCACATCAAGATTGAAACATAACATTCTAATGATAGGCATAGCTATAATCTTTGCTTTATTCGTTGGCTATGGAATTGATACATTCTATGAAGCTCCAGGATATGAAGATTTTTGTAATGAATCAGAAAGATTGCGTCCTGTTAAATTAAACCAATCTGACATGGAAGAATTCAATGAAAAACAAAACCAATGTTGGAAGCAGTATGACACAGCTAGAGAACCATACAACAGAAATGTTTTCATTATAACTTTAATTATTGGACTTGCTGCAGTTATCGCAGGTAGTTTTTTCATGAAAGTAGAATCTGTTTCCTCAGGTATAATGGCAGGAGGAGTTCTAACAATAATTTATGGTACTTTAAGATACTGGGGAGATATGCACAAATATCTAAGATTCTCAGTTCTAACTATTGTTCTAATAATCCTAATCTGGATAGGATATAAGAAATTTAGGGACTG
>WJKL01000037.1 GCA_014729145.1 Candidatus Woesearchaeota archaeon
GCGATAAGGTATCTTAAGTTCAAAGGGTATAAAGTTAAGTGGGTCATGAACATAACTGATGTTGATGACAAGACAATAAGAGACAGTCAAAAAGAAGGTAAAACTTTGAAGAAGTTTACTAAGTTTTATACTCAAGCTTTTTTGGATGATCTTAAGACATTGAATATTGAAATTCCTAAGACAATGCCGAGAGCAACTGATGAGATTGAAGGAATGGTTGATCTTGTTAAGAAATTATTGGAGAAAGGTATTGCTTATAGAACTGATGACGGGATTTATTTTTCTATATCAAAATTTAAAGATTATGGGAAACTGGCTAAGCTTGATCTGGATCAACTGAAAACAGGAGCATCTGGAAGGGTTACAGCTGATGAGTATGACAAAGAGAATGCGCATGATTTTGTGCTTTGGAAATTTTGGGATTCAAAGGATGGCGATGTTTTTTGGGAGACTGATATAGGCAAAGGAAGACCTGGATGGCATATTGAATGTTCTGTTATGAGCAGTAAGTATTTAGGACAGCCTTTTGATATTCACATGGGGGGAGTTGATCTGATCTTTCCGCATCATACAAATGAGATAGCACAATCAGAGGCTGCTTATGGAACTAAATTTTGTAATTACTGGCTTCATAATGAGCATCTTCTTGTTAATGGAGAGAAGATGAGCAAAAGTTTGGGAAATTTTTATACTCTTAGAGATCTGCTTAAGAAGGGATACAAGCCTGAAGCGATTAGATACGAGTTGATATCTACTCATTATCGGAATAAAATGGACTTTAGAGAAGACAATCTGAAGAAGATTCCAGAGACTCTGCAGAAGTTCTATGATTTTTTGGCTAAACTTGAGAATGTTGATGGAAAAGGTGTTCTTGAGGTAAAAGAGATGATAGATGTTGCCTTGGGGAATTTTGAGAAGGCTATGGACAATGATCTTAATATAAGCGGAGGATTGGCTGCTATTTTTGATTTTATGACAAAAGTGAATAAGGTTATGAATGATATGAGCAATACAGATGCTTCTGCTGTAAAGAAGCTTATGCTTAAATTTGATTCTGTATTAGGTGTTATGGAGCATGAGAAAGCTGAGCTTGATTCTGAGATAGAGAAGATGGTAGAAGAGAGAGAAAAAGCAAGGAAAGAGAAGGATTTTGAAAAGGCTGACAATATAAGAGATGCATTAAAAGAAAAAGGAATAATTCTAGAGGATACTCCTCAAGGTGTTAGGTGGAAAAAGATTTAAGAAAAATCTATAATGCCTTCGTCTTCATCAGCAAGATCATCCAGTGATTTTGTAAGGTGGTGTGTTGTGTATCCTGTTCTTATGCCAGGCTCCCCTGATTTTTTGTCATCAAAGAAAGGATTTCTGTTGTTTACATCTTCTTCATCTACAGATGATATCTCATCTTCCTGGATATTTAATGTATAAGCAGTTTGATTAACAGCATTTTCTCTTGTCTTTTCGATGAAATCACTTAAAGAAAGATCTTTATATTCTGATATGTTATGATAAGGTACAAGCTCCCTTGTTCCAGTGTAAGGAATAAGGTCCATTTTTCTAAGCTCTTCTTCTGTCTCTTTCTTGACTACTGCAGCCAACCTGTCTGATTTTGATGAATATTTTCCACTTCCCATTTTAAAACCTCCAAATATATAGTGTATATACCCAGATCTTTTATAAAGTTTATGGAACTATTAGTGACTAAAAAATTTTCAGATAATATTCACGAAGGTTTAAAAACTGAGATAATTGGTATTTTTATATGAATAATAAGCTAAAAAAATGGATAGATATGGAATTAGGGAGGGTTTCTGGAGATAAGACTGATGCAAAGATCAGAGCAAGTTTAACTAAACACAACCCTTCCGAGATATCAAGAAGAAGAAAACAGATAGCATATAATCACATTGGATCCTTCGGATGGATAAATGAAAAATTAATAAGAATATATACTGATTCTTCAATACCTGCAAATCAGAGAGATAGTTATATGAGTTCTGTTGAATCAGGTATTGGTTATGTTTTAGATGAGTTAGAACTTGATTTTAAAATTGAACTTATTGGTGTAGATAATATTGTTGATAATTATATTAAAGATGCAATGCAAGAAAATCTTTTGAATCCTTCTGAAGTAGCTAAACAAGCAAAATTTGAAGTTTATAGAGATTCTACAAAAGGAGGAATACCTCATGCAGATGTTATATTGTCAAATAAAAATCTTAATACTTATCTTTGGGGTTGGTGTACTGATTTATCTGGATGTATGGTTATAGGTTATTCTCATAGTCCAAACACATTGAGGAAAATAGCTAAACATGAAACAACACATCTTTTAGGAAACCGACACCATCATGGAGATTCTAGATTTTTTGAAGATGCAAAAGAATGCGGATATGAATATGTGAAAGAATGTGTTGGAAATCCTTCTTGCAAATATGAAAAAATCTGTCCTCAATGTTTTGATAGTATTGTTGCTGGTTTTTTAAATGCTGAGAAATCTAAAGGGATAAAATTCTTTAAATAGATCAAGCTTTGATGCTGATCTTTGTGTCTTCTTCTTCTATTTCTATATCAGCTTTTCCCTCGAGTTTTATCTCTTTTGCTTTTGTTGTTGCTTTGATATCATCTAAGAAAGGTTTTAAGTCAGTGTCTGTGTTGATGATAAGTTCCTGTATCTCTTTTCCCAAGCTGATGTTTTGATTTTGTTTTTGCCTTCTTACTTCTTCTATTATTTTAACTGCAGTGTCTCCTGCTTTTTCCAGTTTATTGCCTATCTTTATTTCAGCCGGCCATTCAGTTATGTGGATTGATTTTTCTCTCTCTTTATCTTTGAAATATAAGCTGAAGATTTCCTCTGTGAA
>WJKL01000038.1 GCA_014729145.1 Candidatus Woesearchaeota archaeon
TCAGATTCTTTTTCCTGTTCTTTTTCCTCTTGCTGCTGTTCTTGTTTTGGCGGCTCTTTTTCTTGCTGCTGCTCTTTTTCTGGAAATTCTGATTCTGGAACACTAAAATATCTCCAATAAATTTCATTATTTTTCTTAAAAGGGATTGCAAAATCTTTTATTGAACGCATAGCTACTCTCATGACGGGCTGCAATTCTGAATCTTTTAGAAATTTATTATCTTTTATTAATTCAAAAGCTTCTCTTTCCCTTGGGTTAAGATGTTTTGAGAAATTCTCAAGCTTTTGCTCCTGGCCTTTAAGATAGTGAAGAGAAGAACTTCCCACCTTCATATTACTTGTTTTTATTTTTCTGTCTGAAATTAGCTCAGATAAAAAAGCAGATGCAAATAAAGTATCTGTTCCAATTTCCTTTGCTATGTGAACAGGCAGGCTAGGACCTTTTGCTCTTAGAAAACTAATTATTTTCTCTTTTATTTTTGATGTGTCTTGAGTAGGCATTTGCTTTATGTTCTCTTTTATTTTTAGTCTTTTAATAAGAATCAAAATTCTATTATAAACATTGTTGTAGCATTGTTGTTCAAAAATCCTTTAGATTTATTGATCAGGGGTCATTAGGGTTTAATCCAAGAAACCTCATAGTAGGTTATATCTGATTCTTCATCTACAATTGCTATAAGAAGATTTTTCTTTGTGCTGTGAGCAACCCTGTTTTTAGCAGAGAACTCATGCCATGTAAATCTTTTAGACTCATGTTCTACAAACACAATCCATTTTGCATGACCCTTGCCTGGTCTTGAGCCTTTTGGATAGACTCTAAAGTCAGCCCCGAATTTTAATGCTGTTTTAACAATATAACCTTTTGTTCTCAAATCTTTATAAGCAAGATATTTTATTTGGAATTTTTTATCTATTCTTTGGAATTTTTTAATAAGATCTTTTTTTGGAACTTTTTTGTTTTTTTGAATCACTTCAATTTTCCCTTTTTCAACTAGATACATTGCTTCTGATAGAGAATACTGTATTTTCTCATTGTCATTCACTGGTTCTCCAAAACCACTTTTGTCATGAAGCAAAAAAGCCTCTGGAGAATTGCTAGTGACTATTTCTTTCAATAAATGGACCTTGAATAATTTGTTTGCCATATTTAAAAGAATTTGACACAATATTTAAAAATATGGGTTTCTATAATTATTTATGATAACTAGTAATAGCAGAAGATTGAATGCTACTCTAGTTGGAATTCTTTTAGTCCTAGTCTTATAAATCTCATCTTCTTTTTTATGAGGGTGAATCATTGATTGTTTTGCTGAGAGAATTCTATAAAATAAAAAAATAAAATGCAAGGAGGTAAAAATGAATAAAAAATATGAAGGAATCCAAAAGAAAACAAGAGAATCCATTGATAACAGTGAAGGGGTTTTGACTATTTACTGGGAAAGAGGACAAAAGTCTCCTAGATATGTCAATGGAGGCAACTTTATCCCCTTTCAAGAGGTTAGGAGGAAAATTGGTAATAGGGGATATTCTGAGGTCCAAGATGTTTGGACAGGCCCTATTCCTGTGAGTGTTTGGAAAGAGATTCAGAGTAGAAAAAAGGATTTGTCTAGATTTGTTAAACAAGATTAGAATATTAAGAGTAATTTTTTAAACTGTCTTAGTTTAATAGTCTTGTAAATACTTTTAGGATATAAGATGGTCAAAACAAAAAAACTAGAGATGAAAGAATATAATTTTAAAAAAATAGAGAAGAAGTGGAGAAAGGCATGGGAAGAAAAGAAAATCTTCAAAGTTAAAAAGGATTCTAAAAAAGAGAAGTACTATGTTTTGGATATGTTTCCTTATCCTTCAGGAGCAGGATTGCACATGGGGCATGCTTTTGTTTTTAGTCTTGGAGATATATTTGCCAGGTTTAAGAGACTTCAAGGAAAGAATGTTCTTTATCCAATTGGTTATGACGCCCTTGGATTGCCTGCTGAAAATGCAGCAATAAAAGCAGGAACACACCCTGAAGATTATACTAAGAACTCAATCGCTAATTTTCAAAAACAGCAAAAAGCAATGGGATGGAGTTATGATTGGGATAGAATGGTAAAAACTTCTGACCCAAAATACTACAAGTGGGACCAGTGGATTTTCTTAAAAATGCTTGAAAAAGGAGTAGCTTACAAAAAACAGTCTGCAGTTAATTGGTGCCCTAAATGTGAGACTGTTTTAGCAAATGAGCAAGTTATTAATGGAAAGTGCTGGAGGCATGAGGAGACAGATGTTCAAGTGAAACATCTTGAGCAGTGGTTTTTCAAGATTACTGATTATGCAGAAGAACTTCTTGATAAGTTAGATGATTTGGATTGGCCTGAAAAAGCAAAGGCAATGCAAAAAAACTGGATTGGAAAAAGCTATGGAACTGAGATTGAATTTGAGATTAATGGAGAGAAATGGCCTATTTTCACAACAAGGCCAGATACAATTTACGGAGTGACTTTCATGGTTGTTTCAGCACAGCATCCTAAATTAATGGATTTAGTTACAGATAAGCAGGAAAAAGAGGTTAAGAAATTTTTAAAAAAGCTTAGAAGTGTAAGTGAAAAGGAATTAGAGAGCATGGAAAAAGAAGGTGTTTTTACTGGAAGCTATGCTGTTAACCCATTGACTCAAAAGAAAGTTCCTGTTTATGCAGGGAATTTTGTTGTTGCAGATTATGGAAGTGGAATGGTAATGGCGGTTCCTGCACATGACCAGAGAGATTTTGAATTTGCCCAGAAATATGATATTCCAATAAAGACAGTTATTTCTTCTGAAGAGCAGGAAGAAGATGTGGTTAAGATAGGAAGAGCTTATACTGGAGAAGGCATTTTAATTAATTCTGAAAAATTCAATGGGATAGAGAGTAAAAAAGCTAAAAAAGAAATAACAAAAGAGCTTAAGAAAAGAGAGCAAGGAAAAAAGGTTGTTCAGTATAAATTAAGAGACTGGCTTATTTCAAGGCAGAGATACTGGGGAACACCAATACCTGTAATATATTGCGATAAATGTGGGGCTGTCCCTGTTCCTGAAAAAGATCTTCCTGTTAAATTACCTAAAGATGTTAAATTTGGGAAAGGGAATCCATTAAAAACAAACAAAAAATGGTATGAGGTAAAATGTCCTAAATGTAGTGGACAAGCTAAAAGAGAGACAGACACTATGGATACTTTTGTAAATAGTTCATGGTATTATTTGAGATATACTGATCCAGATAATGATAAAGAAATATTCAACAAGAAAAAAGCCAATTACTGGGCTCCTGTTAATCAGTACATTGGAGGTCCTGAACATATAACACAGCATTTAATTTACATAAGATTTTATACTAAATTTCTTAGAGATTTAGGACTCTTGGATTTTGATGAACCTGCTCTAAAATATTTTACTCAAGGAATTGTTCATGGAAAAGATGGAGATAAAATGAGTAAAAGCAAGGGGAATGTTATTGAACCTTTGGAAACAATTGATAAATACGGTGCAGATACATTAAGATTAGCATTGATGAGTTTTGCTTCTCCTGAATCAGACACTAGTTGGGATGAAAAAGTTGTAGAAGGAAGTTTAAAATTCCTAAAAAAGGTTTATGCTTATTTTTCTGAATTTAAAGATAAAAAGACTAAGACCTCAGATCCTAGGATTGAAAGTAAATTAAACAAATCCATAAAAGAGATAACAGATTTTGTAGAGGGATTTAAACATAATCTTGCAATAATAAAAATAAGAAAACTTTTTGATTCTTTTGCAGAGGAGAAAATTTCAAAAGATACTGCTGAGAAATTTCTTACTATTCTTCATATTTATTGTCCTTATATAACCGAGGAACTTTGGGAAAAAATTGGCAACAAACCTTTTATTTCTCTGGCAAAATGGCCTGAGGTAGATGAGAATAAAATAGACGATAAATTTGAGAAAGAGGATGAGGCAAGAGACAAGCTTGTTACAGATATTGTGAATATTTTGAAAATTATAAGAAGTAAAGGAGAGGAAAAAGAAAAAGTCTATGTTTATGTTTTGCCTAAAGAGCTAGAGCTTTATGACACTGAGCAGATTGAAAAAAAAGTAGGTAAACCAGTTAGTATTTTTGCAGTTAATGATAAGAAAAAATATGATCCAACTAAGAAATCAAAGAATGCTAAGCCAGGCAAGCCTGCAATATATTTAGAATAAACAATTTTTATTATTCTTTATTCAAATTATAATTATCTTTTTTCTATTGTGTAACCACATTCAGAA
>WJKL01000039.1 GCA_014729145.1 Candidatus Woesearchaeota archaeon
AGCGACCCAGTCCGGCTCCATCCTTGTCATCTGTTCTACTTCATCAGGATCCTGAGCACAAACTAAGACAGGAAGCTGCTTATGTTTGCATTTCTCCACTATCTCTTTTATCTTATGCATAGGAATCCTATTCTCAGAATGATTCAATATTGTCCCTGCAGCTCCGGCCTGTTTGACTGCCTCTATCAATATATGCCCTGTATTGCTGCCGTAGTTAACTGCATCAACATGCTGTGCAAAGACCTTTAACTTGACAGCCCTGTTCACTCGATAAATATCAGCTGCCTGGACAACAAGAACAATCTCTTTTCCGGTTTCTTCTGAAACCTTCTCACAGATTTTTGCTAAAGCAACAGCCTTCTCTCCTGTTGCAGATTCATATGTTTTAAAATTTACAAATAACATTTTTAACCACCCTTTGATTTGATAAGATAATTTTAATATGATTTAAATACTTTTTTATTTTTTTCTCAGCTTTTCTTTCTTTATCAGATAAAAACCAGAGATATTAAAAAACAGGCTTGCTGCATATATTCCAATAACTATCTTTACTATTATATCAATAAAAAATATCTTTGGAAACAATCTTATCAATAAAGAACTTACAGGAAACTGCCATGTTGTCTTAAAAAATATCTGATGAAAAAGAGTAAAAACCTTGTCAAAACAGCAGGATATCAAAAGTAGAAACACAGAGACAAGGATAGCAGAAAATCCCCCACCATAAAACAAGGCCAGACCTTTGTTCACTAAAAAATTCTTTTTGTCAGCAAAATACAGAAGTATACCTGCAGCAACCAGTAAAGCAAGAGTAGAATAAAGGACAATAAAAATATCCTGTATAATTCCCTTAACCTCTATCAGATGTTCCTGCTCTTCATTTATATATCCAGATATATATTCTGTTCCTGCATTTTTTTCTTTTAAAAAATACAGTGTAGCTGCTGTTGTCTCAACAGCATTCTCCACCTTGGGTTCATATTCATTAAATTGAGACTCATAAAAATACATGTTAAATGCAGTCAGCCTGAATACTCCCAAGAACAAAACTACTGGAATGCACAATACAAAAATAAGAATCAAGAAATTTCTTAATCTATTCATATTACTTGCTGGATTTTCTTCCTTTTGATCTTTTTCTTCCTGAACTGCTTCTTCTTCTGTTTGATTTTATAAGATATTTATTCTTGTTCTTGTCCAGATCATGGAAGATTGAAACAGTTTCTTTTAATTTGGAGGATGCGCTTCTTCCAAAAGAGCACGCCTCTATCTTACATCCAGCTGATCTGGCATGCAGCATCAGAGGCACAAAATCTCCGTCCCCGCTGACCAGTATAATTACATCCAGCTTGGGTGCAAGCTCTATTATATCCATGGCAATCCCTACATCCCAGTCGCCTTTCTTATGCCCTCCATGGAAGATCTGCAGATCTTTTGCCTGTATATCAAATCCTATCTTCTCTAAAGCCTCAAAAAAAGTCTTTTCCTTCATAGCTTCTGTCTTGATCACATATGCTATAGCCCTTATCAATTTTCTTCCTTCTACAACTTCCTTCAAAACATTTGCAAAATTTACTTTTGAATTATACAAATTTTTTGCTGAATAATACAGGTTCTGCACATCAACAAAAACTCCAACTCTTTGTTCTTTATTTACCATTTATTTCACCTTTAATATTATATAGTCTTTCTGTCAATATAAGATATTCAAACCATATCTTTCAATTTCTCTAAAACCTGCAACGTAGGCTTAGATACATCTTTCAACTCTTTAATCTCTTCTATCTCTATCCACTTTATTCCTTCTTCCTCCTCAGTCTCTGTTATCTTCCCTGACCACCTGTCGCACAAAAAAGCATTGTGCTGATAAGATTCTTTAGAAGTAGGGTCAATATTCTCAAAAGTCCCTATAAATTTATAGCTGCTGATATCTATATTTAATTCTTCATTCATTTCTCTCAGCAGCGTCTCCTCAATCTTTTCTTCTTTGTTCTTATGACCTCCTGGAAAAGCCCATAGTCCTGCATAATTATCCTCATCCTTCTTTCTTTTTTCAATAAGAACCTTTCCGTCTTTTATAAAAACTGCCATCGCTATTATGTTTTTCATCTTTTTTTATTTCCCTTAAAAAAACCCTTCAGCTTTTCAAAAAATCCTTTTTTTCTTGGCTTGATCATAGGAGGTTTGGGCATAGGGGGAAGCTCAGGCTTTTTCTTTTCCTCTTTTGGCACCCCTGGTGTTGCCTTTGTATCTCCAAACATGATATCATGCCTGACCACAGGCCTTTTTTTCATGATAATTGGTTTTTCTTTTTTTGGTATCTCTTTCTCAAAAAGCTTTTTCTCTTCTGGCTTTACTATCTTATCTAATTTTTTCTTTTTGTGAAATTTTGCCTTAAGCCTGTCTATCAGTCCGGGTTTTGGTGCTTTCTCTTCTTTTTCCTTCTTTTTCCTCTCAATATCTGCAAGCTCTTCTTCAATATGTTTTATATCTTCATGGTTTTCTTTTGCCTCTTCTTTCATATTTTTCTCAAAATCAGCGATCTTTTCCTCTCTTTCTCTCCTGTTTTCCATGACACTGTGTATCCTGTCTTTTAATTCAGATATAGTAGCCCTGATCTCGTCAATTCTTGCCCTGCTTATATGGACCTCTTCTGCTCTCTTTGATTCAGTTATTCTCAGCTCGTGCTCAAGCCCTTTTACCTGGTTTCTGAGCATATCGATTATGTTTGCATCCCTTTCTCCCAATTTCAAAAGACTGCCTTCAAGATGGTTTATCCTATTTTTGATCTCTTCAGAAGTTCTTTGATCTTTTTCTGCAGCAACAAACAAATCCCCTTCTTTCTCGATGACAGTATCAAGTCTCTTTTCCAACTCTTCCAAAGACTTTTTAAGCTCGCCTTTCTTAAGCTTTTTTTTCCCTGCCATCTTCTTTACCTTTTTGACATGGCTTTTCAGAGAATCCTTTGCTGCTTTCTTCTCCTCCTGCTTCTTTGTAGAAGAAATTACGTGCTTCATAAATCTTTTTAATTCTTCATTATTAGCCATTATATCTACTTCTTTTTTCCGAATAATTTAGAAAAGAAACCTTCTTTCTTTTTCTCTTCAGGCAGCGGAGGCATAGGTGATGGTCCGCCTGGTCTTGGAGGGGGCATCAGGTTGGGAGAACTTGGCCTTGGCGCTGAATGTCTCCTCGGTGTCGGTGCTCCCATCGGACTTGGTGGAGGGGGCATTCTTGGAGGGGGCATCGAAGGTCTTCCTGAAGGAGTAGGAGAATGAGGCGATGATCCTGTTGGTTTTGCTCCTGGTTTTGGAGCTTC
>WJKL01000040.1 GCA_014729145.1 Candidatus Woesearchaeota archaeon
AGTCAATAAATATGGAGGAAAAGTTCCGAATGCGAGAGGAGTTCCGACTGAGATGATACAGAAAGCTATTGATTATGGCATGAGAAAGATAAATATTGATACTGACGGAAGGCTGGCAATAACTGCTGCTGTCAGAAAAGTATTTGTTGATTCTCCTGAGCTTTTTGACCCAAGAAAATATCTTGGTCCTGCTCGTGAAGCTGCAAAAGAATGGATAAAAAAAGAGATGGATGCTTTTGGCTCATCTGGGAAGGTAAGATGAAACAAAAAGAAAAAGAGATAATCAGGATGATGAGGACAGGAAAGAGGCTGAATATATCAAAGATAGCAAGACAGCTTGGAATGCCTGTTTCAACTGTGAATGATGCGATAAAAAGGATTGAGAAAAAATATATGATCAAGAGGAGTTCATTGCTGGATTATGATAAATTAGGGTATAATGCAAATGCTTTGGCTGCTGTTAAGATCAAAAATGGAAAGCAGGAATTTCTTGATTATATTAAGGATATGAAGTTTGTAAATTCAATCTATCATATCAATTCTGGATATGATATTCTTATTGACGTTGTGTTCAAGGATGTTGCTAGATTGAAATTCTGGATTGAAGAGATTAAAAAACATTTTAGTTTGGAAATCTCCGTATTTCATATTTTCGGGATTGAGGAGAAAGAGAGGTGGGTTCCATGAAACGTGTAGCTTTTTGCGACGGAATAATACCTGATCTATATCTAGGGCATACAGGAGCATACAATATGGAAACTCTCAGCAAAGAACTAAGTGATAGGATAACACATAATATAGAATTGATGGAATCTATAGAATCCAGATTTGATCTTGTAAGATATACTAAGATAATTCCTGAAAGGATAAAGAAAGACCACCCTGATGCGCTTATAACATATGTCAATGATGAAGATGAGGTCTACCCTGCAAGGCTTTGTGATATAAAAAGGGCAAAGGAAGAAAATCCACAGATGAAAGTTCTCGCATATACTGATAAGGATAAGGATCTTGATTATGACAAATATCTAAAAAACGGAGCTGATGATGTTCTTTGGAGAGGGTGGGAATGTTTTGATAGTCAGATAGGGGTTATCATGAGATGGCTGGAGGAAGAAGATGAAAAAGCCTGAACTTAAAAGATATTTCAAAGACGGGAAAGATTATACAACGATAGAAGCAGAAGTAGAGCTTGAAGGTTTTGGAGTTATTGCATCAGGAAATCTTGTGAGATTGTGCAAAGGATATGACAAAGAAGTCTATTTTGAGAATGACCATGCAAAGATAGACCTTGATGGTTCTAAGAAAGTAATATATGGATATAAGAAAGCAGACGGAAAAAACATTCTTGATGTCCTTGCCTTTGCTATGAATGGAGACACAATAAGAGTTGTTGTAGAAGATTTTGACAAAGAAGCACAGACTCTGGCATCAAGGCTCTATTCCATATTGATTTCTCCGAATAAATTTGAGATTGACGCTTACAGGTTTGAGGAGGGAGAAAAATGAAAAACAAGATAATTTTAATTTTGATGTTGGTATTGTTAAGCTGCAGTGCATATGCTGCACATAACCCTGATTTCCAGGAAGGATTTACTTTTACTTCCTGGTGGTATAATGATTATTATTCAAGCGCAGCAAGCGATTCTTTAGATAAACTAGATGTGATAGGAACTGATTATATTGCTGTTTTGGTTACACAGTATATGGATGATATTACAAGCACAGATATATATTCAGACGGGACAAAGACCCCTTCAGATGGAAGCATTGTGCAGGCAATAGAAAAAGCGCATTCCAGGGGGATGAAAGTCATGCTTAAGCCCCATATTGATGTCAAGACAGGAGATTGGAGAGGAGATATAAATCCTTCAAACTGGAATACATGGTTCAATAATTATGCGGCTTTTATCAATCATTATGCTGACATTGCTGAGGCAAATGGGGTTGAGATTTTTGTTGTTGGAACTGAACTAAAATCTTCTGCATCAAGATTGTCTGACTGGCAAAATGTGATTTCAGGGATTAAAGCAAAATATAATGGAAGCACTGTTTATGCTGCTAACTGGGATAATTATGATAATGTTAATTTTTGGAATGATCTAGATTATATTGGAGTAAATGCTTATTTTCCTTTAACTGGAAAGACAAACCCTACTTTGGCTGAACTAAAGAGTGCATGGACTGTTCATAAGAATTCTTTATCCAGCTTTTCTGCTTCAAAAGGGAAGAATATAATCTTTACAGAGATAGGGTATCAGAGCATAGACGGAACAAATATGCATCCATGGTGGAGTTCTGGAATTGATGACGAAGATGAACAGGCAGACTGCTACAGGGCTGCTCTTGAAGAATTTTGGGATGAAGACTGGCTAGAAGGGATGTATTGGTGGCATTGGTATTATAATTATAACCAGGATTATGATGATTTTGGTGTTTATGGAAAGCCCGCAAGAGATGTTGTTGAAGAATTTTATATTGGCTGTGAAGAAAATTGGATAGTTCAATATGGAAGCTGCTTAGCAAACGATACACAGTTAAAATATTACATTGATCAAAATTCATGCGGAACAACAGACGATCTTCCTGCTGACAATGGAACTTATGTTGCATGTGATTACTGCACTCCAAATATGGTCTTTACAAACTGGACAGACTGGGAGAATGGAGGAAACTGTCTGATGAATGATTCTCAGAAGCAGAACAGAAGCAGGGTTGAATATGATGAGAATTATTGTGGAGAAATTGAGAATGTTACTCATTGGGAGAGCCAGTATGTTGCTTGCGACTATTGCGTTCCTGACTGGCAGGCATATAACACAAGCTGTGTTGATGGAAATCTAACTCAATATTATGAAGATGATAATGGATGCTATGGAATTACTGGCTTGGGTTCTGATCTGGATGAACAGCCTGCTAACCAGACCTTAAGCTGCGGAAGTGGAGAATGTAATCTAAGCAGTGACTGCGGAACAGACAGCTATGTTGGTGGAAAGTACTGCGATGGAGACAATGTGATGGAAGTCTACAGGACATACAACTGTGCAGATCCAGGAAAGAGCAACTCTTCATGCAGTTATTCTGAACAGGAATTTTTAAGAGATACATGTGAAGATGGATGCTTGAATGGAATCTGTAAAGTTCCAAGCAGAGAATGTATAATTCCTTATGAAGGCATGGTTATAACAGAAGACACCACTTTATGCACTGATAATTATTATTTTAATGATGGATTGAATATCTCTGCAAATAATATAGCATTAGACTGCAATGATAGCCTTATCCAGGGGGATTTTAGTGGATATGGTATCACAATAGATGGTGTTGAAGGGACTGTAATAAAAAATTGTGAAATAAAAGGATTCAAAAACGCAGTCAGAAATTCTGGGAATGTCAGACTCAAATTATTTGATAATGAATTATATGGAAGTATAACTGGAATTGGATCTGATTCAACAATCTCAGGTAATAAGATATTTACAGGAGGAAGTGCAACCTTTGATGGGGTTGATGTCAACCAAGCTTCTAATGTAACTATATCCAATAATAGGATAGTGGGGTCTGACCACATAATCTATCTTAATAGAGTTTACAATTCAAAGATAATTGATAATATCATTGTAGAGTATGGACAATCTTGGACAAGAACTATCTCTATGGATGGTGTGGGGAATATTCTAATCAAAAACAACACCTTCCCATATAGGGGCGGTTATGGAGCATATTGCTGGTATTCCTGCAGTGATGTAGATATAATTAACAATAGATGGTATGAACATGATGAAGAGTCTGAAGGCTGTTTTGATTCAGATGTTGATGGAATCTGTGATGATCCATTTAATCTTGGAGCTGGTTTTAGTGACGATTATCCTATTGCTCAGCCTTTGACTTGCTATACAAATTCAGACTGCTGGAAAGAGAATGGATGGACAGGAAATGAATATTGTTCTGATGGGGATGTGTATCAGGATTATAGAAGATACAGATGCTATAATCCAGGAACATATGATTCTTACTGCAGTTATACAGATATGCCAAAGATAAAATCAGAATGTGAAAACGGCTGTTCAGATGGAATCTGCTTAAGTGAAGATTGTGCATGTTCTGATGATGACGACTGCGGCAATGATGGCTATGTTGGAAATTCATATTGTTCAGGGGATGATGTCTATAGAGTGTATAGAAAATGGGACTGCCACAATCCAGGAACTAATGAGGCTTACTGCAGTTATGATGACGATGAAAGGATGATTGAAGGGTGTACTAATTGTATGAATGGAAATTGTGTTGAAGGATGCTCTATAGATTCTGACTGCGGCAGTAATGTTTGGATTGGGAGCCCATACTGCAGCGGAGATGATGTATGGCAAGTTTATGGAATCTGGAACTGCAATGCTGGAACTTGTGAATATTCTGAAAACGATGAACTGAAAGAAAGCTGCATCAATTGTTTGAATAGTGTATGTGTTAATGACTATGGAGAAAGCAGTAAAGAATCTGATATAAGGGTTACAGGATTGGTTGTCCAATATCCTCAAAATCCTGCTGCTGGAAGCACTGTTGTATTTGCGTTCAACCTAAAAAATACAGGAAAAGTTGATGTTGAAGCTGAATGGAAATTAGATACAGGAGAAGAAGTAATCAGAGGATATAATGAACTAAAGCCCGGAGAAGCGAGGATAATCGGAAGAAAGACAAAATACTCTGCTGCTGGAAGCTATGCTGTCAAGATTATCGCAGATCCAAATGAAGAGGTAGATGAATCAGATGAAAGCAACAATGAAAAAGAGATTGTTGTGGAGGTAAGCTAAGATGCGATATATCAAAAACAAATTCAGAGATGTACTTTTTTACTCTGCCTTGACATTACAGGGATTACTGGGAATAGGATGCGGGGATGCAGGAGATGAGAATACAGCAGATCAGATAATAACTGAAGAAAAAGGAGATTCAATAATCAAAGAGAAATTGGATCAGTATCTTGATGACAAATTTATTGATGAACATGTTTTTTCAGGAGAAGGAGTTATATTTGACTGCTATGATAACGTGTTGGATGAATTTGTTGAGATCGAAGCAGATGCTGCTGTCCGTGAAGGAGAAAGATGGTCTGCTTTGTATCATATAGCAAAAGAAGGAGATCTTTCCTATAGGCTGCAAATTTTAGAAGAAAATGGATTTGGGTATGATATTATAGGGCCTTGTACAGCTGACTATCTTAGAAACAGTCTAGACAATATTGCTTATGTTGATGGGTTTGGAAACAGGGGAGAATATTGAAAAAGATCAATTATGAATGAAAGGATTATGTAATCTTGGATGTGGTTGTTAACTTGCATGTAGGAATATGCATGAGCTCGTCAAAAGAGATAATAATAGAGTGCATGAAATACAACAAACACACCTATCTGGTAAATAAAGATCAAGATAACAAATTAAGAGCAAACTGCAGAAGTATACTTGATCTTGTAGGCCTTGGAGCTGCAAAAGATACTGCGCTTGAGATTATAGTCGAAGGAGATGATGAGGAAGCTGAAGAGCTTGCGACAAGGCTTTACAATGCATTGAGGTGTGAAGACAGCTATTATATGGGTTTTGAAAATGGGGATAAGAGACAAAGTATATGAAAAAACGAAGATGGGTCTTGATGATATTGTTTTTCTAGGTGCAACTACGATGGCTGTTATGGGAGAAGGTGCTGTAAATGGATATTGTACTGCAAACGGGATTGAAGGAATTGGGGAAAACATAAGAAACAATCTTGCTGTTTTTTATGGAGGGTTGTTTGGATTTGGAGGAATCCTTCTTGGATTTGCTATGAATGATCCTCATCCAATAACTAAATTGGGATATACTAAAGAGATTCCAAGAAACTGGAAAAAAATATTGTGGGATTCATCTGGATATGGGATAGGATTTGCAGGTGTTGGGGCTTCTTTCATAGGGCTTGAAAGTATAATAGGCTATGGATTAGGGTATATTGCAGGAAAGATATTTTAGTTATTTTTGTTATGCATCAAGATACTCCACACTTTTTGAATGAGTTCTTTTTCTGTATATTTCTTTTTGTCAAAGGTAAATTTTTCCGGAAGTTCCGGCATCCTGCTTAATGGAAATTCGTCTTCATCTAAAATTTCATAATCTTCAAAGGATTCATCAATATGTGGATCTATATAGATATCTTTTCTATCCAGGATATAATTCACCATATACCATGTATGGACTGCATACTGGTACGTATTTATCTTATTTATTATCTCTTTTGTGGGTTTTTCGCAGAATTCAGGAACCGCGATTAGAAGAGCAGAGACTGTTCTCTCCAGATTTTCCTGTTTTTCATCATATTCCTGATAAGTATATGTGTAATAATAAAACTGACGCATAAATTCAAATATATTTAGTGAATCTTTTGCTTCCTTATTTTTTGGAGCATAGAGGGCATTGTTTGCTATGAGGTTGAGGGTTATTTCAGGAGATATCCCTTCTTCTTCAGAATAACTGTTTAATACAAAATTTGAAAGAATTTCTATCTCTTTTTCTGTATATTCTTCATTTACTTCCTCAAATATATTTATTAGGTCAGAAGCTAGTTCTTGAACTATATATTTCCTGTATTTGTCTTCAAAGTAATCTGTGCTTAAATCAATGTATGGGTCATGCATTTTAAGAAAAAAATAAAAAAAGCTTAATCAGCTTCTTCATTAAGGTTTTCTATCAAAGCTGCTTCCTTCTTAAGGATATCAACCTTGTCTGTTCTTTCCCATGTAAAATCTTTGTCTTTTCTTCCAAAGTGACCGTAGGCAGCTGTTTTTCTGTAGATTGGTTTTCTTAACCTTAATTCAGACAGGATATCTGCAGGCTTTATAGGGAAATGTTTTCTGACAATCTTTGATATTTCATTGTCTGGGATTGTTCCTGTTCCAAATGTGTCAATCAAGATTGAAACCGGCTCTGAAACACCTATAGCATATGCTAATTCCACTTCGCATCTTTCTGCTAATTTAGCTGCAACAATATTTTTAGCTATGTATCTTGCTGCATATGCTGCTGATCTGTCAACTTTAGAAGGGTCTTTTCCAGAGAAAGCTCCTCCTCCGTGTCTTCC
>WJKL01000041.1 GCA_014729145.1 Candidatus Woesearchaeota archaeon
GCCTGCCACTATAAATAAAGAAAGTACAGCTGCTCCGATGCCGTAAGGCCCGATCATATGTCCTGGATCTGTAGAGCTCTGTCTGTAATCCAGCATACAAAACTTCTGCCCGCAGCTTGTAGATTCATCTACAGCACCAAATCCTATATCTCCCATGTTGAACAGATTCATCAGGATAGGGCTTATTCCAATAAGAAAAAAGACTGCAGCTATTACAATGCTTACAATTACAGGATTTATAGATATCTCCTGCCCTGCAAATTTTATCACAATGTTTCTGTATTTTTTGAGTTCAGGGTTTGATTCAGCGATATCTGTATCCCCATACCCAGTTGGTCTTTTTGACAATATGGATTTTCCAAGAAAATAAACCCCTATCGGAAGAGCAACATTGTATAATGTAGCGATATGGTACCATCTTACCTCTCCAAGAAAATTCACGACCAAAGGAAGGATGACCAAACCTAGGATAGGAAGGATAACACCAAGCATATGGAGCATAGTTATCGGTGATTTTAGGTTGTGAGCATAGTGGAGCATCTTTTCATATGTTTCTGATAATATCACATCAAGAGATTTGTCCAGAAGTTCAAGCCTTCTTGTTTCAGAAGGTTCATAAAGAGAAGATTCTATCAGATGAAAAGCCTCTATGAATTCTTTATTATATGATCTCCACGTTTCCAGATAGGAATCAAGAGACTCTTTTACAGAATCATATCTTTGAGTCTCTACATCCCACAAAACTTTTTTAAGATCAAGGGACAAAGGAGGAGCGAGATGATCTGCAGCAAAATTAAGAGCATGTTCTATATTGGATGTGTGTCTCATGAATGTAACAACATAGAAAATACATAATACCATTTGGTTGGACGCTTTCATACGCCAGTTGTTTGCGATAAAGAAAGGCATCTTCATAAGGGGAAATATAAGAATCAGCCCCACTATAAGGAAGAAGAATATAAAGAACATAGACTGAAAAATCATAAAAGATATCAAAGAGCCCAGCAGAATTGTAACTATCGGAGCAAGAACAGCAAAAGAAATTACGCCCACAGGTGTTGTTTCCAGGTGGGCTGTATTTATCGCTTCCTGCATCTCCTGTGATTTTTCTTTCCCAGGACCCAATTTAAGAATATTTCCGCTGAAATTACAGGCTTTTTCATAATAGGAAAGCCTTTTTGGGACATATTCCTTTCTGAATTGAACATATTCACGTGAAACTATATTTTTTGCAGCCGGCTGAGGAGATATATTCAGCTCTTTTCCTATTTTCTGTTTATACTTCTGCATCAATGCTTCGATCTCAGGATTGTTTTTCGGCATTATCTTTCCTCTTTTTTAAGATGGCATTTATTTTATGTTTTTTTTCTTGATCTCTTTTTTCAGCCAATTTTCCCAATTAAAGAATATCTTCTTGCTGTCAAGAGAACCAGTTTCCTGTTTTACTGATTCAGATATCTTGTGAAATATATCGTTTGATAGAATTACGAAAGGAGCTTCCAAAAGGTCAGGCATCTTCTCTTTTTTACTGTATTCTACAAGGGTTTTCTTTGTTTTTGCTCTAAGCTGAACATTGTCCCATACAGCATCCCAGTTTCCAGCCCATTCTTTTACATTTCCAGCAATAGCTTTTAATACATCTGAATCTCCATTGATTAGCGCATCTGTCGGGACAAGCTCGTCTTTTTTAGCATCATATTTCATCAAATCAACAAATCCATTTTCCCTCAAGGGGTCTTTTTCCCAGTCTTTTCTTACCTCTGTTATCCTGGTGACTCTTCGCCATCTTTGCAGGCCGTCAGGACTTCTAATGGGGTTCGCAACAACAATTATATCTGTTGCCTTAAATGAAGTTCTGGGAACACCTAGATCATTTACAACCCTGTCAAATACACCATAAGGGGATTCTCCATGGATAGTTCCTGCAACCACATTTGCCATAGCTCCCACCCTCATAGCTTCGTACAAAGCAAGAGCTTCTTTGCTTCTAACTTCTCCAATAATCAATGCAGAGTCTCCCAGCCTTAAAGATGTCCTGATACCTTCTGCAGCAGGGACTTCTGCTCCTTTTTTTGCAAGTGCAGACCTTACTTTCATCGACTGGATATTATATCCCATATTTCTCAGAGCATCAGATGGCAGCTCCAAAGTATCTTCAACTGTTATTACCCTGTATCTTCTCATTATCTCTACAAGCAGAGATCCAAGAAGTGAGGTTTTTCCAGCTGACCTTGTTCCAGCGACCAGCATGGTCCTTGTTCCGTCAATTATGAAAGACAACAGACCTGCAGCAAGAGAATTTACCATCCCATTCTCTACAAACAAAGGAAGGGTCCATGGCTTATCACGGTGCCTTCTGAAAGCAAAAGCAAGCCCGGAAGGGTTAAGAGGAGGAGCTATAGCTCCTATCCTTGCTCTGGCCTGAGGGATGGTTATCTCAGTATCAAGGATTGGATTTGCCTCATCTAAAGGCCTCCCTGAAATCATCCTTAACTTAGATGCCCAGGATTCTGCTTCTGGAGGCGTAGGTATTATATTTGTCTTGCAGTCTCCATAATCAGCATGGACAATGAACATAGGGGTTCTGCCCATAGGGCTGTTGATGGTAATATCCTGCACTTTTGGATCCATCAGAAGAACTTCTATCAAGCCGAAACCAACAGTATATCTAACAAGTATCTCTGTAAGTTCATCGATATCTTCTTCTTTAAGTCTTGTTTTTCTGTAGTTTGAGAGCTCTTGTATAAGGTCGTGGCCCACATTATAGAATACAGTTCGCATACGTTCAGGATCTACAAATTCCTGTTTTTTTGGTTTGTGTTCTGACATTATCTTTCTGGCAAGATCCAGGATTTCATATTTTTCTTCAGAAAGCTTGAATTCAGGAGGGCTCATGTGATAAAGGTATTGAACTGTATCAGGAAGCTTGAAAATAGTGATGTCTATATCACTGTCAAGATTATAACTTGTAAGTTCCTCCCCTTCTTCAGGAAAAGAAGCCATCAATCTGGTGAACATGAAGTCGGGTTTTATAGTTGGCTTGAATATCTTTGAGTAGGCACTTCTATCTCCGAGTTTGTACCCTGGAAGATATGGGTGAGCTATAGTAATCAATCTTGTCTTGTCCAGTTCTTTGATCAGATAATCCAAGAGGGAGATGTACTTCTTCTGGCATTGGATATACCTTTGATCTACTGATTTTTCAAGTTCTATGGATTCTTTTCTGTGCTCTCTTTTAAGGGATACATATGCTCCCAAAGGATCCTCTTTTAAAAGCCTAAATATCCAAAGTCTAATCTTTGAATATCTTGAAGAAAACCATCTTTCACAATCTGCTCCTGAACCGTAATAGGAAAACAGCTCTTTCTGCTTTGTGAATTTTTTGTAAAGCTGTGCAATCTCAAGCAGCAGCTGTGTTTGATAGAAATCGTATTCATAATCTCTTTTTTGCACAAAAACTATCTTTGTGACAGGGCCGGTCTCCACAAGAATATCAACTGTCTTGGCCATAACTGTGGCATTGTCTTCTAAGGAAGGAAGGTATGCAAGCTTTTCAGCATCTATCCTAAGTATTGTTTCTTCTCCTTCTCTGATAAGGTTATATGAGTATGGTTTGTTTTCTTCAGCCATTTTTTTCCTCTTTTAGATTTTCAAGAGCAGTCTCGATAAGATGGGACTTGTTCCTGTATTTTTTTTTGTCTTTTAGTTCAGAATCTATCCAAGAAATAAGATCTTCATCTATTGTTGCAGATATAGGTTTTTTCATAGCGCAGAGTTACACCTTCCATTTTTGTGCAGGAATATTATAATATATATCTTATAATATAAAATATTTATAATATTATTTAATATATTTTATAATATAAAAAGCTTTTCTTTTTAACTGGTGTCTTTGATAACTTTTAAATACTAGTTAACCATATTTTAATCAAAATGCCGGAAAATCCAGATTCAGCAAATCCAAAGAAAAAAGGAGGTTTTGATCTAGGAGGTCTTTTTGGAAAGAAAAAAGAAACAGCTACTTCAGGTGCAAATTATGGAAATATTTCTACACAGCTGGGAGAGATATCAAGGAGGCTCAGGATCCTTGAAAGCAGGAACACAGAATTGAACAGGAAAATAGAATTGATCGAGAAAAACATGCTTGGAGAGAGAAAAAGGTTTAATACAGAATTAAAGACTGTTGATTCAGATGTGCTTGAGCTGAAAAAAGAGGTCAATGATATGAAAGAAAAGACAGAGATGATGGCAGGGGAATTCAAGAATCTAGCTGCAAAGGAAGATATAGAGGCAGTAAGGAAGTATGTTGAACTTTGGGAGCCTATCAATTTTGTCACCAGAGAAGAAGTGGAAGAGATAGTTAAAGAGATGGTTGAGAATAAATAAATGATTTTTTATTAACTTTGTTCACAAATAGAAACCATGCTAAACATCATGCGTAAAATCAGACTTCGTCTGGGCATCTCGTTTACCGGGTTTATATTTGCTCACTTTGTTCACAAATAGAAACTTTTAAATACACTGCATAAGATATATAATAAAAAGGGGTTTAAGATGGCTTTGTTTGGAAAAAAGAAAAAAGAAGGAAATTCTGCAGAAGGAATCCCTACTGATAAGGTTTTGGAGTTAAGACAACAGGGTTATTCTAATGACCAGGTAATACAAAGCCTTCAGCAGGAAGGATATCAATCTTCTCAGATATTTGATGCGATGAGCCAGGCAGATATAAAAGGAGGAGTAGGGGGAGAAGAAAGAGGAAGTCCGCCTGCACCGCCAGGAGGACCTGCGCCGAAATCACAGCCGATGCCGCCTCCTGAACCCCAGCAGACACAGCAACAATACCAATATCCTCAGCAGCAGCCCTCTTATGAGATGCCCCCTCAACCACAGGGACAGGCTTTTGACAGGACAGCTATCGAAGAAGTGGCTGAATCTATAATTGACGAAAAATGGGAGGAGCTGATGAAGAATGTTGATAAGATAATCGAATGGAAAGAGGCAGCAGAATCCCGGATAAATAAGATGGAGCAAAAAATGAAAGATCTGAAGGAAAGATTTGAATCACTGCATTCAGGTGTATTAAGCAAGATATCTGAATATGACAAAGGGATAAAAGGGGTAAGCACAGATATAAAAGCTATGGAAGAGGTTTTCAAGAAAACACTTCCAACATTTACAAAGAATGTAAAAGATCTTTCCAGCCTTGCTAAGAAGATGAAATCTTCAAAATCAAGAAAAAAGAAAAAATAATTTCAATAAAATTCTAGTTTTTTATCAAGTTTAAACTGATTCTTTTGAAAGCAAAGCTATGGTAAACACAGCTATGAGAATTATCAACGTCAGTCCAAGAATCTTAGGGCTGAAGAAGGTATTATAAAGCTCCTGGCTGAATGCTCTTCCTTCCCTATCTTCTGCTGGTGCAGCCCCTTCTTCACCTTCTGCAATATCTTTACCATCTATAACACTTTCTGATTCCTGTTCAAGGAATCTCTGCCCATAAATATGAGCTATTGAAGAAAGGACTATCACAATACCTATAAAGAAAAGAAGCCACTGTATGTTCTTGTCAGTTCTTATTACTCTTGAAAGATCTTCTTCTGAGGCCCCCATAAACCTGTATAACAGTACAAGCAGGATAAGGAATATGAAAATCATCACAAACCAAGGTGCTCCCACATTGATTATAGCCAGAACATTCCTGGAAAGCATGACCATAAATGCAGCAACTATGGCTGCCATGGCATGTAGTGTCTTAGATTCTCCAAGCATCTTTGTCTTTTCAAGTATAGCAAAAACAAGCACAAATACAAGGAGTGCAGGGAATATCATAGAAAAATAATTCAAAACCCCGATATCAAGAAAAGTTGCCATCTTTATTTACCTGCGAAGAATTTGCCTATCTCTTTAAGGCCTTCTCCTACTTTTTTACTTCCTCCCCCCCCTTCTGATGTGATGAACCATATTATCAGTCCAAATACAAGTATCATAATCGCAAGGGCGATTGTTTCTTCACCAAACCAATTATAGAACCATCCTGATTCCCACCATCCAAGGGACCCTCCAAAGATGGCTACAACCGCAATTATAGCCAATATAACAAAAAACCCTGCAAAATCTTTTCCTGCAAGCTCTACACCAACCAGTCCAGCTAATATCAATAATGTAAGAAAGGCTATAGCAAGCAGAGATATCTGAGGAAGAACCTCATTTATAATCTCAATAACATCATATCCTGCAGGATATGTTCCCAGTACATGCGGAATAATCACACTTAAAGAAACAACCAATGCTATTATTATATTGAAATTTTTCTTGTCCTGTCCAAGTATCTTGGCTTTCTGCAGAACCGCATACATTATAGTAAATATAAGCAAAAAAGGAAGCAGGACATCTGCTATTCCCATAGATTCAAGCAATTGAATACCTTCTTCAAAAACAGCCATTTTTATTTACTCTCGGACGAACTTGAGCCTCCAGGTGATTTTTCTTTTGTGATGAAATATATAAACAAGATTACAAATATCAATAATATAAGCGATGCAACCCACTGGCTTTCCCAGTTGTCTGTGAGATAATCCCAGAATGGAGCAAGCCATCCAAGGGCATTCAGAAAAATAAGGACAATTCCAGTAAACATAATTGTCATAAAGAAAAACCTCCATCTCCCTTCAAGAAATACACCTTCTCCTTCCTTAAAGAATGCTCCGACAAGCAGCAGGAACAATACAGCCAGAAGCAGAAGCAAAACAGTATTTGCAATTGCTATGTTGATCACTGAGACAAGTTTTGTGGATGCTACGACTAAAAATGCAGATACAAAGGCAACCATAGCATCAAGATTTTTTTTAGTATATTTTTTGCCTTCGATCTCTACTGTTCCAAGTATTTTTGTTTTTTCAAGTATAGCAAAGACAATAGTGAATACAAGCAGAAACGGAAGAACAACATCATAAATTCCAAGCTTATCAAAGAATCCTATAACACCTCTAAACAAACTCTCTTCTGCCATAATCTTATTTTTGCTAAGTTTATATATAAACTTTTCGATATGTTAGGGGATTTCAAATACATTTATAAACTATTGTTCAATCTATAGCTATAAATACTGATTTAAAAAACAACAAAAGGCTTTCTTCCAGTCTTTTGAAAAACTGATGAAAATGAAACTAATATCAAAAAAAGATTTTGATGAAATGAAAAAGGAATTTGATGATTATGACAATAATAGAGAGACTGTCATAAAGAAAAGCAGAGATATCCTGAAATTAAGCAAACAGATAATCTATGCTGTACACAGGGATGATCTAAAAGAAGCTGAAAGACTAGTTAAGAAGATAGAAGAAAAGAAAAAGAAAATCAAAAAGTTGGTTTCTGAGAACACTAAATTAGAAGACATAGGAGCATACAGGGTTGCTATAGGTGAATATGTTGAAGCAATACTTTACTATAATTACATAAGAGACAAAAAGATATTAACTCATAAGGCTTTAAATGTTACTACAGAGCATTACTTATTAGGAATAATAGATTTAACTGGAGAGTTAGGAAGAAAAGCAGTGCAGCTTGCTGGGAAAGATGATTTTAAGCGGGTCGTAGAGATAAAAGATACAGTTGCAGAGATTTATGGAGAACTGCTGAAGTTTGATTTTAGAGACAGCAATATGAGAAGAAAGTTTGATAGTGTAAAATATGATCTTAAAAAATTAGAAGATCTTGTTCTTGATTTAAAACTTAAAGGGAAAATATAAATGAAAGAGATTGTGAATTTCTTTTTTGAAACAGGGATGCTGAAGCATGTAAAAAGAAGCGGCTGGTGGCTGATCAATGTAAAAGACCCTGAGAATATAGCAGAGCATAGTTTTAGGACAGCTGTTATAGGTTATTTTCTGGCAAAGATGGAAGATGCAGATGCAGACAAGGTTATGAAGATGTGTTTGTTTCATGATCTGCATGAATCAAGAGTTAATGATCTGCACAAGGTTGGGCAGAAGTATATTGATTTTGAGAAAGGAGAGAGAAAAGCAGGCAAAGATCAGATGAAAAATCTTGGAGAGACAGGCAAGGAGATTTTTGAGCTTAATGAAGAGATTCATGAAAGAAAAACAAAAGAGGCAAACATAGCAAAGGATGCTGATTATGTCGAATGCGCTGTCCAGGCAAAGGAATATATTGATATTGGACATGAATATGCACAAAATTGGATAGACAATGTTAAAACTGTAGTTAAATCTGAAAGCGCCAAAAAGATGGTTTCTTTAATTGAGAAAACAAGTTCCAATGAATGGTGGAAAACTCTCAAAAAGATCCAAAGGTGATAATATGAAAATTTTGTTAGTAGTTGCTCAAACAGGATTTCAACATATCGAGTATAATGATACAAAGGATGAATTAGAAAAAGCAGGTGCTGATATTTCTGTGGCAAGTTTTGAAAAGGCAGAAGCTATTGGAAAAGATGGAAGCAAAATAGATGTTGATATTGGAATTAAAGATGTGGGTGTTAATGATTATGATGCTGTTGTGCTTATAGGAGGACCGGGAGCTGCCAAACAGCTTGTTGGAAATCAGGATGTTATAAGATTAGTGCAGGATTTTGACAACAGTGAAAAAGTAATTGCAGCAATATGCATCTCTCCTGTTGTTCTGGCTCAGGCAAGGTTATTGGACGGAAGAAAAGCGACTGTGTGGAATGGAGATGATAAGCAGGAAGATATACTGACAGCAGAAGGAGCTGAATATGTTGAAAAAGATGTGGTTGTAGATATTAGGATAATAACTGCAAACGGGCCTGCTGTTGCAAGAGAATTTGGAAAGACCATTATAAAAGTTTTGGAAGAAGGCTCTGAAGAGACTAAATAGATTTATTCAATCAATTTTTCTTCTTTTTTAAGCAGATTTTCAAAGATATCTTCATAAGTTTTAAAGAATTTATAGATTTTTAGAAAATAGTAATGTTCTATTTTTTCAAATTCCTGTTTTTGTCTTGGTTCTTTTATATCTTGATTTATAGCTTTATTTATATCATTTTCTTCCATTAGAATTGTTATTTCTGTAACTTTTTTGTGGAGTTTTTTTAATTCACTTATTTCAGATTTGACAATTTTCTTTTTTTCTTTTTTTTCTAGTGCAACATCAATTTTTACAGCTTTCCAGTCTTTATGTTTAATATCTTCTTTTAATTTTTTAAGTATTTTTTCCTCTTCTTTTTTAAATTTTAAATTTCTTAATTTTCTTGAAGTATTTTTTCCTCTTAAATATCTTAATTTTTTCATTATTTTTGCATTTAAATCATGCAAATGTTTGTCTTTAGAAGGTACTCTTTCATTAAGATGAAGCAATATATAATCTAGATTTTCAAGATTATCTTCAAATTTATGCTCTTTTTTTAAAACTTTGAGTTCAATATTGATGAATGATTCTATATCTTCTACAGCTATTTCGGCAAATTCCTCTAATTCATATTCTTCCATCTTATTTGTATTTTTTAATAAAATCTTCCTTAAATTTATTAAATCTTTCTTCTTTAACAGCTTTTCTTATCTGTTTCATCAGATTGTTTATGAAATATATATTGTGATATGTTGCATATCTCAATCCGTTTGCTTCTTTCATCTTTATCAGATGCCTGATATGGGCTCTGGAATAGTTTTTGCAGACATAACAACTGCAGTTTTTGTCAATCGGCTTTAGGTCATTTTTGTATCCTGCATTTTTGATTATTAATTTTCCTTTTGAAGTAAATAAAGTATTGTGGCGGGCATTTTGGGTTGGGAATGTAGAGTCAAAGCAGTCTGCTCCTGCTGCTATTGCATTAATCAGCTGTACTGGAGAGCCGACACCCATAAGATATCTCGGCTTGTTTTCTGGGAAATGCTGAACTTGGGAATTTATCATCTTGTATGTTTTTTTCTCAGGCTCTCCAATTGCTAATCCACCAAAAGCATACCCATCAAAAGGTAATGAAGAAATAAATTTTGCAGATTTTTCTCTTAAATCTTCATAGAGGCCACCTTGGGCAATTCCAAACAATAGTTGTTTTTTATTGTTGTGGTGTTTTATGCATTTCTCTGCCCATTTGTGTGTTCTTTGGACAGCAAGGGAAACTTCTTTTTTAGTTTGAGAGTGCAGAGGCATTTCATCTATGACCATGGCAACGTCTGAATCAAGAGTGTTTTGAATATGCATAAGTTTTTTTGGAGTTAGCATAATCTTTTTTCCGTCAAACGGAGATTTAAGATGAAGGCCTTTGTCTGTACTTTTTATGTAGAAAGAATCTTTTATCTTTTGAAACCCTCCTGAGTCTGTGAATATTGCATTATGGAAATTCATGAATTTATTGATGCCGCCTGCTTTTTTTATAGTCTGGATTCCAGGCCTTAGCGACAAAACAAATGCATTCGAGATGATAGCCTGGATACCAATCTCTTCCAAGTCTCTTGCATCAAGATATTTGACTGCAGTTTTTGTAGCAACAGGCATAAAAAAAGGTGTTTTTACTTTACCATGGGCTGTCTTTAGGGTTCCTGTTCTTGCATTTCCATCTTTAGCGTCTAATCTGTACATATAATTACAAAATAACATAAATTTTATAAATATATGCTTAAATCTAAGGAAGTATGTTAAGAACAAACACATGCGGCGAATTAGGAATAAAACAAAAAGGAAAAGAAGTAAAGTTAGCAGGCTGGGTTCATACAAGAAGAGACCACGGCGGGCTGATATTCATAGATTTGAGAGACAGATATGGGCTAACACAGATAGTTTTTGATCCAGAGAATAAAAAAGAATTTTCTGCTGCTGAGAAACTGAGAAGAGAGGATGTTATCTCTGTTCAGGGAAAGGTTGTTCCAAGAAAAAAAGGTATGAAAAATCCAAAGCTGAAAACAGGAGAGATCGAAGTCGAGGTTTCAAAGATAGATATTTTGAACAAAGCTAAGACTCCTCCAATCGAGGTTGAAGACAGAAAAGAAGCAGGAGAGGAGATAAGGTTAAAATATAGATATCTTGATCTCAGAAGGCCGATTATGCAGAAAAGATTATTGGTTAGACATAAAGCTGCACAGGCTGCAAGAGAATATTTGAATAAAGAAAATTTCATGGAAATTGAGACTCCTCTATTGATAAGAGCAACACCTGAAGGAGCAAGAGATTTTATTGTTCCGTCGAGAGTCAGTCCAGGAGAGTTTTATTCTTTGCCTCAGAGCCCTCAGCTATATAAACAGATATTGATGGTTTCGGGTATGGACAAATACTATCAGCTGGCAAGGTGTTTAAGAGACGAAGATCTGAGGCAGGACAGGCAGCCTGAATTTACACAGATAGATATTGAGATGAGTTTTATTGATGAAGAAGATGTCTATAAGTTAAGCGAAGGCTTGATAAAGGACATATGGAAAAAAGCCGGGAATGTTAAATTAAAAACTCCTTTTCCAAGATTAACTTATGAAGAAGCAATGGATAAATATGGAAGCGATAAGCCTGATCTAAGGTTTGGGCTGGAACTGATAGATGTAACTGATGTTGTAAAGGATTCTGATTTTAAGGTTTTTAAGGAAGCTGAATCTGTAAAATGTTTAAATCCTGAAAAAGAATTCAGCAGAAAGGATTTTGACAAATATATTGATTTTTGCCAGAAAAACGGAGCTAAAGGCATGGCGTGGATGAGAGTCACTGAAAAGGGGCTTGAAAGCAATATTGTGAAATTCTTCAATAAGGATATACAAAAAGAATTATTAGACAAAACAAAAGCAAAAAAAGGAAGTGCACTGATGTTCATAGCTGACAAAAAAAAGAAAACAGATGAAATATTGGGTAGTTTGAGACTGGAACTGGGAAAAGATCTGGATTTGATAAACAAGAAAGAACTGAAATTCTGCTGGATAACTGATTTCCCTCTTTTTGAATGGGATGAAGATGAAGACAGATGGAGCCCTATGCACCATATCTTCTCTATGCCCCAAGATGATAAGATGAAATATTTAGAAGAAGAACCTGGAAAAGTTACTGGAAAATTGTATGATCTTGTTTTGAATGGAGTTGAATTAGGAGGAGGAAGCATCAGGATACACAGGAAAGACATACAGGAGAAGGTCTTAAAAGTAATCGGGATGGAATATGAGGAAGCTGAGAAAAGATTTGGATTTTTGCTTAATTCATTCAAATATGGAGCTCCGCCCCACGGAGGCATTGCTTTTGGGTTTGACAGGATGAGTGCTTTATTGAACGGAATAAATGATATCAGGGAAGTGATCGCTTTCCCTAAAAATAAAGCTGCAGAAAACCCCATGGATGGATGCCCGACAGAGGTTGATGAAGAGCAGCTGAAAGAACTACATGTTAAAGTAGAGAAGGTAAAGAAAAAATAAAATGGCTCGGAATGTTAAAAGACTTGAAAGAAAACAATGGAGAGCAGAGAAGAGAAGCAGAAAAAAAGAAAAACAAGCAAAAAAAGATCAAATAAAAGAAGAGTTATTATTAAAAAAAATTGAAGAGCACACCAAACAGAGTGATAAATCAATTGATATTGCTATTAATGGTTTAAAACTATTGATTAACCAAATACTTTCTTTTATTAGTTATTTGAAAAAAGTTAAGACTCCTCAACAAGTAGATTATATAGTTAGTTATTACTCCAATATTCTTTCAGAGAATTTAGCAAAATATGATGAAGCTTTTGATGAGATAAAAGAAATTGCTGAAAAAGAAAAAGAGAATCTAGATGATTTTAGCAAAGATGCTGAAGATGAAATTAAAGATTTAAAACAAGCAGTTAAGCAAAAACAAAGAGAAGTAAAAGGCATTCTAGCTGCGGAAGAACAATTTGAACAGTTTTTAAAAGAAGAGAAAAAAAGAGCAAAAGCAATAGTGATGGAAGAGAATATGGAACAACAATTAGAGGGAATTGATGAAAAAATAAAAACACAAACTGAAAACCAAAAGAAAATATTAGAAGATGATTTGAAAAGATTAGAAAAGATCAGCAGTAATAAAGATGAATTAAAAAGGCAGTTCTCTAAAAAACCAAACAATATTCAAAATTATATCTGGGCATTAAAAAAGATAATTAGTGTACTAAGAAAAAAAATATCATTTTATAATTATTTAAGTGGAAGTAATCGTGAGTTTAAAAGATATGATTTATTACTAGAGCGGGAATTAGATAAAAAAGAAGAAATCTACAAGAAACTTGAACAACTTGAGGCGTATAGTTTACATGAATTATTATTAGAAGAAACAACTGCTAAAAAACAACATGATAAAAAATTCGAAGAAATGTTAGAAAAGGTATAATGTGGTGAAGAAAAGTGAATAAATGCGAGAAATGCGGCGGAATAACAGCAAAAATAGGAATAATGGATTCAGGGAACTCAAAGTTTGAAAAATATTCCTGCAAATCATGTGGACATACGATTATGAAGTGTGTTGGTGTAAATAAATGAGGGTTTCGATAGTAGGAGTTGGAGATATTACAAAATTAGAAAGATTTGCCGGGATGAATTCTGAAGATGTTCAAAGATTAATTAAAAATGTTTCTAAATTATTAGTAGAGAAAGATGCAGAAGTTGTAATTATTCCAGACAGAGGAATTCCTGTAGAGATTGCAAAGACATACAAAGAATTAGGAGGAAAGAAAATACTTGGAGTTGTACCTGTTAATGATATTAAATATGGGATAAAACATATTGAAGAAAATTTAGATATGCTTGATGAAAAAATAGAAGTTAACAGCTGGTACGACGCTGATGGAGAAATAGCAGCTGCAGGAGATTATTGTATTTGTGTTGGAATGAGTGCAGGAGTAATGAGAGATATTTCTGTTTTAAAATATCACTATAAATATTTAGAAAGTGAAACAAAACTGATTGTGTTTGAAAATACAATGTCAGGAAAAATTGCTCCTGAAATTGAAGAAGCTTTTAGAGATAAATTATTTTATATTAATTCTTTTGATGAGTTAAAAACTTTATTGAAATGAGATTAACTTTAACAGGAATAAAAGCTTGGATAGGTTTTTTGGTGATAATTGCTTTAGTCATCCTGTTTTTTACTTTCTTTTTTGGCTTTGCTTTGCTGCTGATACCTCTACTTTTTGTTTTGGGTATTATCGGCTGGTTTTTTAACCTGTTTAAAAGAAAGAAAAAGAAGAAAGATTATATTGATGCTGAGTTTAGGATTAAGTAAAATTTATAAACATTCAGCTTATTTTTTGAGTATATGAAAGTGGATAAAAAGCTAATAGAAAATGTTGCAGATCTGGCTAGATTGAAGTTGACTGATAAAGAGAAAAAAGAGTTTGTAAATGATTTTAAGGAAATACTGGATACTTTTTCTAAGATAGATGAAGTAGATACAAAGAATACAAAAGAATCTTTTCATCCTGTGGAGATAAAGAATAGATCAAGGGATGATCTTGTTGAAGAAAGCCTTAGCCAGGAGGAAGCTTTGAGCAATACTAAACACAAGAAAGACGGTTATTTTAAAGGGCCAAAGGCGATATGAAAGCAGAAGATTTTATCACTCAAATCAAGAATGGAAAGATCGATGTAGTTGAGCATACAAAGAAAGTTATTGAAGAGTGCAAGAAGATAAACAAAGAATATAATTATTTTAATGTTATCTGTGAGAAAGAAGCTATAGAGCAGGCTAAAAAGGTCAAGAAAGATCCAAGCGGGAAACTGGCAGGACTGCCTGTCTCTGTCAAAGACTGTATCTGTGTCAAAGGTGTTGACAGCACTGCAGGAAGCAGAATATTGAAAGGATATAAACCTACATTTGATGCAACAGTTATTGAGAGAGTAAAAAAAGAAGGCGGGATAATCATTGGAAAAACCTCACAAGACGAATTTGGCTTTGGCGGTTTTTCAGTTAATGTTGGGATTGATTATAAAATTCCATTAAATCCTTTTGACAAGAAAAGGGCCTGCGGAGGCTCAAGCGGAGGTTCAGGAGGAATCACACAAAAGGTTGATTTTCCTCATGTAAGCCTTGGAGAGTCTACAGGGGGAAGTATTGTGAATCCGGCTTCATTCTGCGGAGTAATTGGATTGTGTCCTACATACGGCAGAGTTTCAAGACATGGGCTTTTGGATTACGGCAATAGTCTGGATAAGATAGGTCCGATGGCAAAGAACATCGAAGATGTCGCTTTGGTTATGGAAGTCATTGCAGGAAAGGATGAAAATGAATCTACCTGTCTGGATGAACCTGTTGATGACTACAGCAAACAGGCTAATATTGATATTTCAGGGATGAAGATTGGAATAATAAAAGAAGGTTTTAGAAAAGGAACTGACAAGGAGATAGAGAAAAAGATAAAAGAAAAGACAAAAGAACTGGAAAAAGCAGGGGCAGAAGTAGATGAGATTTCATTGAAGACATCTATAGATTATGGGCTTCCAACTTATTATATGATCGGAACATCTGAGGCAAGCACTAATTTAGCAAGATACTGCGGGATGAGATACGGCAAACATGAGAAATTAGAAGGAAGCTTTAATGATTATTTTAAAAAAGTAAGAAGCAGGAATCTAGGGAAAGAGGTGAAAAGAAGGATTATGCTTGGGACATTTGCAAGGATGGCAGGATATAGAGATGCTTATTATCTTAAGGCAGCAAAAATAAGAACAAAGATAATTGAGGAATACAAAAAAGCGTTCAAGAAATATGATATTTTGATATGTCCAACTGTTCCAATACTTCCACCTAATTTTGATGATATAAAGAAGCTTTCAGTTGTGCAGAACTATATGATAGATGTCTTGACTGTAGGACCTAATCTAGCAGGTCTGCCTCATATGAATGTTCCTATAGGGTTTGAGAAAGATGGAGCAGGAGTGGAATTACCAGTTGGAATGATGCTTATTGCAGATCATCTAGATGAAAACAGTTTGATAAGATTAGGAAGTGCATTGTTGAAATGAAAATAAGAAAAACAAAGAAAAAAGACCTGAAGAGAATTGCAGAAATATTTAGAACAGAGTACGGAAAATCACCATATAATGAGAGATGGGATAAGAATACTGCCATGAAAAAGATCAAAGAATATTTTAAGCATTATATTGTATTTTCTGCAGAAGAGAAAAAAGAGATAGTTGGTTTTCTTATGGGCAGTGTTGAGATATGGGATGACGGCAAGCATGGTTTTATCGAAGAGATAGTTGTATCTTCGGAATTTCAAGGAAAAGGTTATGGTAAAATATTAGTCAAATATTTTGAAGATTTTTTAAAGAAAAAAGAAGCAAAGAGACTTGATCTTTTCAGCCATGTAAAATCAAAAGCTTTTAAATTTTACAAAAAGATAGGATTTAAGAAAACTGAAATGGTTTTGATGACAAAGAAGTTAAGATGAAACTTGAAAAATATCTTTTATTGAACTTGAAGAAATTGTTTTTGATAGTCGGTGCTTTTATACTGGCTGTGCTGCTGCATAATCTGATTTATGCATTGTTTTATGATTATTTCACAAGGACTGGAGGAGATGAGCCAGTATTTTTTATTATTGCTGTGATTATCATCCCATTATATTTTTTAGTTTCAGTTGGATATACGATATTCCATCATGTCAGGAAAAAAGTTAAGAAGAAAAAATGACAAAAAAATTCACAACAGATATTGTAATTGGACTGGAGATCCATGCAGAGCTTGCTACAGATACAAAGCTTTTCTGCGGGTGCAAAACTTATGGAGATGATAATCCAAATTCAAGAACATGCGAAGTTTGTTTGGGGATGCCTGGAAGCAAACCAGTATTGAATAAAAAAGCAGTTGACTATGCTTTAAGACTATGTTTAGCATTAGGATGCAAGATATCTCCTGAGCTTATTTTTTCAAGAAAATCTTATTTCTATCCTGATATGGCAAAAAACTATCAGATTTCACAGTATGAGATTCCATTGGGAATAAAAGGGAAGTTAAAACTTCATACAGGGAAAACAGTTGGAATAACAAGAGTGCATATGGAGGAAGATCCTGCAGCATTAATCCATCCCTCTGGAATGACAAAGAGCAAATACGTGTTAGTGGATTACAACAGAAGCGGAGATCCTTTGGCAGAAATAGTAACAGAGCCTGACTTGGAATCACCTGAGGAAGCAAGGCTGTTCATGAAGCAGTTAATCACCATATTAAACTATTTGGGAATATTTGATGTTAACAGATGCATAATAAAAGCAGATGCAAACATCAGTATCAAAGAAACAAACTATACAAGGGTTGAGATAAAGAATATCACTGGTTTTAAAGAGATTGAAAGGGCTTTGAAATATGAAGTAGAGAGACAGAAGCAGGAAGTGAAATCTGTTGTGCAGGAGACGAGAGCGTGGGACTCTGATGTCGGAATAACAAGAAGCATGAGGAAAAAAGAGGTTGAAGAAGAATATGGGTATATAATAGATCCTGATTTAGTAAAAACAGAGGTAACCAAGGGGATGATTGAAGAAATAAAAAAAGACATGCCTGAACTTGCACAGCAAAAGGTCAAGAAATATATTAAAGAATTTAATATTTCTGAGGAAGATGCAAGAGTGATTGCAGCTGAAAGATTATTAGCAGAAATGTTTGAGAAAGTTGCGGAAGAGGTTGACCCCAATCTTGCAGCAAAATGGCTCAGAAGGGAGCTGGTCAGGGTTCTTAACTACAATAAGAAAGAGATGAAGGATCTTGCTTTGGATGAAAAATATATTATCGAGCTTCTTAAGATGGTGGAGGACAATGAGATAACTGACAATGTTGCCCAGAAGATACTTGAAAAACTGATAGAAAAACCTTTTTCTCCAAGAGATTATGTAAGGAAGATAGGTGCAAAGAAAATAGCAGACGAAAAGCAGATTAGAAGATTCTGCGAAGAAGCTATAAAAGAGAACCCTCAAGCAGTTGAAGATTACAAAGCAGGGGAGAAAAAATCTTTGCAGTTTCTTATAGGTCAGGTCATGAGAAAGACAAAAGGGCAGGCAGATCCTGCTGTAGTAAATAAAATTATGAAAGAACTAATTGAATAATCAGGAAAAAGATGGTTTTAATTTTCCAGAAGCTATAACTTCTTTCTCTTTGATATCTTCTACTAAAGCAGTCAAAGAATTGATAAGATTGCTTAATCCTTTGGATATATTAGATTTTGCAGGCGGTTTTTCTTTTGAAACTTCAAGAAGGTTTCCTGTCTGGACAGCTACAGACCTAAACATAGAAACTTTTTTCCATTTGGATGTAAGCCCGAAGATAACTCTTAGTTTTTCTGCTGCTTTTTCAAGTTTTTCTCTGTCTTCTATCTCATCTATCTTTTCTTTTAGTTTTTTAATCAGATGAAGCAGCCCAACTATATCTATTTTTTCTAACTTTTCCTCTTTTCTTATCTTCTTATTTATCTTAATTATTATATTCATAACTCTTTCTTCAACACTAAATCCAAATACCATCTTAAGAATTAAATATTTTTTTGATATATAAAAATGTTTCTAATATCTTATAGAAAACGATTTAAATTCACCAGTATAGTCTTCCCATCTGATATCAATATCATCCACTCTTGCTGAAGATGGTCCTTTTCTGCAGAAGGAAATAAAGTCTTTTATCTTTTCTTTTTCCCCTTCTGCAACAACTTCAACGTTTCCGTCAGGAAGATTTTTTACCCATCCTTCTAAATTTAGTTTTTCTGCATGCTTTTGAGTGTTTGCTCTGAAGAAAACTCCCTGGACACGGCCTTTGATTATCAGATGTATGCGTGATTTTGGCATTTTATGATTGTTTAATCCAAAACTTTAAATATGCTTCTATAAAATAAATAAATATGGTGGGCCTAGATTTGATATCTCAGATTGGCATTACTATCTTCGGGGTTTCTGCTATTGTTTTGATCGCAAAAAAGAACAAATGGGGTTTTGTGGTCGGTTTAATCTCACAGCCTTTCTTTTTTATAACTTCTATCATAAATAAACAGTGGGGCCTTTTCATATTAAGCATACTTTATACTTTCAGCTGGCTTTTTGGGATATATGAGTGGTTTTTTAAGAAAAAGAAATGATCATTCCAGATTTAGGATCGAATCTATCTCTGATTTTAGTCTTGATTCAAATGCTGTTACTGTTTCTCCTTCCTGTTTTTCTGCTGACAATGCAGACATCAGATCATTTATTAATCTTTCCTCTTTTTGAGGATCAAATCCAGCAACCTTTATCTGGCCAAGATGCTCTTTTATCAGTTTTGTCTCTACGTCATCAACAGAGCCTTTTTCAACCTTTATCTCTTCAAATTCTTTTGTCTTTAGCTTTGATATGTTTTTCATAACAAAATAGGCTGATTTATTGTAAAGTTTTTCAAAAATTTCTTTGAAATTGATGTCAGACTGTTTTCCTGACAGTAAAGTTCCTTTTATCCTTATAGTTATGATAGTGTTATTGAACTCTTTTCCTTTTATCTTCTTGTCTATCTCTTCTTCAACTTGAACAGGGGTCTTATTTTTTGCATCTATATTGATCTTAAATGTATTGTATATCTGAACAGGCTCCTGATGTGTTTTTGTATTGTACCTTTGTTCTTCTTTTTCAACCTCAACAAAATAAAAACTGCCTCTTTCTAGATCCTCAATCTCTTTGAAATTGTTTGGAAACAAAGGCCCTGGAAATACGATAGTGCCGTATCCAGGCTCTTCTTTTTTGAACCTGTAATGGACATGGCCTCCTGCATAATAATCAAAATTTTTTGGAAATAAAGACAAAGGATGAGAGTCCATCTCTTTTAGTTCTTCAGGCTTGAATTCTGTTAATGCAGAATGGAACATGAATATTCTGTAACCTTCTTCTTTTTCAAGATTTTCTTTCATCAGGTTTTGATAATATTCTTTTTCAAGCCCGCCTTTTTTTCCAAGCATACCTGTTATCTTTGCCCCTGTTTTCTTGTCTATCGTGAATTTTAGCTTTAATTTTTCATCAATCACTTCCCCTTTAGAGACATTTACAAACAATCCTGCTTTTTCCAGTATATCAAGCATTGTCTTTCCTGAGGGAGAAAAGTCATGAGAACCTGCAATTATATATACAGGAATATCTCTATCTTTTAATTCCTTTAATTTTTCAACAGTTTCTTTTAAGCTGTCTATAGATGGTATTGATGTATTGAACAGGTCCCCTGAGACAAGGATAAAATCAACATTTTTTTCAATGCACATATCAACTGCCTTGTTGAAAGCCCTGACTGCAGCATTCTTTAGTTTAGGATCCCGCCAAGAACCTATATGGCAGTCAGCCATGTGTGCAAATTTCATCATCAAGAAAAATATAAAAAGTATTTATTTAAATATTTTTATGCAGCTGAGGAATATCCAAGCTCTTTTAATAATGACCTTTCCAGGGAGGCAAGGATTGTGAGATGCATCTTTAGTCTTTTTTTATTGTAACCCTCTACCCAGGAAAAAGGAGATCTTCCTCTCCCTATCTTTTTCCAGTATTTATGCAAATCCATCATCTCTTTATAGGTATTATTCTTTTCATCCCCTTTATTTCTAAGAAAAATCTTGCTTACTCTTTCAATGACTGCAGTTATTTGTATTCCAATATCTTTTAGTTTATCAGGATATTCTTTTTTAATATCTTTTATCTCTTTATCAAGAATTTCAGGATATTTTTTATCCAGCTTATTTATTAGCATCTCAAAAGAATAAATCTTTCTTTTTCTTCTTACAGGGGGCCTTCTGATACCTGCTTCTTCTTCAAGTTCTTTTTTCCATGTGATGTCGGTTTTTTCTAAAGTAGGCATCTTATATAAGCATCTTTTCAATCCTTTTGTTGTAATCGATATCCTCTTTAAAGTCCCTCTGGATAGTTGTCTTGAATTCATAAAGGATATTGTTATCAAAATCTATTAGTGCTTTTTTTGTAGTGCCGTAAACATTCAGCGAATCTCTCAATGTTTTTAGTTTATTTTTTAGATCAATTGAGTGTTTTTTTATGTCTTTGAATCTTTCATCAAGCTGTTCTAAAGGCGCAAGTTCATCTATAAATCCTCCTATGGTGTTTTTTATAGACTCTAGATTTTTTTCATCTGATCCGCTTAAGTCTGCCTGAGAAATAGAGTCCCTTACCCTTTTTAATCCTTCCATGAGTTCAAGATACAGCTCTTTCATCACTGTTATCTCATCATTTAACCTTTCTTTTATTATGCTGTCAAGATTCATCAATTTTTTAACATTTCTTTTTGTATGGTTCATCTTATATTTTATTTTGTAGATATTGTATATAAATCTTTCTTTTGGTTTTATGGTTTTGTTCAGCGAAGTAGAATTCTTGGGGCACACCCCTGGTTTTAGAAAATATTAAATAGTTAGAAATATAAGATTATGTTTATGGTTTTGAATTCCACGATAAATGCAACAGCCAAAGCTGCAGCATCTAACGCAACAATTACCGACTTGACTATCTCAAGATTTATGGAGCTTGTCACAGCTCCTTACCACCATTCTGAACTGCTTTGGATCACTATTCCCTTGGTCGCAGCCCTCATACTGATGGATATATATTTTGGAAGATACAAGAAAGAAGAACTTGGATGGAATACTGCGGTCGGAAATACACTGGCATTGGCTTTTGTTGCTA
>WJKL01000042.1 GCA_014729145.1 Candidatus Woesearchaeota archaeon
ATCTTCATTTTCAAAATAAAGATGGACTGGCTGGGATTTGAACCCAGGATCACACGGCTGCCAGCCGTGTATTCTGTTGTCCGCATACTTCCAATGAAATTGTAAGTATGCACCAGACTAAACTACCAGCCCATTATTTAAACTATTTTTGTTTTAAGTTAAAAAGTTTCCTCTTTTTTAATATTAACCTAATATAATCAATCATACTCTAATATACAAAATCGTAACATTAATATAGGGGTATATGTATTCA
Organism: Candidatus Woesearchaeota archaeon; assembly: GCA_014729145.1. Lineage (GTDB taxonomy): Archaea > Nanobdellota > Nanobdellia > Woesearchaeales > WJKL01 > WJKL01. The sequence goes on from WJKL01000042.1 coordinate 254, forward strand.
AGTCTTTATTGGGGGTAATCACTTATGGTAATACTATTTGACCAGTTTAATATGCCGGATGATATATTCAAGATAGTTTTTGCTACAGAGCAGCAGGAGACTGTTGCAAAGCTTTTAATCAAGCATATCAAGGATAACGGAGGAGAGATAGGAAAAACAGAGATGAGCATGTTTGCTACGCAGCTGCATGAAGGCACTCTGGTGGACAGCACTGTTGAGATGACTCCTGCAAGAAAAGAGGCCCCTAAGATTTCTTATAATAAAAGACAGTTCTATGACAGGATATTAACTCCTATGAAATCAATGGGTCTGATTGATTATGATCTTTATAAGAAGACTTATAAGATAAGTGATAAGTTCAATAAATTGATGATAAAGATAGGGTTGTTATGGTTGAGAGAAATTAGATAATCAAAGAAATTATGAACAATTTCTAGATTTTAATTTTAATAAATTAAAACTATTTCCTGGCAGCTAACTTGACATCCCCTGACTGGACTGTTTTTCTGCCTGAATGTTTTGCGATCATGGATGCTTTTTCTCCTATCTTAAGAGCTATATTATGGATAACGTCTGCAAATGCCTCTGCTGCATCATCTGAAACTCTTTTTGCACCTGCTTTTTGAAGTATTCTTGCGACTGGTGCTTTTGGAATAGTCCTTGTTTTTCTTTGTTGAGCCATAAATATCACATATTTTTGATATAGGGATTAAATAGTCCTTTGTATATAAAAGTTGTGTTTTATGGCTTGTTTTAAAGCTGAAAGAGCACTATAAAATGAGTTCTATCTAAATTCAGTTTTAACAGGTTAAATTTATATATGTGTTGGTTATATTTTTAGTTATATGGGATTAAAAGAATCAATCAGGAAATATGCTCTGCAGAACGCTGTTGAGTATGACGGAAAGGCAAATCCTGGTTCTGTGATCGGAAAATTGTTAGCAGAAGATCATTCTTTGAAGAAAAAGATGAAAGATGTTTCTAAAGAAGTGAAGAAAGTAGTTGCTGAAGTAAACAAGATGAAAATAGAAGAGCAGAAAAAAGAATTTAAAAAATACAAAAAAAAGATCCCGAAAAAAAAGAAAGAAGAGAAAAAAAGACTGCCTGAACTGAAGAACGCAAAAAAGGTTGTGATGAGGTTTTCACCTTCTCCTTCAGGACCTATGCATCTTGGGCATTCCTATCCGCTTTCTCTGAATTCAGAATACTGCAGAAAATACAAAGGAAAACTGATACTAAGGATCGAAGATACAAATCCAGAGACCATCTATGAACCTGCCTATGGAATGCTTCCAGAGGATGCCAAATGGGTAACTAAAGACAATATTGGCAGGGTTGTTGTTCAGTCAGACAGGTTAGGCCTGTATTATGATTATGCTGAAAAGCTTGTTGATATTGGAAAAGCATATGTCTGTGAATGTACATCTGATCATTTTAGAGAGCTGATATTTGAGAAAAAAGCATGTCCCTGCAGGGACCTGCCCTTGGAGGAGCACCAGAAAAGATATGCAAAGATGTTCAATGAATACAAGCCAGGAGAGGCTGTATTAAGAATAAAAACAGATATAAAACACAAGAATCCGGCAATGAGAGACTTTCCTTTGATGAGGATAAATGACCATGTTCATCCAAGATGGGCTTCTGAAAAGCATGAATTATGCCCTCCTTTGGAAAAAGGAGAACATTCTGTTGAGAAAGATATAGCTCCAAGGGTTTGGCCTTTGATGAACCTAGCTGTGTTTGTAGATGATGTTGAGATGGGTGTTACTCATGTGCTAAGGGCAAAAGACCATATTGACAATGCCAAAAGGCAGGAATTTTTGTACAGGTATCTTGAAAAAGATATTCCTGAAACTATATTTGTAGGAAAGATCAATTTTGAAGGCATGCCTATGAGCTGCTCTAAAGTCAAGAAACTTATTGAAGAAGGAAAATATGAGGGCTGGAGCGACATTAGATTGCCTTTTTTAGCTGCATTGAAAAGAAGGGGTTATCAGCCTGATGCTTTGATCAAATACTCGCTAGATGTTGGGGTTTCCCAGAATGATAAATCTGTCACCAAAGAAGAATTTTTTAAGGCTTTGGACCATTTTAACAAGGAAGTTTTGGATGACAAGACAAACAGATATTTCTTTATTGAAGATCCAAAAGAGATAAAGATAGATAAAGCTCCAAAGCAAAGAGTTGAGCTTGATCTTCATCCTGACCACCCAAAGAGAGGAAAAAGAGAGTTTTATACAGATGAGAATTTCTATATTGCCAATGAGGAATTTAAAAATTTGGAAGAGGGAGAGCTGGTCAGATTGATGGACTGCCTTAACTTCAGAAAAGAGGGAAAGAAATTTGTTTTTGATTCAACAGATTATGAAAAGTTCAAAAAAGAAGGCAGAAAGATAATACACTGGCTTCCTGTCTCTGATGATCTGGTTACAGTAAATCTTCTGATGCCTGATGAAGACAAGACATTGAAAATTGGAATAGCAGAGCCTTTGGCTGCGAAGTTAAAAGAAGAAGATATTGTTCAGTTTGAAAGGGTGGGGTTTGTCAGGCTGGATAAGAAAGAGAAGGATAAGCTAGTTTTTTGGTATGGTCATAGATGAGCTTAAACCCCTGAATTTAAATACTACAGCCGAAAGACTTATATATGGGAGATATTTAATAAAAACATAAATTTGGAGGTGGACAACAATGTTAGTAGTAAAAGCAAAGATAAAAACAGCTGTTCCTGGCTATAATGTATCAGGAGACCTTGCAGAAGCACTTAATGCAAAAGTTGAAGAACTTATTAAAAAAGCTGCAGAAAGAGCAGAAGCAAACGGCAGAAAGACAATAATGGCTAAAGATCTTTAAATTAATTTTTTTTATTTCTTTTTTATTTTATATACCTAACATTTATATACATAATTCTGATTACTGATATACTATGGGGGCTCACAAGATAAGATTCTATCCTTTGGATATAATGTATAAGGTAAAGAACAGCAAACCTTTGATTTATCTATTTGGAAAAACAGCTGAGGACAAACAGGTATGTGTTGTCGATGACAGCTTTAGGCCTTATTTCTATGTTCTGCTCAAAGATGAGGATATGACAGATTCTTTTTGCAGCAAGGTAAAGAAGATAAAATTAGAGCATAAGAACAGGGAAGCAGCTGTGACTGATACAGAGATAACAGAAAAGAAATACCTGGGAAAGAAAAGAAAAGCTGTAAAGGTCTATGTAAAGATACCTGCAGATGTTCCTGTTATAAGAGAAGTGATAAAGGAATGGGATATGATAGATAGTATAAATGAATATGATGTAAATTATACAAGAAGGTATCTGATAGACAAAGGGATAACCCCTCTTACATTAGTGGAAGCAGAGGGAGAGATGATTAAACTGAAGAGCAGGGTTCCTTGCTTTAAAGCAGATAAGATAGAGCATTACAGTTCTGAGAGCATAAAAGATCCAAAGGTTTTTGCTTTTGACATTGAAACATACAATCCTGCAGGAAAGAGGTATGTTCCTGAAGAGCATCCCATTATAATGCTTGCGATATATGGGGAAAACTACAGGAAAGTGTTGACATGGAAGAAATTCAAGACTGACAAGAAATATATAGAGTTTGCTGACGGAGAAGTAGATCTGATAAATAGGTTTAAGGAGATAATAGAGAAAAATAAGCCTGATATCCTGACAGGATATTATTCAGACGGGTTTGATCTGCCCTATATTATCACAAGGGCAAGACATTATGGTATTGATTTGGATCTTGGACTGGATTACAGCAGCCTAAACCTGAAGAAAGGAAACAGAAAGTCAATAAAGATCACAGGACTGGTGCATCTTGATGTTTTCAAGTTTATCTCAAAGATTATGGGGAGGGGGCTTGATACAGACAGTTATAGCCTGGACAATGTTGCAGCTGAAATTCTTGGAGAAAAAAAGATAGAGGTTGAGATAGACGGGCTTGCAAAGGCATGGGATGACGGAACAGAAGCTAGTCTGGATAATTTTTGCGAATACAACCTTAAAGATGCATTATTGACCTACAAACTTTGCCTTAAGATATTTCCGAACATAAAAGAGATGGTCAAGATTGTGGGATTGACTGTATATGATGTGAGCAGGATGTCATTTTCACAGCTTGTTGAGTGGTATATAATGAAGCAGGCAAAGGATTTCAATGAGATTGCTCCAAACAAACCACATTATGATGAAATAGGCGAAAGAAGAAAAAAAAGATATAAAGGTGCGTTTGTATTTGAGCCAAAGCCAGGATTGTTTAAGGATATAGCTGTTTTTGACTTCAGAAGTTTGTATCCAACCATAATAAGCTCACATAATATAGGGCCTTCTACACTGCAGTGCGGGTGCTGTAAAGAGAAAGCAGAGCATGCACCTACAGAAGACAGCAAGTACTGGTTCTGCAGAAAAAAGAAAGGGTTTCTTCCTTCTATTGTAGAGGGATTGATTACAAGAAGGATGAGAATAAAAGAGATGCTCAAGGAAAAAGAAAAAGATGTTATGCTTAATGCAAGAAGCGAAAGCCTGAAGGTTCTGGCAAATTCTTTTTACGGCTATCTGGGTTTTTTTGGAGCAAGATGGTATTGTTTTGAATGTGCAGAGTCTGTAACTGCATACGGCAGGCATTATATACATAAGGTAATAAATGCAGCCGGGGAAAGAGGATTTGAAGTGCTTTATTCTGATACAGACAGCATATTTTTGCTGCTTGGAGATCAGAAAAAAGAGGATGCACTGAAGCTTGTTGAAAATATAAACAGCAAACTTCCAGGTATAATGGAATTGGAGTATGAAGGATTTTATCCATCAGGAATATTTGTGTCAGCAAAAGCAGGAAAATACGGTGCAAAGAAAAAATATGCTCTGCTTGACGATAAAGGGGCCTTGAAGATTACTGGTTTTGAGACAGTAAGGAGAAACTGGAGTTTTATAGCAAAGGAAGTCCAGGAAAAGGTGCTGGATATTGTCCTAAAGGAAAGAGACCTTCAAAAAGCTGTAAAATATGTAAAAAAAACGATCGATGACCTTAAAGACAAGAAAATTCCAAATGAAAAACTGGAGATATATACACAGCTGAAAAAAGAGATAGGCGATTATGAATCCATAGGGCCCCATGTAGCGGTTGCGCAGAGGATGAAGAACAAGGGTATTGATGTAGGTCCAGGGAGTTTAATAAAATATATCATAACTGAAGGCTCTGGAAGGATAAGGGACAAGGCAAAGATGAAAGACGAAGTAAAAAAAGGAGAATATGATGCAGATTATTATATCTTACACCAGGTAGTGCCTTCAGTAGAAAGGATATTTGATGTTCTTGGATATAAAAAAGAGGATCTCATTGCAGGAGACCAGAGTAAATTAGGAGAATATTTCTAGTGGATGTTTTCAAGAGCAGAAGCAACATTCTTATAGGTCTTTATCAGGTTTTCCTTGTATCCTCTTGGAATCTTTTTGATCTGTTTCTTTGCTTTTATCAAAAACCTGTCTTTTTCTAGGACAAATTTGTTGATAAAATCGTCCTTTGCCTCTTTTTTTGAATCCCATTTTTCCCTGAAATAGTCAAGGCTTTTAATAAGGTATTCCTGAAGATGGTGTGCTTTAAGCGAGTCTTTTGTTATGTTGATGAAATGATGGCCATAGACTGCCAAACGTACAGCTTCAGGAAAAACTCTCATGTGATTCTTTACTGCAAAACTCATGAAGTCAAGATAGTTTCTGCCGTAGGAAGAAAAGGTCTGCTTTACAAGTGATTTTGTCAGTGCTTTTACCTCTGTATAGCCTACTTTTCTTACAAAATTCTTGTTGTCTCCAAGATTATCAAGCAGATTTTTGCATCTTTGAAAGTAATTCTTTCCATTTTTGTCGTATAATCTTGCAAGCAGTCTTTTGTATTTTTTTATTATCTTCTCTTCATCCACTCCTGAAAGCTGTTTAAAGTTGAATCCAAAATTATGGGTGTTATTTCCTCCAATACCTTCCAGTAATCTCCCTTTTTTACCCATATCATAATGAAGCTGAGAACCTTTCATAGCATTTAATAATCCAACCATGGCTGTGGGTATCCCTGCATCTTGACAGAAATCATATATCTTGTCGCAGATATCTTCTGGTTCATTGTCATTTCCTACAATAAATCCTGCTGAAACCTCTATCCCATATCTTTGTATATTTCTTACTGCTTCAATTGGCTCTATCTTAAGATTGTGGTGCTTGTTCATTGACTTTAAGATTTCTTTGTCAGGAGATTCAATCCCTACAAAGACCATGTTGAATCCTGCATCTCTCATAAGCCCCATAAGCTCTTCATCCCATGCAAGATTTATGCTTGCTTCAGTAAAGAATCCAAAAGGATAATTATGCTTTCTCTGAAATTCTTTTATTTCAGGAAGCACATCTTTTACTTTTGTGATATTGCCGATAAAATTGTCATCAACCACAAATAAACCGCCAGAGTATCCAAGGTTATATATTATCTCAAGCTCTTTTATTAGCTTTCCAGATGACTTTAATCTTGAGCTGTTTCCGAACAATGCAGGCTCACTGCAGAAATCACAGTTAAAAGGGCAGCCTCTTGACATCTGTATAGCCATAGAGCCGTATTTGTCTATATCCAGAAGATCATATCTGGGAATAGGTGTTTTTTCCATCTCTGGTTTTGATGAAACCTCTTTCATATCAATATCATTTCCAAAAAATTCAAGAATATAATTTAACTCTTTTTCATCTATTTTTTTTGCTTTTTGGTTTTTTCTTATTACAGGCCTTACATAAGCTTTTTTTGCATCTCCCTTTTCAATATCTGCAATAAATGAGCTTAAGACACCTGACTCTGCTTCCCCTATTATATAATGGTCTATATCTCCTTTGATCCTGTCATAATGCTGGGTAGGAAGGGGCCCTCCTGCAACAATCCTTTTTCCCAGGCTGTTTGCTCTTTGTATAACATTTTCAAGAGAATCTTTCTGTATTATCATAGAAGAAGTGAATAAGGTGTCAGCCCATTCCAGATGGCTGTTTTTCAGCTCCTGTATATTCATATCAACAAGCTTAAGATTATATTTTTCAGGAAGCATAGCTGCAACTGTTATGAGGCCCAAAGGAGGCATAGAAGCTTTTTTACCTATAAAAGAAAGTGAGTCTTCAAATCCCCAGTATGTTCTTGGAATTTTGGGATATACCAATAAAATATTCTTCATTTTCTTATTGTTTTTTATATATTATTTTATTATTTAAAAGCTTTTTTGATTTAAGGATGTGTTCCAATAGTTCTATTTTGCTGAACAAAACACTAAACTAATATTTGAGAACTTGTTCAGCTTGAGATGGAGCAAGAGATCATTCTGGTTTTAATGGAAAGATTATTATAATCAAGGTTATTCATCAGGGATATGAAAAGATTGATCTTTGCAGTTTTGGTGCTAGTCCTACTTGCTGGATGCCAGATGCAGGATTCTTCAGATGTGTTGGATGATCCTCAAGAGGAATGCGCAAGAGTTGGAGGAGAATGGAAGACCTTTCCAAATACCTGTGTTGATTCCTGTGAATACAGGAGAGGGGATGCCCAGTTCTGCGGACAGGCACTGACAGAAGGATGCGAATGCGGAGCAAATAAATGCTGGGATGGAGAAACCTGTGTTAAAGAATAAATTTTCAATAAATTCAACATCTCAATGCTCGTTGAAAGACTTATGTTTTTTAGCAAAAACATAAGCTTTATAAAGGGGCAAGATTAGCTTATACATATTAAATAGCATAGAGATAGATAAGAGAGAGCACTTGATAAATATCATTTTGCTTTTTCTATACTTAAGTGCTTAATAATCAGAGGTAATGAAAATGAACAATAATTTTGAAGACCTTGGCTTAAGCCATGGAACATTAGCGACAATAAGAGGTATGGGATTTACAGAGCCCACTCAAATACAGGGAATGTCTATACCACATATTGTTTCAGGAAAAGACGTAATAGGAGAATCTGCAACCGGAAGCGGAAAAACACTTGCATTTGGGTGCGGAATCATAGAGAAGGTAGAGCAGGGAAAAGGACTCCAGGCTTTGATACTAACCCCTACAAGAGAACTTGCAGAGCAGGTAAAGGATTCACTTAATGATTTCTCAAAAAAGAAAAATTTGCATATAATTTCTGTCTATGGGGGAGTTTCAATAAATCCTCAGATAGATAATCTTAGAAAATCAGAGGTTGTTGTTGCAACTCCAGGAAGATTATTAGACCATCTTGGAAGAGGGACAATCGACATGTCAAAGATAGGTGTATTAGTTCTTGATGAAGCAGACAGGATGTTTGACATGGGATTTATAGATGATGTCAAAAAGATAATCAAAAGATGTCCAAAAGACAGGCAGACTTTGTTCTTCTCTGCTACGATATCAGGAAGAGTAAGAGAACTTGCCGAAGATTTTATGGATAAAAGAGAGATAATCTCAGCAAAGAAGCAGGTTGACCCGAGCAAGCTTAAACAGGTATATTATGATGTTTCCAGGAATCTGAAACTGTCACTGCTTGTGCATCTTCTTAAACAAGACAGATCAGGACTTTCAATGGTATTCTGTAATACAAGAAGAACAACTGAATTTGTAAGCAGAAACCTGAAGTCCAACAATATAGATGCTGTAGCTATACATGGTGGGTTGACACAGAATAAGAGGATCAAGACTATAAAATCATTTAACAAAGGAAATGTAAATGTGCTTGTATGCACTGATGTTGCTGCAAGAGGTCTTGATATACCTGATGTTTCACACATATATAACTACGACATACCAGGAGACGCAAAAGACTATGTCCATAGGATAGGAAGGACTGCGAGAGCAGGAGAAGAAGGAAAGGCAGTAAATCTTTTAAGCGAAAGCGATCATGATAATTTTTCAAGAGTTCTTCAGGAATTCAGATCACTTAATATAAAAAAGGTAAAAAAGCCTTATATCAAAAAGATAAAGCCTGTTGTAAAAAGCAGAAGAAATCATTCTTCCAAAAGAAGAAGAAGACACAGGTATCACTGAATGAAATTCAAAATATATTTTTAAGGGGGTGAGAAAATGAAAGGTACAGTTAAATTCTTTAATGCAATGAAAGGATACGGTTTTATAGCTGGAGAAGATGAAAAAGAGTATTTTGTTCATCAGTCAGCTTTAGAAGAAGGAACTTCATTAGATGAAGGAGATTCTGTTGAGTTTGAACCAACTGAAGGAGACAGAGGGCCAAAAGCAGAAAACGTCAAGAAAAGTGAGTAAGATTTCTAATCAAATTTTATGTTTCACGTTAATTTAATTTCTTTTTTTTATTTTTTTTTATTAAAATTCTATTTATTTTCACTTGGATAGGCTTGAATTACCAAGACTATTTTATTTTTTTTGCTATCGCTTTTTAATCTTAAGATTATTCAACCACAATCAAACCTCTTGTATCAGAATAAAGGCTTCTGATCGTAAAGTTTCCTGTCTCGTTGAACTGATATTCCCAGTAATCTTCAGGATCGACATTTGGGCTTTCAACTATGACGTCTTCAGGCTCTACAATATCAACTTTCTGCCTGTATATTGCTATCTTATTAAGGAATTCCTCCTGGTTATTGTAAAATCTTACCTTATCATTTCTTTTTATCTGCATTGTTAATGGGTCTATGGTCTCCTGCTTTGTAAAGTTTATCTTGTGTATTTCAATATCTTCTGTCATCTGCTGTTCTGTTTCTTCGGTTTCAAGCATCTCACATCCAGTGCCGTTCCAGCACATTTCCTGACCACAGTCGCATCCTTCTGTTAATACCTGGGCACACATCATTCCATCTCTTTGGCTTTCACAGGAATCTACACATGCATTAGGCATCTGTTTCCATTTACCTCCTGCTTTTTCACAGATATCTTCTCTACTCATCTTACAACCCGATATCAACACAACAATCAAACAAATTACTGCAATTAATCTTTTCATATTACCACCTTGTTTATTTTCATTTATTTTTTATTATATTTCTCAAATCTTTCTTCAATTGGCTTCCAATTAAGATTATTGAAAAACGCTTCAATATATTTGCTTTTGTCTGGACCATAGTCAAAATAATAAGCATGCTCCCATAAGTCTATTGCTAAGATTGGTGAAGCAGACCAAACAGCCCCCTGATCGTGAAAGTCAACAGCGTAGTTGTGAAGTTTGTGGTCTTTCCAATCATAGCAAAGAAGAACCCAGCCTCTTGCAGCTTTTGTACATGCAAGAAATCTTTTTTTCCATTTTGCAAAGCTTCCAAAGTCTTCCTTGATCTTTTTCATCAAATTTCCTTTTGGCTCTCCACCTTTTCCTCCAAGATGGCTAAAATAAGTTTCATGCAGGACCTGGCCTGATGCATTATGGGTCTCTCCTTTCTTGTTTCCTCTGTTTATATCTCCTTTTGCCAATCCTTTCTCTATCTTGTTTCTTCCTTTTACATATCCTTTGTAGTGTTTTTCAAAATGATATGTTATCTGTTTTTTAGATATACCTTTTAATTTATCTGGATTAAAAGGCATCTTTATTGGTTTGTGCATTTTATTTTTCACCTTTTTTTTCTTCTTTTTCAATCTGTTTTAGTGTTTTTTTGCTCTTTACAGACTTTTTTTTGTTCAGTATATTCACTCTTTTGTCAGCTTTATCATCATCCTGCTTGACAAGAAGCCATTTGTTTTTCCTGAACCTGTTCAATGACCATCCGCCTTTTAGTTTTTTCCCATTTAGCTTGAATGAGATATGTCCATGCCTGAAGCCTTTTTCTGCTGACAATGATTTTTCATCTTTTTCAGTTGTATTCTTGTATGTTCCCTTATCCCAGATCATTACTGTTCCAGCTCCATATTGGCCTTCAGGGATGACTCCTTCAAAGTTTGCATAGTCAACAGGATGATCTTCTGTCTCTATTGCAAGCCTTTTGTCCTCTGGATTCAAAGAAGGGCCTTTTGGAACTGCCCATGATTTTAACACACTGCCTATCTCCAGCCTGAAGTCGTAATGCAGATTTCTTGCATCGTGTTTTTGTACAACAAAGATAGGGTTTCTGTGCTTTTTCTTTTTTGCCTTTGGCTCAGGAGTCCTGCTGAACTTTCTTTTTTCTTTATATTTTTTTAAGGTCATCTTTTTTATCACGTTACTGGCTTATCCAGCCGCCGTCTACAACTAAAGTATGACCTGTTACATAATCTGATTCTTTTGATGCGAGATATAATGCAGCATTTCCTATCTCTTTAGGTTTACCCATTCTGTGGAGAGGAATTGCAGCAAGGGTCTGCTTGTATTGTTTTTTGTTTTTTTTGATAAAAGAAGTCATCGGAGTGTCAATCGCTCCTGGAGCGATCGCATTTACATTTATATTGTGCTCTGCAAATTCCAGAGCCATTTCTTTGGTCATTGTTATTATTCCGCCTTTTGCAGCGCAGTAAGAGCTTGCCTGAGGATAACCAATTAATCCGGCAATAGATGCGATATTGATGATATTTCCTTTTGTTTTTTTCAGCTCTTTTAATGCTGTTTTTGAGCAGAGAAATACTCCTTTAAGATTTATGTCTATCAATTTATCCCAGTCTTCTTCATTTTGTTTTTCAACCGGTTTTTGAAAGAAGATTCCTGCATTATTTACTAATATATCAAGCTTGTTGAATTTTTTTACTGTCTCTTTTATCAGTTTTTGAACTTCCTCTTTGTCTGAAACATCACATTTGAATCCCAATGTCTTTACTTTGTATTTTTCTGCAATCTTTTTTGCTGTTTTTTCGCAGTCTTTTTGGTTAATGTCAGAAATGACAACTTTTGCTCCTGCTTGAGCAAGTTTTTCAGCAATACCTTTTCCTATACCTCTTCGAGAGCCTGTAATGATAGCAACTTTGTTTTTTAATTTAAACATTTTCTACCCTCCAGCTTGAGAAGAGACCAGTAAATCTTGAATTTACGCTGCCTCTTCGAGAGCCTGTAATGATAGCAACTTTGTTTTTTAATTTAAACATTTTTTCACCTTCTTATTTTGAATGTTTTTTTGCAAGATAAGCTTTATACGCTTTCATTGCAGCTTTTTTTGTGTTATACATGCATTTCCCAGAGCCAATTCTCCATTTTCCATTTGAGCATTTTCTAACCGGCATCATATCACCCTGTTTTTTGTTTTTTTATTCAAGAATGCTTTGATATTTTTAATTGTTGCATCAAGAATCCTATATAGAGATTCTTTGCTGTTGAAAGCATTATGAGGAGTTATGTAAACATTTGGTTTTCTCAGAAGGACATTGTCCTGGAGCACATTTTTTAGATCACAATCTTCCAGGAATTCAGGATGCAATAGTGCTTTTTCTTCTTTTATATAACATTCTCCTTCTAATACATCAAGACCTGCGTAAGCAACTTTGTTTTTGTTCAATGCTTTTATCAGTGCTTCTGTATCGACTATCCCTCCCCTTGATGTGTTTATCAAGATTACCCCCTTTTTGCACATTTTTAATGATTTATTATTAATCATATGGTGGGTGTGTTTGTTTTCAGGAACATGCAAAGAAATTATGTCTGATTTTTTTAACAGGGTGTTTAAAGAAGAATATTTAAAGCCTATTTTTTTTGCAAGTTTTGTGTTTTTGTTTACATCATAAACAAGTACATCCATCTCAAATCCTTTTGCAATCCTTGCAACGTGCTGTCCAATATCACCGCAGCCTATAATCCCTATAGTTTTGTCTTTTAAATCAAATCCTTTTAACCTTTTTAGTCTGAAATCCCCTTTTCTGGTCTGGTTTATTGATTCATATATTTTTCTTGAAATATTTAAGATTAAAGCAAAGGTATGCTCTGCAACAGTATTTTCTCCGTAGTTTGGAACATTGCAGACAGTAATTTTTCTTTTTTTGCATTCTTTTAAATCAATATGGTCAAATCCTGTTGATCTTGTTGTAACCAACTTCAATTTAGGCATCATATCAAGAATTTCTTTGTTAACTTTGGAATATATGAAAACAGCAAGAACATCTGCATCTTTCACAACATTCTTTTTTGTAAGCTTATCTTTTGAGAAAACTAATTTGTGTTTCTTTAAAGCTTTTTTTAGAATAGGGATTGTCCAATTTTCAAGTTCATAAAATGCTATTTTCATACTATCAGCCTCTTTTTCATAATATTTACATGCTGTGTTTAAATATGTTCCTATAACCTTTTTAATTTAAGCAGTAATGAGTTAGTTACAACTGAAACTGAACTTAAAGCCATAGCTCCTCCTGCTATCATCGGACTTAAAAGCCATCCTGTCCATGGATAAAGCAGACCTGCTGCAATAGGAATTCCCACTGAATTGTAGAACAAAGCCCAAAACATGTTCTGTTTTATCTTGCTCATTGTCATCTTGCTCAGTTTTATAGCTTTTACAAGGTCAAGAAGATCATCCTGCATAAGCACAACATCCCCTGTTTCCATAGCTACATCTGTGCCAGACCCCATAGCGATTCCTATATCTGCCTGAGCCAAAGCAGGAGCATCATTTATTCCGTCTCCAGCCATAGCAACTTTGCTTTTTTTCTGAAGCTTCTTGACATATTTTGCCTTGTCTTCAGGAAGAACGTCTGCAAAAACATGATTGATCCCTGCCTGTTTTGCGATAGCTTTTGCAGTCCTTTCATTGTCTCCTGTTATCATATGAACCTGAATTTTCATCTTCTGCAAAGCTTTGACAGCTTTCCTTGATGTTTTCTTTATCGGATCAGCAACTGCGATAAATCCTATCAGTTTCTTGCCTTCAGCAAGCATCATCACAGTCTTCCCTTCCTTCTCTAATTTTTGGACTTGTTTGGTATATTTTGCAATGGCAATCTTTTTTCTCTTCATAAGTTTTGAATTTCCAAAAGTATATCTTTTCTTTCCGATATTTGCAGTTATTCCATGTCCTGGAACTGCCTTAAAGTTTGTTACCTTTCTAAGAGACCTGCCTTTAGCCTTTTTTACAATAGCTTCTGCCAGAGGATGTTCTGAGCTTTTCTCTATGCTTCCTGCGATTGTCAAAAGCTGTTTTTCAGTCTTGTTTATTGGAGTTATATCTGTAACTTCTGGATGGCCTTTTGTTATTGTTCCTGTCTTGTCAAGTATTATACTTTTTATCTTGTGTGCTGTCTCTAATGCCTCTCCTCCTTTGATCAGGATGCCTTTTTTAGCTCCCTTTCCTGTCCCCACCATTATTGCAGTTGGTGTTGCTAATCCTAAAGCACAGGGACAGGCTATCACTAGAACAGCTACAGCTGATATCAGAGCAAATCCAAATTCCCCTCCTAAAGCCAGCCAGGTTATAAATGTGATAATCGCTATTATCAAAACAGATGGGACAAAATAAGCTGCAACAGTATCTGCAAATCTCTGTATCGGAGCTTTGCTTCCCTGAGCATCTTGTATAAGTTTTATTATCCTTGCTAATGTTGTATTTGTTCCAACTTTTGTAGCTTTAAACTTAAACATGCCTACTTTATTGACTGTTGCTCCGATCACATTGTCTCCTTTTTTCTTTTCTACTGGGATTGATTCTCCTGTGACCATGCTTTCATCAACAGAAGAATGACCTTCTATGACTTTTCCGTCAATCGGTATCTTTTCTCCAGGCTTGACTATCACAATGTCTCCAACCCTAACTTCATCTACAGGGATCTTTATCTCTTTCTTGTTTCGTATAACATGAGCTATCTTTGGCTTCAATCCAATAAGTTTTTTTATGGCTTCAGATGTCTTGCCTTTTGCCTTTGCCTCCAATAATCTTCCAAATAAAACTATTGTTATAAGTACAGCAGAAGCCTCAAAATATACATGACCTTCTCCACTCAAAACAACAAAGACACTGTAAAAATATGCAACAGAAGTTCCCATAACTACCAAAGAATCCATATTTGCGCTTTTACCTTTCAGCGCTTTAAAAGCACTCTTATACATAGGATACGCTACGATGAATTGAACTGGCGTTGACAATATCCACATTATATAAGATTGAAAAGGAATAGGATCTTTCATGAAAAACATCCCAAGGATAAATACAGGAAGCGCGAACACTAAGCTGAAATAAAATCTTTTTTTCAGTGAAGAATAATGTCTTACTCTTTTATCAACAGCCTTGTTTATGTTCATGCCTTTTGACTCTTCAGCCCCATACCCTTTGCTTTCTACTGTCTTGATCAACTTTGATATGTCTGTCTTTTTGTCATCAAATTCAATCGTTGCTTTATTTGTAGTCAAGTTGACATTGGCTTTCTTTACCCCCTTTGTCTTGTTCAGGGCTCTGCCTATCACAGCTGAACAACTTGCGCAATGCATTCCTGTTATTTCTAGTTCTGTTTTTTCCATGTTCGTATTATATCCCCCCTTTATATAAAATAGTTTGGTTTATCTGGCACAGTCTTCGCAGCAAAATAATTCATCATCTTTTCTGATCGGATTAATGCCTATATCCATACCGCAAGATCTGCAGAACAGTTCGTGCCCGTATGTTCTATCTTTGAATTCCTTACACTTCATCTTTAACCTCCACAGCCGCATCCGCAAGTTCCAGCCGGTCTTTCTGGAACAGCTTCCAGTTCTTTTTGAACTTCATTAGAATCACTTGTGTCATCCACTACAACAAATGTTCCAGGTATCATCCCCATCCAGCAGCTCCATGAAACAGTTCCCACCTCATTTGGTGTAAATTCAATGACCTGTTCTCCTGGTTTGATGTCAAAATCCAAATCTAATTTTGGAACCTGTATAGCATTGTTACATCCTGTTATCTCCTTTCCATTGATGATCCATTTTACAGGAACTCCTTTTTTCAATACAAATTTGTCAGGACTCCACCCATATCTTGTTACATCCATCTTTATTGTTTGGTACTCTCCTTCAACAGCAGCAACATTTCCTGTAACTTCATTTTCTTCTGCTGATACAGATGCTATCAATGAATTTGCATCCCATCCTGTTCCAGTCAAGGCAAGTCCTCTGTTCATCATCACCAATCCTAAGATTATCACAATAGCTCCAGACGCTTTCAATATCTTGTGTGTTGCTTTACTTGATATAAAACTAGTCACAAATCCGAATCCTATCATGACAGGCAGTGTTCCCAAAGCAAATATGAATAGCAATTTAGCTCCTTCCAATGCGCTTCCAGTTCCAGCTGCCATTATATATATTGCCTGAAGCGGACCACAGGCAATCATCAGTCCATTTAATAGACCTATGACAAGGGGGCTGCTGTGTTTTTGAGTTTCTTTGGATGTGAATTTGCTTATAAACTGAGGTGTTTTAAAACGAATTTTTCTTAACACTGGAAAGATATTCAGCATGTTAAGTCCAAAGACAACTAAGAATAATCCTGCGATTATTCCAGCAACACCCCTCATCATTGGAGTGAATGCGATTATTGATCCAAGCAGACCAAAACTTGCACCGATCACAGTATAGGATATCAATTTCCCGATTCCATACATCATATGAGATTTGTGTGGGGTTCTTCCAGCTTCTCTGTCTTTTGCAGTATAACTTACTACAAACCCTCCGCACATTGATACGCAGTGGAATCCAGTCAATAATCCTACTAAAAACAACAGGCCATATCCCATATTTGCACTTATCTCAGGAATAGGTATGCTGTCTCCAAATCTAAGAAAGAAATATCCCGCAACAAGTAGCCCTATTATCCCAAAAGCTATCCCAAAGAATTTTTTAAGGGAACTTTTGTCAATAGTATAGTTGTTTTGATCTTTTGGGGTATCTCCAATTAAAGAACATTCATAACCCTTTTCTTCAATTGTTTTAAAAATTTCCTCTATATTTGTTTTATTTTCATCAAAAGTTACTTCGACAGTTTCTGAAGGATAATCTGCTCTGATTAAATCAACACCCTCAATTTTTTCTGCTGCTCGTTCTATTAATGTTTCACAGCTTGTACAATGCATTCCTTTTGCTTTGAATTTTTTTGTTATTGTCATTCTATTTCATACCCCTCTGACTTTATTATTTCCATTACATCTTTTTCAGTTATTTTCCCTTCATCAAAATCAACTTCAATAATTCCAGATTTAAAATTTGCGTCAGCTTTTTCTACTCCTTCTAATTCTTCTAAAGAATCTTTTACAAGCATTTCACAAGAACCACAATGCATCCCTCTTGTTTTGATTTTTATGTTTTTCATAGATATCATCTCCCAATTAATACTAAAAACACATTGTTTGATATATATTTTAGCGCTGAAACTGAACTATCCAAAACCCTTCAAATCAAAGAATTCTTTGTTCTAATCGTTTATAACGCAATATCCAATCATTAAAGAGATTACTGGGAAAGATTTATAAGCAGAATGTCAAATTCTATAATTAAAAGATTTTGGAGGGTTAAGATGGAAAAGAAAAAAGGATTTTTTAAAAGATTATTTGACAAG
>WJKL01000001.1 GCA_014729145.1 Candidatus Woesearchaeota archaeon
GTATTGTTCTGTATTCTCTGCATCTTTCCCATCTATTTTCACCTGTTTTATAAAATCCTTTTCCATAACAGCCTTCACAATATTCATTTAAAGCTGCATCTTGTTCCTTAGCAGGGCAAAGAGGCATTACTTTTGTCATATCGCTTCTTGTTCTTTCTTCTAAATACATGGTCAAAAAGTTATAACAATTAATTTAAAAACTTTACTTTTTAAGGATGTGGTGCACTCCTGGCTGTCTGCGCCATTATTGACAAAATCAATGATGAAATGACCAGACATAGCCCACCACCCCCTAACCTATATTATTAGTTATGGTAGCAGAGTAATATATAGATTGCACCACAGCCTTTTTGAGAAAAATATAAATAGATTGATATTAAACTAAATTAAAATGAGCATTTTTGATGTACTCCATTTTGGAAAAAAGAAGATAGTTCCCCCTTTAGATGATGCTGTGTTGGAGTTGAGCGGAGTATTGATGCAGATAAATAATATATCCGACACAGAAGATAAAGAAAAAGCAGTAATGCTTATGCAAACCCATGTAAGCAAGATAGAAAAAGCAAGAAAAAGTCTGATCAAAGCGATTGCTGGCCTTCAGAAAAATATAAAGTCTTATCCAAGAGCAAAAAAAGTAGGGGAAAGGCTGTTTGAACTGATTAAACCCCTTGAAAGGGTGGTTGATAGGATAAAACTGACTTCAAAAGAAAGAAAGAAAATTTCCATTGGAGAAGTCATGATGAGGCTGGAGCAAAACAAAAGAACGATAATGAAGATTATAGACCTTATTGAAAAAGAAACAAAGGATATAAGGTAAAGTTTATAAATAACCTCTTTCTCCAATTCTTTATAGCAATGTGGGCTTGCTCGCCTGAAGCTATACAAGTAATTAATAACAACGGAGGCAAATCAAATGGGAATGTATAAATATATAAGAAAAGCTTGGAAAAAACCAAAGAAAAACATGCCAGAGATTTGGCGTGAAAGACTTCTAAGATGGCGTAGAGAACCTTCTACTGTTAGGATCAAAAAACCAACAAGAATAGACAGAGCAAGATCTCTTGGATACAAGGCTAAGCAGGGGTTTATTGTTGTAAGGCAGAAGATTCCCAGAGGAGGAAAGAAAAGACAGTACAAAGCAGCAGGAAGACGTCCAAAAACATCAAGAAGGAGATTAGTTCTTGATAAAAACTATAAACAGGTTGCAGAGGAAAGAGCAAATAAAAAATACCCAAACTGCGAGGTTCTTAACAGCTATGAGGTTGCAGAGGACGGAAAAAATTCCTGGTATGAAATCATCTTAGTAGACACATCAGCTCCAGAGATCCGAAAAGATAAAGACATAAACTGGATAATTAGAAGAAAGCACAAAGGAAGAGCTTACAGAGGAAAAACTTCAGCAGGAAGAAAAAGCAGAGGTCTAAGAAATAAGGGAAAAGGCGCTGAGAAATTAAGACCTAGCAAAAAAGCTAATATTAAAAGAAGAAAATAAAAGATTAGTTTTTTATTTATTTATTTCATTCATTATTTTTTTAAGGGAGCTGTCCACAGCTACAAATATATTTCTTTCAGTTACAGAAGAGTTAAACTTTTTTCCGTTATCTATCATCTTAGCATGCAGTTCATACTGGTTGTCATGTACTGTTTTCATATGCACGCTGAGTTTTTCAAAATTCTTTGATCTGTCACTCATCTTCCTTGCATAATTACCAATAATTTTCTTCAGAACTATCATAGCTCCGCCTTCTAGATTAGAAAATCCAGAAAGCTCTATATTACCCCCAAGCTGAAGCACTTCTTCTTCCATATCGATAATACACCTATATACAGACTATTATAACTTTGAAATATAAATATTTTTCTAAGTTATTTGATGCAAAGATGAGATCTTTTTTTCATCCTCATAAAAGTTCTCCCATTTCTCTTTTCAATCTGCTGGTGCAAGATTGCACTATCTAATATTCGTATGAGATTAATTTTGCTAATCTCTACCACCCCCACTAAGGATATTTCTAATCTTATTACTATTTAAGTCTTTTGATTTTTGTCACAAAAGAGTATACTGTTATGATATTTCCTGATAAAAATCTCTTTTTTATGGTCGAGAGCGTGTGTATAATTGAATATCAATCTGTATTTTTTACAACACAAATATATATAAATGATTTAATTATATTCATTTATGTGGGGGTGTTTAGAGTTATTTTAATCTAAAAGAGTGATAGATTATTTCTCTAAATACAATTTTATAACGTGTGTATTATTACACAATATAACATAAAAAAAACATGATTAATGTATAATAATTTAACAATAAAACACAATATTTATATATTATTTAGTATAATTACATAAATTATACACACAAGAATGCCAAGAAAACCTTCAAATAAAAAGAGGTATAACTTCTTGATAGATTCATCTGTCTACGAAGATTTCTCATTATTATGTGAAGAACTAGGCCTGGTCAGATCAAAAACTATTGAGATATTTCTTAAGAAATTCAACAAAGAGCATAAAGAAAAACTAAAAGAGCTTAAAAAGAAATGATAAAAAACAAAAAAGCAGAAATTGCAACAGCAGTTGCTGTAATTCTTTCTTTAGTTTTAATCTCTTCATTGGTTGTATTAAACCAATTCAAAGGATTCACAGGATTGTCTGTTTTAAATACAGACGATGTTTCGGAACAAAGCATAAACAACACAATAACAATAAAATTCAATTCTTCTGGAAACAAGACAATTTATCTTGAATTAGATAATTACAATTATACTAAAGCCCTGACAAACATAACTGGGATAAATACAACAGATGTTAAGATAGATATTCTAAACGATGGGGATATTGATTGGAGCTTTGCAGGAGAATTCAGCACTACCCAGCCGATGAGTTTTTTAGATCCTCTTGTCTCATATATTCCAAACTGTGGAATTTATCCATGTCCTGTCCCTGTAAGAATATCTGTAAAAAATCCCGGAACAATCCTGATACATGATATGGTTTTGGAATATGTTCCTCCTAAAAACAAAACCACAATCAACAAGACAACAAATAAAACCCCTGCAATTAATACTACAATCAATGAAACTGCAAACCAAACCATAAACAAGACAATCAATGCTACAATCAATGAAACCACATATAAGACAGAATTCAAAAAAATTCAGGAAGAGGTTGTTAAAGAGGTTAAACAAAAACAAAAAGCAAGAGTTATTGTTATCCTTAAAAAACCAAGATCAGGTTTCAGGACACAAAAAAATATTGAAGATGTAAAACAGGAAGTTAAAACAGCACAGGAAAAGGTCCTTTCAAATCTTAATGCTGATAATGAGACGATAGATGTTCCTTTGATACAGGGAAAGGCTGTTGAAGCAGATGCAGATTTCGAGCTTAAGAAAAAATACCATACAACAAATGCTCTTAGCGGTTATGTTACAGAATCAGGACTTGGAAAATTAGAATCAGACCCTAATGTCGAGAAAGTTATAATAGATCCTATTTTATCAACAACATTGGTTGAAAGCGTTCCTTTGATAAATGCAGATGATGTATGGAGCAATGAAAGTATTACAGGAGAAGGAGAGACAATATGCATAATAGATACAGGAATAGACACAGATCATCCTGACTTTTCTGGAAAAATTATAGAAGAATATTGCTCATGCTCTGTTTCAGATTATGGCTCAGGAGGATGCTGCCCTAACTCAGAAGCAGAAGATATTTCTGCAGAAGATGATGACAATCATGGAACCCATGTTGCAGGAATCGCAGCAGCTGACGGAACAATAAAAGGAGTAGCTCCTGGTGCAGATATTGTTGCAGTAAAAGTCTGTGACAACACAGGAGACTGTGCAGGCTCAGACATCATTGCAGGTATTGACTATTGCGTTAACAACAAAGACACTTATGGAATCTCTGTGATTTCTATGAGTATGGGAAATGGTGGAGAATACACAGACTTAACTTGTCCAGACTTTTTTGAAGATATTTTGCAGACAGCAAACGAGCAAGGAATATTTGTAGCAGCAGCTTCAGGAAATGAAGGTTATTCTTCAGGAATAAACTATCCAGCATGCTCACAATATGTAACTTCAGTTGGAGCAACTGACAAAAATGACAATATCGCAGCATATACAAATGTAGGGGATAATCTGGATATTTTGGCTCCAGGTGATTCAATAAACTCTACCATAATTGATGGATATAATACTATGAGTGGAACCTCAATGGCCGCCCCTCACATTGCAGGAGCAGCAGCTTTGATAATACAGGACAAGAAAGAGAAAGAAGAATCATACACTCCTGCAGAGATAAGGTCAACAATGCA
>WJKL01000043.1 GCA_014729145.1 Candidatus Woesearchaeota archaeon
AGGGAGGCTTTTTAGCCAGTTAAGAAGAGAAAAGCCATAGAAGATATATAAAAGCTGGACCAATATCCAAAAAGCAAAACCTGCAAAGAGGAAAGCAAGCAAGGCAACAGTCTTGTTCTTAAGAGAAATTTTGAATTCTTTAATGCTTTTTTTTGTTCTCTTTTTAATATCTTTTATCCTCATCTTAGCTGTTAAAAAAAGATGATTTAAATTCTTTTTGTAAAAATTTATAAATAACTTTGCAATTAAACTTCTTTACGCCCCTGTGGCTCAGTGGTAGAGCGTTACCTTGGTATTAATTCAACAAAAAGGTAGAGGTCGCGAGTTCAATTTTGTAAAAGTTTTGCTTTTGCTTTGAAAGTCTCGCCAGGGGCTTTTACCTAATTTTTATAAAAAAGAATTATTAGTTATTTACTATGAATATAAAATCAATTTATATGAATTTTAATGGTATAAATATTTATCATGTTACTGGGTTTGTCCCTTTATCAAGGGTTGATTATTTTAAAAATCCAATAACCGTATTTGACAATCGCATTTCTTTAGATTTTGGAGATGACGATTATTTTGCAGAGTATGTTTTTATTAAAACAAATATAATCTATGAGCCGTTTAATAAAAACCTGGAAACGCTTTTATTTTCATGCATTGATGTCCTAAGCAAAGACAATAAAACAGCTAAAGACAAATTAGTGGAAGAGATTGAAAATTTTGATTTGAAAGTAATTGGCGGCCCTATTACAACAGAAGCAGTAAATCAAGTGCATAAAGGGGTGCAGAATCTTCTTAAGAATTATATTGACTTGGATGATTTCCAAAAGTATTAAATAGTTATTCTGCTATAATACATTATATGGTTAGGGGAGTTAAAAAGCTGGATAAAAAATATAAAAAAATTCTGGCATCAAGGGATCTTATAGAGGATGCGCTGGATCTGGACAAAAGACTTGCCGGATTGAGAAATCATCTGAAGAATTTTGAAGAGGATCTGAGCCCTTTCAAGGACAAGGAGCAGAAAAAAGTAAGGGATTTCAAGCTTTAGAATCTGTGAAGATTTAGATGTGCCTTTATATTTTGGTAGATATACTGGGTGTCTTCTATCAGTTCTCCATGGAATTTGTCTGAATGAAATTTGTATATGAATTTATCCACAACAGTCATAAGAAAATAATAAAGAGGCTTGTTTTCCCATCTGTTTCTGTAGTCTGTTACAGCCCAGGCATCAAAAAGCATAGTGATATCTCCTTTATTTAGCTTTGTCTTTACCTTGTCTTTTTTTACTTCAACCTCTTTAAGGTTTGTTATGTTTATCCTTATCTTTAACATCAGGGAATAATATTCTGTTTTGACTTTTGCAGGCCTTAACTCCATACTAAACTGTTTTGATTCTGGCTTTATTGTTTCGTGCCTTCTTTTCTCTGATTTGGAGTATCCTCTTTCTTTGGAATATTTATCGATTGCACTTAGAAGTTCATCTAGATCAAACAACCCTTCATAATGAAGTTCTAGTCCATCTATTACAATTTTTTTCTCTGACATTTTTATTTGAACAATGCTACAAATACAGCCATCGCGGCTCCAATCCCTATAAAGATCCTTCCTATGTTATTAAGCCTCAAAACCAAAGCTATACCCAGGCCAAATATCATAAATATCATACCTATCACATACATCCTTTCTACACTTCCCTTTGCAAATTTTATCTTTCCCATACTATATGTGTTTCTCATACCTATACATATTTAGAAATTTCTGTATCCTTCCGTGAAGGTCGTAGAGATCATTTATGCACCATCTTTCAAATTTTTTAAAGTATGATCTAAATATATATTTATCGAATATTGTTCTAAGGAAAAAGAACATTGGTTTTGCATCCCATTTGTTTTCATAGTCTGATTCAAGGTAAGCATCAAATATCATCATTATCCTTCCTTGATGAAGATTTAATTTTACTCCTTTTTTTTCAATCTCTATATCTTTAACATTTGTAAACTTCATCCTCACCCTCAATATATTTTTGAAATAATCAGTTGTTTTTTTCCAGGGAAGGAGCTCAATTTCTATATCTTTTCCTGTGGAAAGGACCTGTTCATAGTTCTTTTTTTCGTACTTGTCATAGCCTTTTTCATAGAACCAGGCATCTATAGCTCTGTACAGCCCGTTCAGGTCAAAGATACCTTCATATGTTAATTTCAGCTGGTTAACGACAATTTTTTTCTCTGACATCAGACATTATCCCCCAAATAATGCTTGTATTCATTTCCTTTTGCCTGCATATCAAGATATTCTTTTATTGTATTGTGAAGCTTGTATATCCTGTATCTAAGTTCATCGTACCATATTGTCTCAACATCCTGCCTTATTATGTATTTAAGGAAAAAATCTCTTACATTCTGCCAAAGTGTTGACTGGTCAAATCTTTTCTGCTGGTCCACATTCAATGCTCCTGATATTATTATCTCCATTCTCGCATTTGTCAAAGTTTTTTTGACTCCTTTTACCTCCATCTCCACCTCAGTCATGTCCCAAATATGAAAATCTATGGTTATGTGGTGCTCGTAGAATTCAGTTACGTCTTTTGTTCCTATAAAGCTTATCTCCTGCTCTGCTCCTGTTGGAAGAGGAACTTTGTGCTTGTATGATGTTTCATGAAACCAGTATCTTCTTGCCTTCATCCACTGCACAATAAGATTATATAATCCGTCAAAGTCAAACAGACCTTTATATCTTATTCTGTGTTTTTCTATGGGTAATTTTGTAGGATAAGCCATTCTATTTCCTCTTTTTAGATTATATTAGAATATTCGTATATAAATGTTATTATTAGGATAGATTTAATATGAAAATTTAAGAAAAAAATCAAATTAAAAAATTAATATGTTACCAAAA
>WJKL01000044.1 GCA_014729145.1 Candidatus Woesearchaeota archaeon
GAATAATTGTTGGAGGCCCAGGCCCAACTAAAGAAGATTTTGTCGAAGGAGGATATCTAACTGGAGATCTAAAAAAGAAAGTTATTGCAGTAAAAGATCTAAGCTATACAGGAGAATTTGGTCTGCAGGAGCTTGTTGACGAGTCCCAGGATGTTCTCGCAAAAGAAGAAATCGCTTCTGAAAAAAAACTAATGGGCAATTTCTTTGAGTTTCTTTCTAAAAATCCTGGAAAAGTAAGTTATGGAGAAAAAGAAGTAATGAAAAATCTTAGGTTGGGTGCAGTAGATATTTTACTTTTGTCAGAAAGTCTTGAAGGTGAAGTTGTAGAAAAATTCGAACAAGAAGCAGAAAAAGTGGGCACAAATGTTGAGATTATATCTACAGAGACAAGAGAAGGTGCACAGCTGAAGGATATAGGCAAGATCGCAGCTATATTAAGATATGAAGTTCAGTAGTAAAAAAACAAAAAAAAATAAATTCTAAAAATCTGTTCCTCTTAGAACTTCTTTCCAAAGCTCTTTTTCTATCTCATAGATTATATCTTCCTTTTCTCCAAATCTTTCTGCTCCTATATCACAGATTTCACCATTTTTACTAAATATTTTTGTTCCCATATTCAACCCCCCACAGGTTTTTCCAGCTTTTGCTGGAATAGTCATAATAAAGCTTTCCAAAAATATATACTTTTGCTGTGATAAGTATATAGCAAAAAGAAAAATTTATATAGCTGAAGTAATATATATACCATATGGAGTCAAGAAAGATACAGTTGGTAGGAAACCGCTCTTATTCAGTTTCTCTTCCAAAAAGATGGGTTTTAGCAAATAACCTGAAGGAAAAAGAAGTTGTTTTTATTGATATAAACAATAATGATGAATTGATAATCAAAAAAGCAGATACAGAAAACCGAAAAAAAGAAAGCATATCTGTTAACTTAGAAGAGATAGACAATATAGCAGAGTTTCTGATGATATGTTATGTCAAGAATATCGATAATATCAAAATCCTGACAAAAAAACCAGAATATGAAAAGATAAAATCAATAAGAAATGTCCTGAAATATCTTGAGGGATATGATATAATATCTGAAAACAAGAACAAGATAAAAATTTCATTCTTGTTCAACACAATCAATATAAATCTAAAAAAGATTCTTATCAGGATGAATTATTTGTTAAAATTAGAGCTTGCGTCTATAGAGAATAAAGACATGGAATCACTAGAAGAAACAGAAACATCTATTGATAAATTATATCATCTTTCAAAAAGGATATTGTTCTCCTGCATCAGAAACAAAAAACTAAGACAGGAAAATGATATCAAACACGATGAAGATATCTTCTTTTATAAAGATATATTCAAAAAATTAGAAAATATCGGAGACAACATAGTTAAGCTGAAAAATCAGGATCTGTCCAAAAAAGAGACAAAAGAACTGAATAAATTTTTAGAATTATTGTCATATCTTCTGGTAAAAAAACAGAACACCGCCCAGATAAAAGACTCATTATCAAAAATAAAATTTAAATCAAATGATGACTACACCGACAGGATATTGGGAAGATTAAATGAATTAGGCATAGATATAATACAGAACTCAGTCTCAATAAAATTCAACGAAACCTATTTTTCATAAATCATATAAATAACCAGATTTTCTTTCTTAAGATGGACCTTATCCAAAAAGCATTCCATGAACTTTATCCAGAGAAGAATATGGATTACAATACAAGGCTGATATATTCTGGAAGGTTCAAGCCCTATAATGCAAATGCCTCTAAATCAATAACAACCTTGACAATAAAACTTTCCAAAAAATGGAAAAAAATATCTGAAGATATCCAGATCGGGCTTATCCAGTCAATCCTTGTAAAATTCTTCAGGACAAAAAAAAGGACGATTAACATGGATCTTTACACCAACTTCATAAAACATATCCATATTGCAGTTCCAAAAACCAAAACAGATCCTCTGCTTGAATCCTCTTTCAACAGAGTAAATGAAAAATATTTCTCTGATCAGATAGAAAAACCAAATCTAAGATGGGGTTCTGCTTCAGTAAGGAAACTCGGCTCTTACGACTATCAGTCAGATGAGATATCTATATCCGCCATATTCAAAAACCGCCCTTCTTTACTGGACTATGTCATGTACCATGAGATGCTCCATAAAAAACACAAGTTCTATCAGACAAAGACAGGAAGATCATATCATCACACTTCAAGATTCAGAAAAGAAGAAAAAGCCTTTGAAAACTCAAAAAAAATAGAAAAAAAGATCACCAATATCTGCCGTAAAAAGCGGCTGTCCAAAGCTTTGAATATTTTCAGATTTTAGAGGTTTAAACAGCTCAATATTTACAACAGAGCATGCTTTCTCCTTCTACAGCCTTAGATAAGCTCAAAACAGCCTTTTTTAAACCATAACCTTTATATATCTCCTGCTTCAATCCTAATCATATTCTCGGAGGAGATACTATGTCATCAAAAAGATTACTGCCTTTGGCTGCAATGGAAAAAATACTTAAGCAGTCAGGAGCAGAAAGGGTTTCAGACAAGGCAAAAGCTGCCTTAAAATTAATAGTAGAAGAAAAAGCAGAAAAGATAGCTTCACAGGCTGTAAGATTTGCTGCACATGCTGGAAGAAAGACAGTAAAAGCAGGAGATGTAAGATTAGCTGCTAAATAATATTAAAATAGGGGGATTAACATGGGAGAAGTAAAACAGACTAGCGTAGGAAATTTGACAAAAGGAAGTTATGTTGTTATTGATGGTGTTGCCTGCAAGGTAAAAAGCACCCAAACATCAAGGCCTGGAAAACACGGCCACGCAAAAGTAAGGTTAGAAGCTGTCGGTTTAATTGACGAAAAAAAAAGAGTTATAGTTATGCCCGGACACGACAAGATAAATGTTCCAATAATCGGCAAAAAAACAGCACAGGTATTATCAATTCAGGGAGATAAAGCCAATGTGATGGATTCAGAAACATATGAAACCTTTGACCTGAAGATACCTGAAGACCTTAAAGGACAGGTAGTTGAAGGCTCAAATGTACTTTACTGGGAGATCCTTGACCAAAAAACCATGAAACAAGTCAAAGGATGATCAAATTTACGGAGATAAAAAATGGCAAAAATAGAAGAAGCAGACAAAAGGCTTTTTAGAAATGTGTTTGTATGCATGAAATGCAAATCAAAGATAAAGGCAAATCCTATGAAGGTTTCAGAGGGAAGGATAAGCTGCAGAAAATGCGGCTCAAAACA
>WJKL01000045.1 GCA_014729145.1 Candidatus Woesearchaeota archaeon
AAAATAAGAAAACCAGTATATAAATGTTTTCTTATTCACCGTAAAGGATTTTCACTTGTTCATCTATTTTTTGTGCTTTTGCCTGCAATTCAATCAATCTTGCTTCTTGATCACTACACTTTTGTTTCATTTTTGCATATTCTTGCTCTAAAGGAACAACCCGGGCTTTATAATGCTCTGCCTCAATCTTGGCAATCACACACTTGTCAGACAAATTATTTATTTCCCTTTCCTGCGTTTCTGTCTCAGATTCCAAATGCAAAACATACCCTTTTTCATTCCTGTTTACGGCTCTCTTTTTTGCTGATTTATATGATAATTCTCTAACCTGCTCGCCAACATTCAACAAAGCAAAACCATCATCTGCATTTTTTTCTTTTGAACCAGCACCCTTTTTCTTCTTAGTGCTTTTCCAATAAGAAAAAGCAGGCCTGAGATAGCAATGATATGCTTTTTTCATGAAATTCTTAATGGTTTCCTTGCCAAGAATTTCATACCCAGACCTGCACTGTTTTTGTAAACTGTATTTTTCATTAATATTATCATCAACTTGTTCCAGGTCTTGCAATGCTCTATCAGGATTACCTAAAGCAATATAACATCTTGCTTTTTCAAGAAAAGCTCTTGACCGAATAACATCACAAGGCCTTGAATCAACAAGCATTTCCAAAACATCAACAGCATCTTCAAAATAACCCTGTCTTTCATAAACACCTGCCAATCCAAAATACGCCTCTGAACGCTCAGGATTGCAAATAATCGCCTCATTAAAATAATTAATTACTTCAGATAAATTATTCTGCTCTAAATTTTTATTAACTTCTGACAATAAAGAAGCATATTCCTTTCTAAACTCAAACAAACACTTATTATTCATCCTGGAATTCAAAGAATCCATACTCCCAGCCATTTCCTCTGCAGCAATATCCAATTCTAAGATATTTTTTGAAGTATCTTCCACAGTGCTTCTTAATTCTTCAAAACTCAAAACAGAACGATCATAATTTTTAACAACATTACAAATACCAAAACCCAAATCTGCATCATTTTTGTATTCAAAATTGTTCTTCAGAGTATTTGCCAAAATCATTAAATCCAATCTTGAGAACTCATTCTTGTCAGGCAAAATATCCATGAACTGCGATGCAAAAACTTTTAACACAGTTTTAGGAGTGTTGGCAGTATATTTTTCCAAAAAACCACAAACATCTTCATTAGTAATGCCTGGTCTTGACAACTCGGGCAAGGAAACCAGGAAATTAAACAAATTTTTTATTTTTTCCATGACATAATAAAAGCAGAGAGTTTTAAAGAAAATATCTGAACAAAAACCGGAAAAAACACGGTGGAATCGGAAATAATAATGAGTTATCCGGAAAAAAGCAATAATTTTAGTTAAAATTCGGAAAAATACCGGAGTTTTCGGAAAAAATAACTGCCTATAATATAGGATTAAGTTACCTTAAGTGACAAAAAAGAGCAGCACTGCGCTACGTAATGATATTTAACTCTATTTTTACTACGAGCTATATAACGTAACTGTTAAGTTAATAACTACGCTAGGCAGTGCTGCTCATAACACATCAAATGTAACTTAACCATAATATAGAAATGTTTAAATACCTAAATATTAAAATACCTTCTATACTAGTCAAAAAAGGTGATATGATGAAGAAGACCGGCTTATTGATTATTCTGAGTATGTTATTACTAAGCATATTTGCAGGAGCAGTATGGGCTGCCCCCATAGATGAATCTGTAGGAAAAATAGGAAAATCTGTAGATATGTTCCTGGGAATATTTGAAAAAATATTGGGAGGAGTATTTAATAGAGTAATAGAAAATCCTAATTCCTGGCTAAGAATCATGTTTTTTGTTGCAGTTTTCGCAGCACTATACGCTGTTGCGGCAAACGATGTAGCAGAAAAGATTCTGGGAAGCAAAAAAACCGGCGGAATACTCGCATTTGTAATCGCGTTTGCAACTGCTGCAGTAATAAGCGAACCAATGCTTTATGGAATTGCCGCAGCATACGGCGGATTAATAATAACAGTAATAATGCTAATTCCAGTAGCAATCCTTCTTGGAATAACATATGGCTTATGGCAAAGCAAGAGTTTTGCAACATACATCGTATTATGGATTCTTTGGTTTACTGAACTAATAATACTATCAGAATGGGGAATAATCTCTTACACAATACGAGATATTGGAGCCAAACTTGGAGGAACCCCGGATTTTGTTGTTGGATTGTTACTCATTATCTGTCTGATTGCATTAATGATTCTAACTTATGGAATACTTGCCTTTTTCGGAGTATTTGGAGATAAAAGCGCAGCACAAAAATGGGGAAAAAACCGCTGGGAAAACATACAAAAACAAGGAATAAAAGGAATCTTTGGAAACCTCAAAAATAATATTTCTCAATTCTGGGGCGGAGAAAGTGCGCCGATAATCGGAAGAATGTGTGAAGATGCAGAAGATTCTGTTGAAGACCTAAGAACAGCAATAACCATTGCAAGTGATGCAAATACAAGAGCTGCAAATAAAGCAACCTGTATAAGTGCATTAGAAAATGCAAAAAAATTCTTTGAAGACTTACGGGATAATGCAGATGCTTTAAAATCAGCATATATTACATTACAAAATAAAGCAACTGGAAAAAATAAAAAATTCATAGATGATCTTCAAGCAGAGGTAGACGCTATCAGAAACAAGGCAAGAACTGCTATTGATAACGCAGCAAATGCGCAAACAAGAATAAATGCAGATAACTGGCAGCAAGGACTTGATTTAGCAAAAGCAGCAGGACGTGAATCTCGCAAACTTGTAGAGCTGCTAAACCAACTCGTGAGATTAGAATCAAGAGTAAGCAGACAAAAAACTTAAGCAAAACTTAGTTTTTTTATTCTTTTTTTATGCCCTTTTCTATTATAATGCTCATAAGAACCAAATAGTTTGTCAGCCAGCCATCCCAAAACAGGAAGTCCTAAAGTTTTTTTAGAAAACCTTCTTGCCTTGCCGGCATTATGAGAAATCTCATTTAAATAAGCACAATTAGCCAGAACTTTTTTCATTGTTTTTCTGTCTGTAATACCTTTAAGTGTTCTTTCTACAAAACCGTGGTTGCGCATCCATTCTTCCAGCTTATCTGCCGCTTCGTTTGCATTAAAATGATAATCTTTGCAAATTTCAGAAAGCTCTAAACGCGGAGCCACTTCTCCGGGTTTAACCTCTATTGCTTTAAGATAACAACGTCTTGCAGCTAAATAGTTTTCTCTTTCCATGTTTCTATGAGCTTTTCCCATCCAAAAAGCATAATCTTCGTTTGAAAGAACATTATCTGCACAGTTCAGCTTAGTAGAAATATCTGAAATCAGAACATTTTCTCTTTCTTGAATATCCAAAATTTCATTAGCATACTGTTCAATATTCTCTCTTACTCCTTCAGATACCTGAGTCATCTTATTCTCCGTAAAGTATAGCTATTTCTGAATTAATATTGTTAGCTTGCTTCTGTAATTCTTTTAATATTGCTTCCTGTGTCCTGTAATCATCTCTCAGATTTTGGATAGCTGTATCTGCTTCTGTAAATTTTGCAATAAAATGAGCTTTTTCATGTTGTTCTATAGCTACCCGGTCTTGTAAAGATATGCTCTCTTCACAAAAATCTGCCTGAATAGATTCAAGTTCGCGGTCTTTTTGATCACTTTCTTTATCTTGATCCTGCAAAGCATAATGCAGTTCCTGAGCAGTATCCTCTGTTTCAGCTGTTCTATTCTTATACATATCAATAACACGTCTGGCTGCTCTATCTTTAGTTTCTAGACGATCTTTATAATCTGCATCTGTTTTTGCCAAATCACACTGAACAGATTCAAGTTCGCGGTCTTTTTGATCAATTTCATTATCTTGATCCTGCAAAGCATAATGCAGTTCCTGAGCAGTATCTTTCAACTCATCAACTCTATTATTAGCATCAGTTAGTCTGCCTTCCATATCTGTATTCCTTGACTCGTATCGTCTAAGTCTTACTCTTAATTCAGCAAGTTCTCTATCTTTTTCAGCAATAAATTGTTTATATTCTGCATCTGTTTGTGCAAAATCACACTGAACAGATTCAAGTTCGTTTTCTACTTGGTCTGTTTTATTTTTTTGAGCTTGCAAATCTGCATATTCTCTTTCAGCACGGCGATCATATGCCTGAATAGCATCTTCAGATTCATCAAGACCTCTCTGCAATGCCTTATTTTCTTCACGCACTTTAACAAGTTCATCTGGGTTTATAGCTCCAGACTTAGCTCCAGACTCAATTATCTGTTTAAGAGTATTAAAATTTAAAATCAGCTTGTCCTGTTCGCTTTTCAATCCTGGGTAGTCTTCTTGTATATTTGGTTTATCCTGTTCATTTGTCATTGTCATCACCTTCTAAAAAAGCC
>WJKL01000046.1 GCA_014729145.1 Candidatus Woesearchaeota archaeon
GTTGGTGGAACAGGGGATATTCTTGCAGGAATCACCGCAGGGCTTATAGCCCAGAGCAATGATCTTTTTAATTCAGCAGTAAACGCAGCAAAACTAAATGGAAAAATAGGGGATTATTTGCTGAAGAAAAAAGGCATAGGCTTTACTGCTTCTGACATGATCGAGTTGATTCCAGAAATAAAAAATAAGTTAAAAATATAATCCAAGATTAGAAAGGAGATTATAGATTCTCGGAAAATTACTCTGCATATACGCTCCAAGCCTTTCTGATCTGCTGTATCTAAAAACTTCATCTTCAAGACTGCCTCCATAATATACACTAAGGTTTATGTTTGGTTTGCTGTCTATATTTTTTTCTGTTGCTGCTTTATTCATTAGATCTGACAAAGACTTTCTTTTCATAAAATTATTATCACTTTTTAATATAAAAATCTTACTAAAACAAAAAAGTTTATATACTTGTACGTACATATACGTTTATATACGTTTAAAATGGTAAAAGCAGGCAATGCCAAGTTTACTATATCTGTAAATAAAAGAATAAAAGAAGAATTTAAAAAGTATTGCGAGAAAGAAGGCTTAAAACCAGGAAAGCAGATTGAAAAATATATGAAAAGTGTGGTGATGAACATATGATTGACCAAGCATTTATAGAATTAAGTATAATCGTTTCTTTAGTGGTTGTTGTTGCAGCTATTATGAAGCTGATGAAGCAGCCACTTATCATAGGATATATCATAACAGGAATATTGGCAGGACCTTATGTTTTTGATATTGTCTCTTCAATTAATACTATCTCCACATTTTCGCATGTTGGAATAGCCTTGCTTCTTTTCATGGTAGGTCTAAACCTAAATCCAAAGATAATAAAGGATGTAGGAAAAGTCTCTTTGATAA
This sequence comes from Candidatus Woesearchaeota archaeon, assembly GCA_014729145.1. GTDB lineage: Archaea > Nanobdellota > Nanobdellia > Woesearchaeales > WJKL01 > WJKL01. Next base: position 898 of record WJKL01000046.1, read on the forward strand.
CAGGACTTGGACAAGTGATATTTACATCTTTGATAGGTTATCTCATACTCAAGCTTCTCGGGTTTTCTACAATAATATCAATATATGTTGCTGTTGCTCTGACATTCAGTAGCACGATTATAATAACAAAATTATTGTCTGACAAGGGAGACATGGAAACACTTTACGGAAAGATATCAGTTGGGTTCCTGATAGTGCAGGATATTGTTGTGATCATTATACTCATGATAATATCTACAATTCCAACAGGGACAAATTTTGTTGATATTGCTGTAAGCTCTTTCCTAAAAGGAATTGGAATTGTAGCATTGCTGATATTAATAAGTATTTATGGGGTACCCAGGATTACAAAAAGCATTGCAAGATCTCAGGAGTTTCTTCTGCTTTTTGCGCTTGGATGGTGCCTTATCCTTTCATCTCTTTTTTATTATCTTAATTTTTCAATGGAAATCGGAGCCCTGCTTGCAGGAATAACCTTGGCAGCTTCCCCTTACAAGTATGAGATAAGCGCTAAAATGAAGCCTTTAAGAGACTTCTTTATCATACTTTTCTTTATACTCCTTGGATCTCAGATGGTCTTTGTAGATATAAGCAGATATGTCTATCCTATAATCATACTTTCTTTGTTCATACTTATCGGAAATCCTCTGATAGTTATGATCCTTATGGGATCTTTGAAATATACAAAGAGAAACAGCTTTCTTGCAGGACTGACTGTAGCCCAGATAAGTGAATTTTCATTGATATTAATCGCGCTTGGAGTTGGTATTGGACATCTGTCAAATGAGATTCTGTCTTTTGTAACAGTTATAGGGCTGATCACAATAACAGGCTCTACCTATCTTATCTTATATTCAAATAAAATATACCATGTCCTTTCAAAATATTTAAGCATATTTGAAAGAAAAGGAGAAAAGGTAGACCAGCATAAATACCACAAAGAGAAAAATTATGATATAATCCTTTTTGGATATGATCATATAGGTAGAGATCTAATTTCATCTTTTAAAAAAATGAAGAAAAATTTCCTTGTCGTTGACTATGATCCTGAAGTAGTTGTTGAGCTGGCAAAAAAAAGGATAGACTGCAGATACATTGATATAGGGGACTATGAGGCCCTTAACGAATTGGACTTCTCTGATGTAAAGATGGTAATATCAACAATATCCAATACAGAGACAAACCTTATGCTTATAACAAAGATAAGAGAGTTAAACAAGAAAGCAATTATAATTGTTCTTTCTGAACAAATTGATGAATCTATTGAGCTTTATAAAGCAGGAGCTACTTATGTCCTTATGCCTCAATTTTTGGGAGGCCACCATACATCTACTATGATAGAAAGACATGGACTGAACATTGACAAGTTCTTAAAAGAAAAGGTAACTCATATGTCTTACCTGAAAAAACAGGAAAGAAACCATAAAACCAGAAGAAAATAAAGCTTAAGCACAAACATCCAAAAAAAAGAAGGCATAAATGAACAAAAAAAGAAGATTAAGAAAAAAAGCAAAAGCACTAGAACCCATAATCAGGATAGGAAAATCAGGCCTGACTGAAAATTTAATCAAAGAGATCAGACGCCAGCTGAAAAAAAGAAAGCTTATCAAAATAAAGCTTCTTAGATCAGCAGAAGAAAGAGAAAACAGGAAAAAGTTTGCAGAAGAGATTGCAGAGAAAACAGGCTCTGAATTAGTTCACCATGTTGGATTTGTTGTTGTATTGCATAAAAAGCAATAAACTTTTTATAAATATCATAATTCTATATTGAAATGAAAAACTTATTTGTATGGGATTTTCACGGAGTTCTTGAAAAAGACAATGAATTTGCTGTCAAAGAGGTTGTAAACAATGTTCTTCCTATCTTTGGGATTGATAGAAAAGCCACTGTTAAGGAATGCCTTGACCTCTACGGAAAAAAATGGGCTGATTATTACAGATATTTTGCACCTGACAAGGATGAAGATACCATCCATAATATGGTGGAAAAAGCAGTTGAATACAGTGTAGGAAAAAAAGTAGCTTCAAAATATATCAAGCCCATGGATCATGCCCATGCTGTGTTAAAACAGATAGAAGACGCAGGCCATATGAACATCATAATGTCAAACTCAAATCCTGGTGCACTGGATTATTTCCTTGATTCAGTTGACATGAGCAGTATATTCAGATATAAATATGCTGCTGACAGGCACAGAAAAAATTCTCATGAAAAAAATTCAAAAGAGCTCTGGCTTAACAGATTTCTTGAAAAAAAAAGTGATTTTCAAAAGATAGTTGTTATTGACGATTCTCCTGCAGGCATAGAGATGGGCAGAAAGCTAGGTGCAGTGACATATCATTTCAACAGATATGATTCTCATCCTAAATCAGGTGCAGACTATAAGATTTCAGACTTAAGAGAAATTCTAAAAGAGATATGATTATTTTTTGGGGTTTTCTTCAATCTCAATATGAGTAGAACAAGGCAATTTATACCCTGCTCTCTTCAAAGCTTTCTTTGCCAATCCCAGGTTTGACTTGTTGACCTTTATAAGAAATAATGTCTGTCCTTTCTTTATCCTTGCAGCAGAACTTATCGGATTTCCAAATGAATGCTTCATTCCAGTACTCATCCTGTCTGCTCCTGCTCCTGCTGCCAGTGGATTCTCTCTAAGAATATGGAATGGGTAAGGTTTTATCCTAAGGAAATATCCTCCTTTTCCCAGCTCCTCTTCCAACAGCCTGTTGCTTGTCATCCTTGCAGACTCAAATGCGTTGTGCCTTATCTGGCATGCATCTTTAGATATCAATTTAAGTACATGACTAAAGTTTCTTCTGGGATTTCCCATATCAAACCTTACAATATTATTATGAGGCGTTGCCTTGATAAAAGACTTTTCTCTAAATTTACTGATTCTAGTGTAAGGTCTTTCTAATCTTCTATATGCACAAAATTTTCTTATTCTTGCCATAATAAACTAAAATTAAAAGCCCCTTTAAAAAGGTTTCGCTGCTAAATAAAAACAGCTTAGAGCTTATAGAAACCTTTGTATCACAAAGTATTCAAAAGCCAAATAATTACTGTTGCAATTATCGATACATTTATAAACATATATTCTAAAATAAGCAGTATTATATATTTTTAAAGAGGTGTAAGATATGAAAATATTCAATACAGGAAAGCCTGGAAAAAGGGCTTCACTAAACCTTTCTATTAATGCTATTGTTATTGTTGTATTGGCGATGACTTTGCTGGGTCTTGGCTTAGGATTTATCAAAAGCCAGATAGGAGAAATATCAGGAACCACTACAGAGGTCCAGGAGCAGGTTAGGGAACAGATTATCGGACAGCTAAGTACAACTGGGGAAAAAATCTATTTTCCAAGAGAACAAATATTCAGCAAAGGAGAAAGAGAAACTATAGCTCTTGGTGTTCAAAATACAGGAGGAAAAACATTATATTTTAAAATTAATGTTTCATTTGATGAAGGAAACAGTGATGAGGGGTATGATAAATTTGATTTAAGATGGCAGAAAGAATGTAAAGCATTATCTCCAGCTGAAGCACAGACATATGGGATTAATATCAATGCTCCAAACATTCCTGGAACCTATGCTTTAGAAGCAAAAGTCATAGGATACAATGGAAGCGATTGTGGCGAAATAGAAAGTATATATGCCAGCAAATTATCATTCATAACTGTAGGATAAGGTGATAAAAATGAAAAAAAGAATGACTGATCAGCAGGAATTTGAAATCATGAAGTTAGTTTTGGATAAATTCTTATGGCTTGGTTTTGGTATCATTGCATTTGGCGTATATAAGATGATAGCTCAGTCAATTGCAAATGGACTTTACTATGTGATAATCGGAGCAGCTCTTCTTATACTGTTCACTATATTGATTATCAAGGAATACGAAGTCATAACATAATTTTTTATTTTTTTTATTCAATATCTAGGTGCAATAAATGAACAAAAAAGGGATAGAACTATCAGTAAATTTTCTTGTTATCGTTATCATCTCACTAGTAATATTAAGTTCAGGCATACTTATTGTAAGAAGATATTTCTCAACTGCTGAGGATATAAAAACACAGCTTGATGAACAGACAGAAAGACAGATAGAAGCTTCTTTGGGTCAGGGAAAAATGATATCAGTGCCTTTCAAAAGAAAGACAATTGGAAGGGGAGAATCTGATATTCTTGGTCTTGGAGTATTAAATATAGAAGACCACAGGACAGAGTTTAATGTAAATATTTCTTTAAGCAGCGCATATGATAAAAACAAAGACCTGATAGATCAAAACTTGGCTGAAAGAATAGATATA
>WJKL01000006.1 GCA_014729145.1 Candidatus Woesearchaeota archaeon
CTTTCATTAGACCATAAACTCCATGAAGTATTGACTATATTTGGAGTGCAGTAATCACAATTAATTTCCTGATACTCATAATGAATTGTATCATTAACCTCTCCACAACTATTGGAATCATATTCTGTCCTGTTCCTTTCCTGTAGTATTGTGTCATTTGCCCTGCATCCTGTTATATCATACCAACCACTCCAATTTGTATAAGTCATATTTGGAGTACAGTAATCGCAAACATAAGTATTATTATCAGGAGGATTATTATCAGATTCTAATCCTGTTTGAGCATAACAATCATTTGTATCATTATACCATCCAATGTAGGTATCATCTGGCTGACATTCTTCAATAACTTCAACCCAGTCAGGAACACAATAATCACAGCTAACTGTCTGATTATCATAACTTCCATTATCTATACTGCAGTCTGAGCTTAAACCAGTCACAGCACAGCAGCTGTCATAATCATTATCAACATAATATTCTATCTGCTCATCTGAAATATTGCAGCTCGTTGTAAACGGCCCCTGAACATCTTCAGTGCAGTAATCACAAGCAGCATAAGTTCCATTGTCAGCAGGCAAATCATCAGTTTTTCCGCAGTTATTTGCATCAGTGTAATATTTTAATCTTGAATCATTAGTTAAACAGCTTCCATAATGAACCTGCCAGTCTTCATCACAATAGAATTCCTCAACAACATCCTCTGCTAACTTTCCATAAACAGAGAAATCATCAGGATCTTCATAATATTTCCAATACCACATCCACCAGTACATCCCTTCGAGCCATGTTTCATTCCAAAAAACCTCTAAAGCAGCTCTATAGCAGTCAGCCTGCTCCTGCTCATCTGAACTTCCTTCTCTCCACCACGGTTCAATATTTGTTCCGTCTCTGCTCTGATATCCAATTTCTGTAAATATGATTTGTTTTCCTTTGCTGCTAGAAAAACTAGAAAGAGCACTCTTTTCATCAGCCCATGCATTCTTTAATTCGGTTAAAGTAGGATTTGTCTTGCCAGTTAAAGGAAAATAAGCATTAACTCCTATATAATCCAAATCACCCCAAAAATTAACATTACCATAGTTATCCCAGTTAGCAGCATAAGTTATATTTCCATTATATCTGCTTCTTACTCCGCTAATAACATTCTGCCAGTCAGATGTCCTGGAGGTAGAGGATTTTAACTCAGTCCCGACTACAAACTGCTCAACATTATTTGCTTCAGCAATATCAGCATAATGATTGATAAATGTTTCATAATTATTAAACCAGGTATTCCAGTTTGAAGGGTTTATGTCTCCTCTCCATTCATAAGTTTTAATATCAACATGAGGCTTAAGCATAACCTTCATTCCTTTGCCATGAACATCTTCTATTGCTTCAACTACTGCAGAATCGCTTGGAGTCTTTGTTCCGTCCTGGTAAATATCAGTGCTGGTAAGATCATCCATATACCAAGTTACAAGCACAGCAACATGATCTGTTCCAGTATCTTCTAAATAGTTAAGAGATGTATCAGAGGTTGACTGCAGATAATCATTATTCCACCAAGATGTGTATGTAAATCCTTCCTGAAAATCAGGATTATGCGCAGCATATACACTGCAGCTTAACAAAACCAACAAAATTGAAATTATTATTATTTTTTTATTCATTTTTCTCCCCCTTAATATTATATTTAGCTTCTAAATAATCTTCAGCATAGCATGGATCTATATCCCCTTTATCCACCCTAGGAATCAAATATAACTCCAGCAGTTCTTTGTTGACCTTTCCAAGGATATCACGCTCTAATTCCCCTTCTTCTATGCGTTCAATGATAGTATCAAGACGAATACCCAACGGAGCATCTACTTCATCAAGATAATGCATAGATATCTTTCCGTCAATCACCGCATCCATTATACCTATTGAATATCTTCTTTTCAGTCTTTTTTTGTCTATCTTGTCAAGAAAAGACTCATCAACCTCCCCTTCAATAACAGCATCCAAAACAAGATCTTCGATCATTTCAGGATCCATATATGTTCTCACATCTGCTTTATAATCATCTTTCATCACGCTTGCTAATCTATGAAGCAGTTTTTTCTTTGACCCTTCTTCTGACATCCCTATACTTTCTATTAAAGTATAAGTTATCCACATCTTTCCATTATTATTCAGATTAAATTTTCCCCAATGATTAACATCTCTTTCAGAAGGAGCTAAATATAATTCCTCCATATATGCTTTCATATTAGGATTGCAGACAATCTCTGCTGCTTCAAAGATATCTGTTCTCCCAAATCTTTGCTTATATTTCAAATTTAATTTATGCAGTAGTTCCATCTTAGCCATCAACCCATTTCAAGATTATTTCAATCTGTTCATCATACTTTTCAGGATCTCTCCAAAGAACATCATCAATTCCACACTCCATCAAAGTGATGTAATCCATCCCTTTTTCTCTGTCAGTGTAAGCAAGAATCTTCATCTCAGGAAACTCTTCTTTAGCCTGCTTTATCTCAGAAGGATATGCCTTGTAGAACAGTTCCTGTTCCTCATTCAAAGAATCATCTAAAGTAATGTGTGTTACAATTCCGTCAATAGGATAATCTTTTCTTATCCTGTGGATATTAAACTTTGGATACTTAAGCAGATCATATCTTTTGTCCAGCTCTGCCATCATCCTTTCATTAAAATGAAGCCTATCGTCATCTTTCTCTTCATCAGGAGGCATTGCAAGATAATGGATATATTTATCACAAAAGGCTATTCTTTTCATGTTGTACCTCCATTTTCAAGCCATTTCAAGATTATCTTAGTGCTTTGATCATATTTTTCAGGATTTCTCCAAAGAATATCATAAACTCCACATTCTGTAAAATCTTCATATTCCAATTTTCTTGTTACAATATTTCTATCTGTATAAATTAAAGTCTTCATATCAGGAAATTCCTGATGGATTTGTTGGATATCAATCAGTCTGGCAGGAAAAAATTCATCTCCTTCATTGATATGGGTAATTAGAAAATCAAGATGATCTTTTCTAATCTGAGAGATATCAATCTCAGTATACTGCATAATTTCATATTTTTCACTTGGTCTTGACATTAGATCTCTATTATGATCTAATCTGTCTTGTGCAATATCATCAAAATAAGAAAAATGAGATCTATACGCTCCAATATATCCATAGACTGGATGAGGCATAATCATATCACAAAAAGCTACCCTTTTCATTTTTCCCCTCCAAAAAATGAAAAGTTTGTTTGGCTCTGCCGAACTTTACTTTTCATGGAACCCACCTCTCTTTTTCTTCAGCTCCAAATATATGGAATACATTAAGCTCCAGGTCAAAATGCCTCTTGACCTCTTCAATCCAGAATTTAAGCTTAGAAACGTCTTTAAATACAACATCAACAAGAAAATCATATCCAGAATTGATATGATAGATTGAATTTACAAACTTCATATCCTTAATATAGTCAAGAAATTCCTGCTTCCCAGAGCTAATCTTAACAGCAACCAAAGCATTAGCACTATATCCTAAGTTAGAATAATCCAATAAAGAGCTCCTCTTGATCATATATTTTTTCTCAATCCTTTTTATTGCATCATTAACTGTGCTTATCGGCATACCAATCTGTCTTGCAATCTTAGAAATGTTCAGCCTCTTTCCTGTCCTCATCATCCTGATTATCTCTTTTTCTTTTTGTTTCATTATGGTGTACACCTCATTATTTCCTGAAAAACCATGAATATATTATAATAAGCGCAGAATTCCTGCTCATCATACAATTTCTGTGC
>WJKL01000047.1 GCA_014729145.1 Candidatus Woesearchaeota archaeon
ACTCAGAGCATGAAGTTACAAGAGATACTTGCGAAGAAGGATGTGTAGATGGAAGCTGTATTTCAGATGATGGATGTGTTGTTCCTTTTGACGGGATGAATATAACTGAAAACACTGTCTTTTGCAAGGGAAGTTATGAACTTCTAAATGGAATTAAGATTGCAGTTGATAATATTAAATTAGACTGTAATGGAAGCATATTAAAAGGAGCTGGAATTGGAAATGGTATTGAGATTATTGGTTATTCTGATGTTGAGATCAAGAACTGCTATGTTGATGAATTTTCAAAAGGCATATATGCAAAAGATGTGATTAATGCAGAAATAATTGACAATAAATTAACAAGCCAGTTGTATATTAAAGGAGTTGACTCTGTTGTTGATGGAAATGAGATTGATTATAGCAGGTTATATGCGCAAGGGGACAATATAACCATATCAAACAACATAGTTGATAATTATAGTGACCATCTAATAAGATTGTACAGGCTGTATAACAGCAGGGTTACAGGAAACTATATTCCTGACTATGCCTACTGGGGCAGAGGAATATCTATGGATGGGGTTGGGAATACAGTTATTGAGAATAACAGTATAACAGAAAAGAGCAACAGGGGAGGATATGCAATATATTGCTGGTATAGATGCGAAGACCTTATAATAAAAGGGAATGATCTTGGTGGAAGCGAGTATGGAATTGAAGGGGACAGTATTTTTAATTACAGGAACAGTTATATTTATCTTAATAAATTTAAGGATTTCACATCTGTAAAAGATGTTTCAAATGAATCCAATCTCCTTTATCACAGCCAGGAAGGAAACAGATGGCTGGATTATGATGAAGAAAGTGAGGGGTGTATTGATGCAGATGTAGATGGGATCTGTGATGATCCTTATGATGCTGGAGAAGGACTTATTGATGAATATCCGCTTGCAAAGCCTTTTGAATGCTCTTTTAATTCAGACTGCTGGAAGGAAAATGGATGGGCTGGAGATGAGTATTGTGAAAACGGAGATATATGGCAGAGCTACAGAAGGTATAAATGCTATAATCCAGGGACCCATGAATCTTACTGCGGTTATGAAGAAGAGGAAAAAGAGAAAAGGGAATGTGATCATGGATGCTCAGACGGGGTCTGTTTAAGCAAAGAATTTACATGCTCTAGTGATAATGACTGCGGAAGCGACGGTTATGTAGGAAGCAGCTACTGCAGTGAAGATGATGTTTATCAAGTACACAGACAATGGAGCTGTCATAATCCTGGAACCAGTGAAGCATACTGCAGTTATGATGATGAAAATGAGTTAATTGAAAGCTGCAGTTATGATTGTGTAAATGGAGACTGTATTGCATCTGGATGCAGTGTTGATTCTGACTGCGGAGAAGAAAAATGGATTGGAAGCAGTTACTGTAATGGAGCTGATATTTATCAGATTTATGGAAGCTGGAACTGCAACAATGGAACATGCGAGTATTCTGAAAATGAAGTATTAAAAGAAAACTGCGGTGCCTGTTTAAATGGAGTTTGTGTAGATGAATATGGTGAAAGTAACAAAACAGTTGATTTGAGCGTAAGCGGATTTGTGGTGCAGTATCCTGATAATCCAAAAGCAGGAGAGACAACAATATTTGCATTTGCTCTAAGAAATACAGGAGAAAGTGCAGTAAAGGCTGAATGGGAAATAGATACAGGAGAAGGGATAATCAAAGGGGTCCATTCGCTGGATGCTGGAGATGCAAGGGTTATCGCAAGAAGATTAACATATTCTGCTGCAGGAGTTTATAATACAAAGGTTACAGCAGATCCTGACGGAAAGATAGATGAATCAAATGAAGCAAACAATCAGGAAGAGATAAGCCTGGTTGTGGAGGGATAAAAATGAAAGAAGAAATATGTCTTGTTGGAAAAGTAAATAATTTATTCAGAAGGCTGGCTTTTAGTGCAGCAATTGGAATATCAATCTTGAGCGGAAACTGTGGATATGTAGACGGTGCTGATGAAATCCAATATCTAAGTGAAACAGAATCAGATGCAGGGATTAAATCTAATTTGGAGTTTTATCTGAATGATGAACAAGGGGGCGGAGTGATTGATGAATATATCTGCGTAGATGGAAAAGCTATTTTTGATTGTTATTGCAGTGAATTGGATGAATTTGTAGAGGTTGAAGCAGATGCTGCTATAAGGATTGGAGATAAATGGTATGCTTTCTATCAAATAGCAAAAGAAAAAGATATTAGTTATGAAAAACAGCTTTTGAATGAAAATGGATTTGGAATAGGGCTGATAAACAAATCTGGCATGGATTTTCTTAATGATTCAATGGGTCGTATGGCTTATTATGATGGATGGGAAGGAGAGTATACTCAGAATGTTGAAGAATAGGAAGAAGTTCAGCCAGGATGCTGCTTTGATTACAGATGAAACCTGAAATTAAAAAAATTGGATATGAAGGAAAGGATTTTGTAAGTTTGGACGTAGTTGTAAATCTTCATATGGGTATATGTATGGATCCTTCCAGCAGGATAATGAGAGAATGCAGGAAATATGAGGGAAAAGTGTATATGATAAGAGATGATGATGAGCACAATTATACAGCAGACTGCAAAAGAATGACTGATATTATGAGTCTTGGAGCTATAACAGGAACTGATCTTCAGATTTTAGTTGAAGGAATCGGAGAAGAAGCTGAGAAGCTTGCATTGAGGCTGTATTCCGGGATTACGTGCGGGGACAGTTATGAAATGAATTTTGAAAGATGGGAATAAGCGAAAAAATATATGAAAAGACAAAGATGGGTCTGGATGAGATTGTTTTTTTAGGATGCACTTCATTGGCTGTTATGGGAGAAGGTGCTGTAAACGGATACTGTGCTGCAAATGGTATTGAAGGTGTTGGAGAAAATATAAGAAATAATCTTGCTGTTTTTTATGGGGGATTATTTGGATTTGGAGGAATCCTTCTTGGATTTGCTATGAATGATCCACATCCTGTAGCTAAGTTGGGTTATACTGAAAAGATTCCAAGAGACTGGAAAAAAATATTGTGGGAGTCATCTGGATATGGCATAGGGTTTGCAGGTGCCGGAGCTTCTTTCATAGGGCTTGAGAATATCATAGGTTATGGATTAGGGTATATTGCAGGAAAGATGTTTTAGTTGTTTTTGTTATGCATCAAAATACTCCATACTTTTTGAATAAGCTCCTTTTCTGTATATTTCTTTTTGTCAAAGGTAAATTTTTCCGGAAGTTCTGGCATCCTGCTTAATGGAAATTCGTCTTCATCTAAAATTTCATAATCTTCAAAGGATTCATCTATATATGGATATACATAGAAATTTTTTCTATCGAGTATATAATTTACCATATACCATGTATGGACTGCATACTGGTATGTATTTATCTTGTTTATCAGCTCTTTTGTGGGTTTTTCGCAGAATTCAGGAACAGCTATTAGAAGAGCAGAGACAGTTCTCTCCAGATTTTCCTGTTTTTCATCATATTCCTGATAAGTATATGTATAATAATAAAACTGCCTCATGAATTCAAATATCTTTAATGAATCTTCTGCTCTTTTGCTGTTTGGAGCATAAAGTGCATTGTTTGCTATAAGATTGAGGGTTATCTCAGGAGATATACCTTCTTCTTCAGAATAAGTATTTAATACAAAATTTGAAAGAAGTTCTATCTCTTTTTCTGTATATTCTTCATTAACTTCCTTGAATATATTTATTAAGTCAGAAGCCAGTTCTTGAATTATATATTTCCTGTATTTGTCTTCAAAATAATCTGTGCTTAAGTTAATATATGGGTCAGGCATTTTAAGAAAAAAATAAAAAAAGCTTAATCAGCTTTTTCATTAATGTTTTCCATCAAAGCTGATTCCTTCTTAAGAATATCAACCTTGTCTGTTCTTTCCCAGGTAAAATCTTTGTCTTTTCTTCCAAAGTGACCGTAGGCAGCTGTTTTTCTGTAGATTGGTTTTCTTAACCTTAGTTCAGACAGAATATCTGCAGGCTTTATAGGGAAATGTTTTCTGACAATCTTTGATATTTTATTGTCTGGGATTTTTCCAGTTCCGAATGTGTCAATTAAAATAGAGACTGGCTCTGCAACACCTATAGCATATGCTAATTCTACTTCGCATCTTTCTGCTAATTTAGCTGCAACAATATTTTTAGCTATGTATCTTGCTGCATATGCTGCTGATCTGTCAACTTTAGAAGGGTCTTTTCCAGAGAAAGCTCCTCCTCCGTGTCTTCCCATGCCCCCATAAGTATCAACTATTATTTTTCTGCCAGTTAAACCTGCATCTGCGTAAGGTCCTCCTCTGACGAATTTTCCTGTAGGGTTTACAAGGAATTTTGTCTTTGAGTCTATCCATCTTCTGCAGACAGGTTTTATTACTTTTTTGGTGATATCTTTTTTGATCTTTCTGTATGGAACATCGTCATGCTGTGTTGAGATAAGAACTGTGTCTATCCTTTTTGGCTTTCCGTCTTCATATTCTACAGAAACCTGTGATTTTCCATCTGGTCTTAAATACTTTATTCTGCCTTTTTTTCTCACTTCTGATAGTTTTAAGCATAATTTATGAGCCATTGCAATAGGCAGAGGCATCAATTCTTTTGTCTCGTTGCAGGCATAACCAAACATCATTCCCTGATCCCCTGCTCCCTGCTCTTTATGCAGTCCTTGTCCTTCTGAAACTCCCTGTGAGATATCAGGAGACTGTTCTTCCAAGTGAACAAAAACAGCGCAGGTCTCATATTCGATTCCGTATTCTGATTTGGTATATCCTATATCTTTTAATGTAGTTCTTACTGTCTTTGGAATGTCAACATAAGCATTGGTTGTGATCTCTCCTGCTACTACAACAACACCTGTCTTAGTCAAGCATTCGCAGGCCACTCTTGAATTTGGATCCTGCTTGTAAATTTCGTCTAGAATTGCGTCGCTGATTTGGTCACATACTTTGTCAGGGTGGCCTTCTGTTACTGATTCTGATGTAAATAAATGTTTTTCAGTCATTTTAATATTACCTCCTTAGTTGTCTCTACCACCCCTTATTTAACCTGGTAGAGAATTGATGTTTTAAATATTTTTTTATTATAAAGCAGTTTCAACTGTTTTTTCAAGTTCAGATTGTTCTGGATAAGTGTTGATAGTGATCTCTTTTGTCCTTTTTGTGTTTGGATTGTATTGGGTTATTGTTTTTTTTACTGGTTTTTGATTATTGTGGTTTGAAGGAGTATACCAGATATACTGGCCTGTCCTGTAGTTGTATTGAGCTTTCATCC
>WJKL01000048.1 GCA_014729145.1 Candidatus Woesearchaeota archaeon
GGACAAAGCAGGGAAATAAATATATTCACACTCTTAACGGATCTGGATTAGCTGCTCCAAGATTGATGATTTCTTTGCTGGAATGCAACCAACTTAAAGACGGCTCTATAAAGATCCCTGCACCTCTCCAGTCTTATATGGGTGGATTAAAGAAGATCAAGGCAGATAGATGATTAGAGCAAGATAAGATTACACCACAGCCATAAAACCAAAAATATTTAAATTTAAGACTGATTATTATAACAAGGGGGTAAAATGAATCTATTCAAAGATATGCTTAAGGACAACGAATCCTTGTTTAAAGATGAGATTGCACTGGACTATGATTTCCTTCCAAAGCTTCTTCCCTACAGAGAAAAAGAACAGTTCTATCTTGCAAACTGTATAAAACCATTGATGCAGAAAAGAAACGGAAAAAATCTTTTAATCCACGGCCCTCCTGGAATAGGAAAGACAGCAGCTACAAGATATGTTCTAAGAGATCTAGAAAATGAGACTGATGAAATATATCCAATTTATATAAACTGCTGGAAAAAGAACACTTCTTTCAAGATAATCACAGAAATATGCAGTCAAATAGGCTATAAATTCATCCAAAACAAAAGAGCAGATGAACTTATGGATGAGATCAAAAAGATAATAAACAAAAAATCAGCTGTGTTTGTTCTTGATGAGATTGACAAACTAGATGACATGGAATTTATATATACTATCCTGGAAGAGATATACAGAAAATCTATTTTCCTTATAACAAATTATAAATCATGGCTGAATAACCTGGACGAAAGGATAAAATCAAGGCTAACTGCAGAATTAGTTGAATTTAAGCAGTATAATGCAAAAGAAACAAGAGGTATCCTAAGACAAAGGATGAAATATGCTTTCTCTCCTGGAGTATGGGAAGATTCTGCTTTTGAGATGATCGCAAAAAAAACCTCAGATCTAAAAGACATAAGGTCAGGATTATATCTTCTCAAAGAATCTGCAACACTTGCAGAAGAAAAGGCAAGCAGAAAGATAAATAAGGACCATGTAAAATCTGCAATCGAAAAACTGGACGAATTCTCTGTTAAAAAATCAACAGGGCTAAAAGATGACATTAAGTTTATCCTTGATATAATAAAGAAAAACAGTCATTCAAAGATAGGGGATCTGTTCCAAAAGTATAAAAAAGATGGAGGCTCTCTTTCATACAAAACATTCCAAAGAAAGATCAAAAAACTTGAAAAAGGCAAATTCATCTCTGTAGAAAAGACAGAAGGAGGGGACGAAGGTAATACAAGTATAATAAAATATAAAGGAACCACAAAAAAACTCACTGATTTCTAAAAAATCTTAAGATTAATCTAAAAAATTCTAAAAATCTAAAAATATATGTCCAGTGCTCACAGCTTCTCTAACACTTAAATTCTAAAGAATCAGCAGTTTCAGCATACCACTGGTCACTGGACATTTACTTGCGCAGAATATATAAACTCTCAACAGTAAAATAATAACATGAAAATCAGATGTTTTGAATGTAATAAGAAAGTGGATGCAAGGGATGCGTTTCGTTTAGACCTTGCTGAACTTGTCAATCCATTTTCAATAGAAAATATTGCGACTATCGGAAAACATCTTTGCCTTAACTGCTATTCAAAGACAAAAAATAGAGGTGATACCCTATGTACTATGAATCCCCAAGCCAGGATTTTGTAAAAAATTTATTTTACAACCAGATAAGAAGAGTAACTAAAAGATGCGTTGCAGCTGAAAGTTTTGATATTCAATTTTCAGATAGCTGGATATAAATCCCAATTTATGCTAATTCTATAAATGCTATCTGCCACTGAATACCTCTCCTCTTCCCTCCTCTCGGGAAGAGGTTCTTATTTTCAAAAACTTTTTAAACTGATTTAATTTTAATTGTGATATGCAAGTCATAACCCGCGCAGAAGCAAAGCTAAGAAAAGGAGAGATTAAAGAAAAGATACTAAAAGGAGATCTATTCATACATCCCACAGATACCATCTACGGAATTGGCTGCAATGCTCTTGATTCAAAGGCAGTAAAAAAATTAAGAAAAGCAAAACAACGCCCTGATTCTCCATTTTCAGTTATTGCTCCTTCAAAAGCATGGATAGAGGATAACTGCGAATTAACACAGGAAGCAAAAGAATGGCTTAACAAGCTTCCAGGACCTTACACATTGATATTAAAAACAAAAGAATCTCCTGTATGTAAAGAAGTAGCCCCAGGAAAAGGATCCCTTGGAGTCAGGATCCCAAACCACTGGATCTCTTCATTGGTTGAGTGGATAGGCGTTCCAATCATAACTACTTCTGTAAATGTGACTGACGAGCCTTTCATGGAAAAGATTGAGGATCTTGATTTGGACATAAATGAAGATATCAAGAGAAAATTAAGTTTTGTTCTATATGAAGGAGAAAAACCAGGAAGACCTTCTAAGATAATCCATCTTGAAAAAGATGAAGTTAAAGTAAAAGAAAGATAGTTAAAAATTTTCTAAAATTTTTAACCCAGAAAAGAGCGAAGCTTGTTTTCGCAGAATTACCTAACCTTTATAAATCTTAAAATTATTATTCTATTAACTTAAAATGACTAAGATACTAGCATCAGGAGACAAAGTAAGCTTCACTTACAGGCCTCCTAATGCTAAAACAATAAAATGACTAAGATACTAGCATCAGGAGACAAAGTAAGCTTCACTTACAGGCCTCCTAATGCTAAAACAATAAAATGACTAAGATACTAGCATCAGGAGATATACATGGAGATATTTCTTTAGCTAGATCTCTTGCTGAAAAAGCAGAAAAAGAAAAAGTTGACTTAGTTGTATTATGCGGAGATTTAACCTATGCAGAGCAGTCAACTAAAGGAATAATAGGCCCTTTCAAGGAAAAAAACAAGAAAGTTGTTCTAATCCCGGGAAACCACGAAACAATCGCAACAGCAGATTATCTTGCCCAGAAATACGATGCTATAAACCTGCATGGTTATTCGATAAAAGCAGGAGATGTTGGCTTGTTCGGAGCAGGCGGTGCAAACATAGGATTATTCCAATTAGATGAAGATGAATTTTACAATCTTTTAAAACAAGGCCACGATAGAATCAAAGATTTAAATGCAAAAATAATGGTTACTCATGTTCATCCATCAGGTTCAAAAATGGAAAAATTTACAGAATTCTTTCCAGGTTCAACAGGAATAAGAAAAGCAGTTGAAGCATTCAAACCAAACATTCTGCTATGCTCTCATGTACATGAAGCAGAAGGCATTGAAGAAAAGATAGGAAATACAAAAGTTATCAATGTTGGAAAAAAAGGAAAGATAATAGATATAGAATAAAATATTAAAATATTTCTAACCTTTAACAACACCCAAAGGCCTTAATCTTACAACTAGTTTTCCTATTTTTGCTTTATCTGAAACCCTTACAACTTCATCAGGATCTTTGTATGCTCCTGGAGCTTCCTCTGCAATACCGCTCATCGAAGCTGCCTTGACAAATATATTCTTTTTTTCAAGTTCTTTCTTAATAGTCTCTCCCCAGAATTCTTTTTTGGCCTGATGTCTTGACATTATCCTTCCGGCTCCGTGAGCAGTGCTTCCAAATGTCTCTTTCATTCCTTCATTAGTTCCAACTAAAACATAACTTCCCCCTCCCATACTTCCAGGAATTATGATTGGTTGTCCTACATCTCTATAAGCTTCAGGTATTTCTTTTCTGCCGGGTCCAAAAGCTCTTGTAGCTCCTTTTCTGTGCACCCATACTTTCTTCTTCTCTCCACCAATATCATGCTCTTCTACTTTTGCAATATTATGCGCAACATCGTATACAGTCTTCAACTCAGCTTTATCTCCGATAACTTCTTTAACTGCCTTCCTTGTCTGATGCCCCAGTACATGCCTGTTGCACCATGCAAAATTAGCAGCAGCACACATTGCCTTAAAGTATTCTTCAGCCATATCACTGCCAGCAGGAGCATAAATCAACTCACGATCAGGTAATTTCTTCAATATTTCAGGAAACTGTTTTTCCATTTTCCTCAGATAATCAGAACAAACCTGATGTCCAAGACCCCTTGAACCACAGTGTATCATAAATGTAACCTGCCCTTTTTCTGTTATTCCAAATGCTTTTGCAGTTTCTTTGTCAAATATCTCATCAACATACTGCACCTCTAAAAAATGATTTCCTGAACCCAAAGTAGCTATCTGTTTTTTTCCTCTATTTTTTGCTTTTTCTGACACCGAAGAAGCATCAGCTTTTTTCAAATTTCCACTTTCCTCACAATGCTCTAGATCATCTTCATTTCCATAATCATTTTCAACTGCCCATCTTGCACCTTTTTCCAGTATCTCATTTATCTGTTCTTTATCAACCTTGATATTACTGCCTCCAAGACCAGCAGGACAATATTTGAATATTTTATCTAATAATTCTTTTATCTTATCTCCAATGTCTTCTTTCTTAAGATTGCTTCTTAATAGCCTAACTCCGCAATTAATATCATATCCTATGCCTCCTGGAGATATTCCTCCTTCTTCA
>WJKL01000049.1 GCA_014729145.1 Candidatus Woesearchaeota archaeon
AAGCATGTATTCTTTAAGCATTTCAAATGCTTCATTTTTTATCTGTCCTGCTCTGGATCCGAGAGAGCTTAAATTAATATCTCTTCTTGGTCTGATATACCCCTTATCTACAAACTTTTTTCCGATGTTATTCAATGTTTTCTTTTTGCAGTTGATGCCGTAAAACATCTCAAGTGCAGACCTGTATTTTTTAGGAAGCTCTGCAAGGCCTTTGAGCATAATATCTATGAGCTCTTCAGTATCCTCTTTTTTTGGCTCTTCAATAAGTGAAGGATAGAGCATCTTTCTTCCTTTTCGGAAATAGGTGTTGTAGTCGACCCTTACATTTTTTGCAGTACCGACGCTGCAGCCGATCCTTTCTGCGATTATCTTATCAGTGAGTGTTTCATCCTTAAATGCATATTCATGTATCAATGACTCAAGCTTTTTTATCTTTTCAAATCTTATCGCAGGAACAGGTATAGATGTCATGACCTCATCTTTAAGGCCGGCTTTTATGCTCCACTTTATCATCTTTCCTGCAAATGTAGAGAATGCACTTTTTTCAGGATTATATCTTTCTATTGCCTCACGAAGCCCGTCATTTCCACAGCAGATCATCCACATACTATTTTTCATGGAATAATTTGTCTTTTTGACAAAATGCAGAACAAGCCTTTGATTGCACAGTATAAGTTCGTTCATAGCATTGATATCATCATATTCCTGATATTTTTTGACCAGTTCAACAGCCTTTTCCTGTGGTATGATGCGGTGGCTGCATGCTTCATTAATATATGCACTGAACCATTCTTCTTCTAATACCATGTAGAAAGTTAATCATAGAAGTTTTTAAAGCTTCGTTAAAATATTTTTCATCTTTCGATACCATCTATCTTTTTATTTTTTTGATATTTTTTCTTTTCATTTTATATCTAAAGCTATCAGTTTTAAGATTATTCTAAAATGGGCTAGACTTTTAATCTTTCGACAACCTTTAAATACAATCACTGTTTCTGAATATTATATGGGGGTTCCATTTGTAAGAAAGTATTGCCCAAAGGCAATAAAGGATATTGTAGCTCAAGAAAGCCAGATGGCTGTCTTAAAAACTTTTGTTCTTAATTTCAATAATCAGAAGAAGAATGCAGTGTTAATTCATGGTCCTTCTGGATGCGGAAAAACTGCTGCTGTTTATGCTTTGGCGAATGATTTGGGATATGAAGTTGTGGAGATGAATGCAAGTGATTTTAGGAAAAAGGACCAGATCAATTCTATCATTGGAGCAGCAGCACAGCAGAGAAGCCTGTTTGGAGAGAGCAAGTTGATATTGGTTGATGAGATGGACGGAATTTCAGGAAGAAAAGACAGAGGAGGTGTTCCTGCTTTGGTAAAGATAATCAAAAAAAGCTCATACCCTATCATCATAACTGCAAACAATCCTTATCCAAACAAGTTTTCATCCATAAGAAATAAATCCGAACTGCTGGAATTCAAGGATTTAGAGGCAGATGATATATTTCAGATATTGAAAAGGATATGCAATGAAGAGAATATAAAATATGAAGACAGCGCCTTGAAGACACTGGCAAGAAGGTCAGGGGGAGATGCAAGAGGCGCAGTGAATGACCTAGAGATAATATCTTCTTTGGGAGAGATCACAAAAAAAGCGATAGATGAATTGTCAGAGAGAAACAAGACAGATTCAATAATTACTGCACTGCTGAAGATATTTAAGACAAAGGATCCAAATATTGCAGTTTCAGCTTTCAATACTGTGGGAGAGGATTTTGATGAAAGATTTTTATGGTTAGATGAAAACCTTCCAAAAGAATATACAAAACCTGCTGATTTGGCAAGAGCTTATGACAAGTTGTCAAGAGCAGATGTTTTCAAGGGAAGGATAAGAAGATGGCAGCACTGGGGTTTTTTAAGATATGTTGATAATCTGATGACAGCAGGGATTGCAGTTTCTAAAGACAAGAAATATAAGGAATATACAAAATACAAGCCAACCGGAAGGATACTTAAGATGTGGTGGGCAAAAAGAAAGAATGCAAAGAAGAAAGCAATTGCTAAGAAGATAGCTGAGAAAACACATACTTCTCAAAAAGAGATGATAAAGAATATTGAATATTTTCAGACTATTTTTAAGAACAATAAAGAGATGAGTGAGAAGATAGCTGAAGAATTAGAATTGGGAAAGGAAGAAGTTGAATGGTTGAGAAAATAAGTTATTCTTCTGATTGTTTTCAAATCGCCCAACATAAACATTTATATAATAAAATCAGATTATTCTTTATATGAGTTATCTAATATGCATGAGCACTAATTTCACTGGCAGGGTTGAATCGCTATTTAAAAAAATACAGCCTTTAAAAGTGTTAGATTTTGGTTCAGGAGATTGTTCTTTTGCAAGGCATTTTAGAAGAATTATTCCCAAGGCTGTTTTTTATTGTATTGATAAATCATATTCTCCTGTCCATGTCAATCTAGGGAATATCAAGAAATATAAAGAATTTCATGAAGATTTAAGGGATATTGATATTGCACACTCATCATTGGTATTCCATGAAATTGGAAAAATAACTGAAGAAGGAACCCCTTTTATAGGCTTGATTCATGATTCTTTGAAAAAAGGAGGATATCTGATAATTGAAGATTTTGTTTCCTGCACTTTTAGGCATTTTTATAATAATAACAAATTCTACTGGGAAAAAGTCAATATAAGGAAATATAAAGCATTATTAGATTTGTTTGAAGAATATATCAAAACCAAAGATCCTGTTAAACTTCTGGATTATTTCAAATTTTCAAAAAAACTGCAAAATCTTTTTGATAAATATGTGTTTAAGAAACATGAATTATCAACAAAAGAATTTGATGCTATCCTTAGTACCTTTTCTAAAGAAGAATATAATCTAGCTAATATCATACTAAATGTTGCAAAATATCTGGATTTACATACAAAGAATTCTATTAAGGATTTCTTGGTTGCATTGGAATCTGTAGGGTTTAGAGCTATTCGCAAATATACTGATAATGGTTTTGTCTATCAGTTCATTTGCCAGAAATAAATAGATTATTCTAAAATTCTCTTGATATAATCATTTAGTTGCTATTTTCCACAGCATGTTGAAATATTTTTTATATGAATCTGCTGTTTCTTTGTTCTTAATTAAAAAACAAACAGGAGTTGCCTGTACATTCTTTATTGTTACATAATCCTTGAATACAGCTGTCCATGCTGGAGTTTCCAAAGATTCTTTCATATATTTTACTTCTGTCAAAGGCATTTTATCTCTTTTTCTTGCTAATCTTTTGCAGTCATGGTTGTAGATTATCTTCATCTTGATTCCTGCTTTTATTCTTTTCTTATTCCAGTATAGGAGATAGCCTTGGAATTTCTCTAATGCTGTTTTTGGAACTCCAGTCAAGTTTATTGTATCTCCTCTTTTCAATTGTTTAAGTTCTTCTTCTAACAATGTTTTGAATCCTTTGACTCCTTCAAAGACTTCGGCAACTGGCTTGTATGCTATCTCTTTATATTGAGATTTAAGTTTTGGGATTACTGTTTCCAATTGCTTTTCTTTTTTCTTCAATTGGATTTCTTTTTCTTTTAGATAATCTAATAATCTTTCTGGATCTTTTGCCTGGTAATATTTTACTCCTGATTTGATTGCATAGGTAACCAATCCTTTTTCTATCAGCTTGTCTAATATCAAATAAGCTTTTCCTGAAGCTATTTTTGCTTTTTTGATAATCGGGCCTGTTGTGGAGCTTCCAATCTCTAACAAAGCAAAGTAAACAGCTATCTCTGATTTTGTCAAGCCGATTTCTGATAAAACATCTTCGTACATAGCAAAAATACAGTTTTAGAACTATATAAACTTTATTATTAGTGCCCACAAAGGAGGACTGAATATTAATATAGCCCAAGTGTGATTACTTTATTAGGGTGATAAAAAATGAAATATGAAGAATCAACAATAGAAAAGTATCTTACAGATGCTTTAGGCAAAAAAGAAGTTCAGTTAAACAAACCTGAATCAGATTGGCCAAGTGATATATATAATGGGATAGAGAGAGAATCTGAAGGAACAGATATAGGCTATCTTAGAATTTTCTCTGAGGATTCAAAGGATATAAATGATTACAGATGTGAGAGCATATCATTCGAACCTAAGCTGGGAACTCTGTTTTTCAAAGAAGGAAAACTAAATGACTGGATGTGGCTAGACGAGTGCTGCGAAAATTCAAATACATATAATCTGGATTCATTAGTGACTGACTGCTTTAATGAAAAAGATCCAAAAGAAATAATTGAATTTTTTGTTGAACATTATTTTTAATTTTTTTTCTTTTTGTAATACCTAAAAATCACAAGCCTTAAATAGAAGTAGTACCTAACTTTCTAAATGGCATATGTTGTAAAGAAAAAGATTTCTGGACATGAATATTACTATCTGAAAGAATCTAAAAGAGTAAACGGAAAAGTTAAAACTAAAAACATTGCTTATTTTGGAAAGAAGAAGCCTACAAAGAAAGATATTGAAGAAGTTTTGAAAAAAGTAATACCTAAAAAGAATTCTGATAAAAAAGATGTAGTGCCTAAAAAGAAACAGGATAAATTATATAAAGGACTGCCAAAAACTAAAACTATGGTTGATATACAGGAGATGGCAACATTTTGCAAGAAAAAAGGCATTGTTTTTTCTAATTCTGAGATCTATGGCGGGTTAGCCGGGTTTTGGGATTACGGTCCATTGGGTGTTGAATTAAAAAACAATATTAAGCAGGACTGGTGGAAGAGGTTTGTACAGTCAAGACAAGATGTTGTCGGATTAGACGGAGCGATAATAACTCATCCAAAGGTTTGGAAAGCATCAGGGCATGTGGATAATTTCAAGGATGTTTATGTGAAATGCAAGAACTGCAAAAAGCCAAATAAAATAGACAAAAAT
Source organism: Candidatus Woesearchaeota archaeon (assembly GCA_014729145.1). Classification (GTDB taxonomy): domain Archaea; phylum Nanobdellota; class Nanobdellia; order Woesearchaeales; family WJKL01; genus WJKL01. Next base: position 4,944 of record WJKL01000049.1, read on the forward strand.
GAGATAGGAAAAGTCAAATGCCCTGAGTGTGAAGGGGAGTTTGAGGTTATCGGAGATGTAAATCTTATGTTCAGCACAGAAGTCGGGCCTGTGGAAGGAGTCAATTCTTATCTAAGGCCTGAAACAGCACAATTGATATTTACAGATTTTAGATTAGTGCATGACACTTCAAGAGTTCAGCTGCCTTTTGGAATCGCACAGATAGGAAAGGCATTCAGGAATGAGATATCTCCAAGGGATTTTCTGTTCAGGAGCAGGGAGTTTGAGCAGATGGAGATTGAGTTTTTCATACATCCAGAGAAAAAGGAATGCTATTTACTGAAGGAAAAAGACAAGAAGTTTGAATTTCAGCTTTTAAGCGAAGATGATCAGAAAAAAGACATTGAACATAAGAAGATAACATTGGGAGAGATGCTGAAGAAAAAGATGCTCGGAGAGTGGCATGCATACTGGCTAAAGGAAAATTATCAGTGGTTCCTGGACTTAGGAATAGACAAAAAGGATCTGAGGTTAAGGGAGCATATGAAAGATGAGCTTGCACATTATTCTTCAGCTTGTTTTGATATTGAATACAGATATTCATTTGGCTGGAAAGAGGTGCATGGAAATGCAAACAGGGGACAGTACGATCTTAAGCAGCACAAAAAAGCAAGCAGCAAAAAGATGGAAATATTTGATCAAGAAACAGAAAAAAAAGTTATTCCAAGGGTTATCGAACCTTCTCAAGGATTAGACAGGGCTTTTTTGACTGTTTTGTTCAACGCTTATTATGATGACAAAGAACGAGGAAATGTTGTGTTGAAGTTAGAGCCTAAACTAGCTCCTGTCAAGATTGGGATCTTTCCATTGGTGAACAAGCTGAATAAAGAAGCTGAAGAGATTTATGATTCTTTGAAAGAGGAATTTGTATGCCAGTTTGATACTTCTGGATCAGTAGGAAGAAGATATGCAAGAGCAGACGAGATCGGTGTGCCTTATTGTGTGACATTTGATTTTGATTCTTTAAAGGATAAAGCAGTTACAATAAGGAACAGAGATACAAC
>WJKL01000050.1 GCA_014729145.1 Candidatus Woesearchaeota archaeon
TCATTTTTATTTTGCAATGGGCGGAAGACCAGGATGGAATTTACTTAAGGCTCTTGGGGGATTTTTTGGAGGCGGAGGCTATGGATTTGCAAATCTTCTGGGATTGATAGCCCTGGCATTGGCAATCATACTTTCAATAACATCCTTCCACAAGATAATAATATATTTAGGGATAGAGTCATGGAAATGGCTTCAGAGTTTCGCATATGTTATTTTTTATTTGGTGCTTTTACATTCCCTTTATTTTCAGTTTTTTTCTACATATGGAGAAGGGCCTGATATGTTTGGATATTCCATAATATTAATGGGAGTTATTGTTATAGTATTGCAGACAGCAGGATTCATCAAAACTCTTAAAGAGCCAGAAAAAGAAGAAAAAAATTAGGTTTAATCTTTGATTCTATTCTTTTACCTCGAATTTTGAAGGACAATTGTGGAGTGAGTAAGAGTGAGAAATCTCAGAGATGCTAGGCATTTGAATGAGTGAGAGAAGTCTAACTCGTGAAAATGGGTTAAGAAAAAAGCACTAACTTTATAAAAGATTATTTATTATCTTATTCTTATATGAATGGTATATTAAAATCTGATGACGAATCTATGGAAGTCCATCTTTTTGATGAAGAAGGCATAGTTGAAATAGAGTTTCAAAAATATAAGAATGTGGCTATCGAAGTTAAGGCATTAGATCCAACTTCATCTTATGGGGCCCCAAAAGGAGCAATATATGAAATTAAAGCATATGTCCCAGAAGAAAATTCAAAAAACCATCCCTTTGAATATGACATGATGTTTGTAATGTCTGATGGCACTATGATTCATAGGAAAGATAATAAATAATGCTTTTTTCTCAATTGCATACAATCTTTTTTATACCCAAAATCTAAAGTATAGAAACGCTCAAACTAAAGAATTCAAACTGGTTATAAAAAAACATTTTTCTATACAACCATCTTAACCAGATTAGCACTTACAAACACTTCAAGGAAAGCAGCTATTATTATCAATCCTGCTGCAATCAATAAAAGAACTAAAGCATCTTTCATTACATTCTTGAAACCTTTGCTTAGGAAATCTTCTCTTACAATGGCTCTGGAGACAACACCACCTGCAATGGCTGCCGCGAGAAAGCCTGAAAGTTCAGGTATAAGGTGTATTAAAAAAAGAAGTATCATAGCTAAAGAGTTTCCGATTTCTCTTACAACAAAGCAGATAAAGGAAGCAAAGACAGATGCGTTCAACACAATCAAGAACAAAGCTCCTGCTCCATAAAATATAGAGAGTATAAATGCGATCACAACAACAAGAAGATTCTGTGATATCAGCGCAAATACATTATCAAAAGTAGGATGGTATTCGTTTTCAGCAAATTCTGTAAGTATGTTTGAAGTCAGATCCCCTCTTGCTTCAAGAAAATCCGTCTGATAATCAAAGACTGCAGGGCCTGCATAAGCACCTAGAATTAAGAATGCAAAGAAGATCCCTTTGAACAATGTGATGTATATCTTGAATATATCTTTGTGATTGTGGAAGAAATGTTTAATCCCTTCTTTGCTTTCTATCTGCTCTTCAAAATTCAATATTGCTGCTGCAGACGGAACAAGCAGAAGTGTTATAGTAAAGAGCATCGCAACTGAAACAACGCCCTGAAAAAAATAAGCAGACACAAAATATCCTACAAACACGTAAAACATGCCCAACAGAAAGATAAAAAGCATGTGTTTTTTTACACTGTCTGATGAAAGAAACTGTTCAAAGACCATTTTATCTTTTATCAAAATATCCTTTCCAATTTACATTATTCTTTTTTTTGGAAGGTTTTTTGAAAGCCAACAAATATAATGTTCCGATTATACCTAAGAATAATATCCATGCAAGTGGATTCTTTGCGATTTTTCCAAAAAACCCTGTTGCATAACCAACACCTGAAGGTGTTCTTGGTTCTGATTCATCTGTTTCATTTTCTGCTGATCCTATATCATAAGATTTAGTTCCCTGGTCAACAGCAGGACATTGTCCACAGTCTTCAGGGCAGTTTTCACAGTCTTCATTATGGGCTTTAGTGCATTGCCCGTCTCCGCAGTAGAAGTCTGATCCGCTTGATGAGCCTGAAGATCCATCATTTGATTTCTTTTCAGGAGAATTTACTTCAAGTTCAGCAGAAGCAGAATGGTTGATACCTTCTGCTGATACTATGAATGCAGTTATTGTGTAAGTTCCCTGTCCAGGGGCTTCAAATGTATAACTGTAAGAGCCGTCAATATCTATTAAAACATCAACTGTTTCTTCAGGAAGGTTAATTGTGATATATTCTTCAGGAACATCTCTTAGATCATCCAGAAGTGCTGTTCCTGATGCAGTTATCTCCTGTCCTGGTTCTGCTTCTGAAGGGTCAAGATTAAGATGTATTGAATATCCATTTACAAGTTCAAATTCATCAACAAAGATATTTTCATTTCCTAATTCGTCTTCTGCTCTTATAGTTATATTATAGATTCCTAATGGATATGACAAGTCAGTCTGTATTTTTCCTGAATATAAACTTCCCTGTTCTGTTAAATTAAGCAGACCACCATCAAATTTTATTTCTACATCACTTACATTGCTTGGGTCAGTTACATTAACATCAAACAAATAATCTTCTGTTCTGGCAACATATTCAATATCTGATAATATATCAGGTCCTGTTACATCTGTTATAGTAATGTTTCTTGCAGCAGTCTGGAATGAGTTTCCTGCATCATCACTGCATTTTATATACCATTCATATTCGTCCATAGGTATTATAACAGTCCAGTTGACTGTTTCATTTGTGTTAAATTCTTCAGTTTCTGCCAATATATCATCAAGATATAATCCGCAGTTCAGGTCTTTATCTAGATTGTCATCAATATCAAATACAAAATTAACATGAACATCTGAACTTGCGTTGTTTTCAGGGGATATCAGATTTACAGTTGGAGGTGTTCTGTCTACAATTATTGTAAATGTTTTCTCTGCTGTGTTTCCTGCCTTGTCTGAAGCTGTGACTGTTAAAAGGTTTATTCCTTCTGAAAGTTCTGAAGAATTAAGGCTTGAGCTGTAAGTTACATTATCCAGTTCATAGTTGTCATCCACATCAATATCTATCTGTACATCATCTCCTATTATGGAGTTGTTTTCAGGGCTATTTAGTATAATAGAAGGAGGAGACAGATCAATTATTATATTTCTTGTTTCTGAATCTGATGACAACCCTACAAGATCAGTGCATCTGACTTTCCATTCATGAGTTCCTTCGGAGATGTTAGTTGTGTCATAAGTAGTATTGGTTATCTGATTGTTTTCTGCAATTATTGAATCAATATTTTCATTGTCGACAATCCATTCACAATTTAGGTTTGGAGCAAGGTTGTCAGATGCTATAAATGAAAACAATGTACTGTCTCCTCCATAAGCATTGTCTTCTGGAGCTATCAAAGAAACATTTGGAGGTGTTCCGTCAAAACCTGCTGTTCCTATCAAAGATGAAGATTCAAGAGCATTATTGTATACTTTAAACTGGAAGCACATCTGGTTTCCTTCTTTATATTCAGAAAGATCTGTCTGGGCAGTGCATGTATCATTAACACAATTTAATTCAATTGTATAAATAGTAGAGTTTGTTGCATTTACAGAGCAGTTCCAGTAAGAGAAACTTGCATTTTTTATTCCTGTCTCGTCATCTACCGCATCTATAGATATTAGTTGGTCTGTTATTCCCTGTCTTAGGAATCCATTATCTTCTGGAATGCTATCTGAAAGTATTGGAGCAGTATTATCATCCAATATTATTATCTCAACTGTATCTGTAGTTGAACCTTGTCCTGTAGTTATAATCTCAATATTTTGGCTTGTGTCTTCATCAACAAGATCAGCTCTTGCATTGAACTGAA
>WJKL01000051.1 GCA_014729145.1 Candidatus Woesearchaeota archaeon
AAGAAAAGCACATGATATTTGTAGGAAGATGAATTCTGAAGAAAAAGAAGAATTTGAAAGGATCAAGAAGGATTTTTCTGATATCACAGAAGACAAAAAGCTTTCTAAGGCAGAGGCAGATGATTTTATGTCAGATATAACCAAACTGATAGGAATCTATGCTTTAGACAAAGACAGCGAAATCGAAAAGCTGATAAAGAAAATGCTTGATTTTGGAGACAAGAACAATCTTGCTGTACAGGGTTCAATATTGGAGTTTGAAGCAGTCAAAAAAGGAAAAATTTCTAGGAAATAATCTTATAGATATAAACTTCATTCTCATCTTCAATCTTCTTAACTAACTTAAACCTTTCATCATTTTCAATCTCCTCAGTTTTAGGAAATCTATCTTTGTTTTTTTGCTCTTCAAAATAAACATAATAACCTTGCTTTTTCATGTGATTCATTGTTTTGTTAAAGAATCTTTTTTTGTCAAACGGAGCCAGGACTATCTTCCTGTTTGTATAATAAGCCAAGGCAGGAAATTCATGCTGTGCATAGATAACATCTTCTTTATTTGAATTGTTCATTATCCATTCTGAAGCCTTCTGTGCATTTGAATCACAAGTTCTGACATAGGGATCATATGCAAAAAATAAAGATAAAGGCAGGATTACAACTATCAACAAAATAAAAACAAGTGTTTTATTTTTAATCCTTTCCAATATTCTTTTTACACCATATGCAGAGATAAGTATGACAGGAGCAAGAGCGACAATCAAAAATCTCACTTCTTTATGCATCAACTTAAAGCTTAAGTAGATAAACGGCAGCAAAATCCATGACCAAAGCAGAATCTCTTCTTTATTTATCTTTTTATCCTTAAATCTAAAAAAGATCCAGGAACATACTCCGATAACGCCTGTAAAACCCAAAAAGATCCACAGATTTTCCAGATAAAAATACCATGGCTGTCTTGTTGACCAGCTCACAATCAAAGAAGCAGTCTTAAAAGTATGTAAGGGATCATTAAACCGGATATATGCCCAGCTTAAATAAGGCAGTATCACTGCTAAAAAACCAGCTGCTCCAAAAATGATCTTTTTAAGGTCATACCTTTTTCTAAATAACAGAAAATCTATTCCAGCCACAGGGATCAATATAAGGTATGTAAATCTTGTCAATATTGCAGATCCGATAAAAACCCCAGCCAAACAAAAAAACCATTCATTGCCTTTATTTTCTCCTTTTTTTAAAAAAAACAAGAACAGCAGCGCAAAGAACATCGCTGTAGTATGCACTAAAAGAGTTTTTGAAAAATATATATGCAGAGGCCAGAATGCCAGCAAAACCGCAGCAATCAATCCTGTTTTTTGATCAAAGATCTCTTTTCCTGCAAGATAAATTAATAATACAGATACTGAAGCCATCACAACTACAAGGACATTTCCTATCAAAGGATTGTGCCAAAAAATATAAGCTCCGGATATCATAACAGGAAGCATTGGAGGTCTAAATTCCAGTTCATTATAATTATCAGCTTTATTGCTGCTTAGAATTTCAGCATGCTGTAGATACACCAATTCATCCCAGTAATAACAGTCTGTTAAGAAAATTCTCAGTGAAAATCCTGCAATCACAAGCACAAAAAGCAGCCAGAATATCTTTTTATCCATTTTCCCACACCCACCATATACTGCTTATATATGTAAAAACAGTTGCGATAATTATTCCAACCAGATTAGACAGCAAATAATGCATTCCTGCATATGTCAATCCCCATAATATTCCAAAATTGATAGCCAGCCCAAAAATTCTTGCCAGGTTAAATTTTCCAAGCTTCTTAAGCATGCTTCCTTTTTTCTTGTCTTTAAATGTCCATATATTATTAAGGAAAAAATTTGTCAATATAGAGGCCTCTATGGAAAAAATACCTGAAAAAAGATAATACAGCCCAAAAAACTCAGTAAGCAGAAAAAGAAGACCTTCATTTACAATGATTCCGCTTCCTCCCACGATGCAGAACTTCAAGAACCTAAAATGTTCTTTTTCAGACATATACAACCTCAACAGATGCTTGAACGCAAGGATGCTTTGTTTAAGATTAAAATTACTTTCACCCTTTTTCCTTCCTCTAAATTTAAAACCTGTCTCTTCTACATCTTTATAGTCCGCTTTTGCAAGAATCTCTAGAAGGATCTTAAATCCAATCGGATTTAATTTTACGTTTTTTAATATCTTTCTTTTAAACACAAAAAAACCAGAAGCAGGATCCTTTATCCTAAATACCTTTGGAACAAAAAGATAAGAGAGCAGCCTGTAAACTTTGGATATAAAAAGCCTTTTAAGTCCAAATCTGATCTCTGAACCTTTGACAAACCTCGATGCAATAACAATATCATTCTCTTTTAACTTATCAGCCATCTTAGGGATCATCTCAGGAGGATGCTGCAGATCCGCATCCATTATCCCGATTATATCTCCTTTTGCTTTTTCCAATGCATAAACAACAGAATTGCTCAGATCTCTGTCCCCACAGTTAACCGTTTTTACATTAAGATCCATCTCTTTTGCTTTTTCCTCTGCTTTTTCTTTTGTATTGTCTTTACTGCTGCTGTCTGCAATAATAATTTCATAATCTCCAAGCTTTTTGCTTATCTTCTTAAATATAAGAAATAATCTTTCTATATTTTCAGCTTCATTAAATGTTGGGACGATTATAGAGATACGATCTTCAGTCATCTATCTCCACATCCATGTTATTATTCCAAAAAAGAAGACTATAGCAGTAAATATCATCATAAACCAAAAGATTCTTTTGTCATTTGCAAAACCAAAAGGAATAAAGCCAATTATCCCTCCAACCGCAACTTTGCTTTCTCCTTTCTCTGCTTCCAGCATTCCAGCAAGAAATATTATGATTATTCCCAAAAATATAAAACCCACTCCAATCTGCACAAGATACTTAACCATATATCTTATCTGTATTAAATGCTTTTAAATATTTCGCTAACTTTTTATATAACTTTGTTCAAATACATCCAATATGAAATACATAATTCCATTATTAATAACACTTCTGCTGCTGACCAGCTGCAATCCAACTGGAAAGGCAGTAAGTGAAAAATGCGAATTGATAGAAAACAATGCAGACAGAGAAGACTGCTATGTGGATTTGGCATCCACCACATTAAATCAAGATTACTGTTTAGCGATAAAAGACCCTTTAACCGCAGATTACTGCTATAAAAGGATGGCTGTCGCATCTAATGATACAGAATTATGTAAAAGATTAGAATCAACATACTGGACAGATCTATGCTATAAACACATTGCTGAGAATACATCTAATTCAACTCTCTGTCAGATGCTCAGCACCATAGATGATAGAGATGACTGTTATTATAACACTGCTTTATCATTGACAGATTATCAGGTCTGTTTGAATATTTATGATACATCTAAATCAGACCTTTGCATAAAACATACAGCATTAAAAAAAGGAAACAGCGATATCTGTTCAAAATCTTCTTCCACAATAACAGCAGATATTTGTTATAAAAGCTTTGCAAAGAAATTCAAAAACATGCAGATCTGCAGCAATATTCAAATTTCTGCATTAAAAGAATCTTGTATTGATTATTTCAGCTGATTTCCTGGTTTAATTTAACATACCTTATCAAAGAACCAAGACTTACTGCTCCGGCTAATTTTTTATTCTTTATCACAGGCATAACACCTATCTTTGATTTAGCCATCTTATTTAATATTTTCATCGCATTGTCATTCTCTTTTGCAGTATCTATCTTACTTGCAGGGACCATCAAATCTTTTACTTTCTTCCTGGACCATTCTGGCTTTGGAATACTTTTTAATTCGTTTATTGTTATAGCTCCCAGAAATTTCTTGTTTTTTGCAACTAAAGTCCCCTCTGTTCCATATTTTAAAAAATGATCTTGGAAAAGATCAGAAAGGCTTATGTCCGGCTTCACTGTTCTTACATCTTTTACCATAACTTCTTTTATCTTTACATTTGAAAGGACCTCTTTCAATATCATCTGCTCATAGCTTGCTCCTGCAATATAATAAAGAAAAAATCCAAGTATCACAAACCATAGTGTGCCCATGCCTAAAAAAATTCCTATAAATCCAAAAAAGATCATAGCTCCTGCAATGATTTTTCCTCCTTTTGAGGCAATCTTTGTTGCTTTTTTGATATCTTTGGTAATTCCCCATGCAACAGACCTTAATACTCTTCCCCCGTCTAATGGATATCCTGGAGCCATGTTAAATGCAGCAAGTATAAAATTAAGCTTGTACAGATAATATGTGATGGCTTCCAGATAAACAAAACTTGATGATATATTTATTGCAAAAAACACCAATCCAAGAAACAGAGAAAGCAAAGGCCCTGCAATCGCCATCTTAAACTCTTTTTTTGGGGTCAGGTCTTCATCTCCGCCTACATGTGCAATCCCTCCAAAAAAGAAAAGGGTTATCTTGTCAACATTTATCTTGTTTTTTCTTGCAACTAAAGAATGAGAAAATTCATGAGCAAGTACAGATCCAAAAAGCAACAAAGAAGATATCAGCCCCATTGCCCAGTATACTCCTTTAGTCAAATCAGGATAATAATGAGGAAAAAAATCAGCGCTCAATCCCCATGCCAGCAATAAAAAAACCAAAAACCAGCTGTAATGCAGCTCAACATCTATACCTAATAGCTTAAATATCTTGTAAGATTTCTTCATCTTGGATTAAATTTACTTCAAGGTTTAAAAACCTTTTTATACTCTTGTAAAATTTTTATTTTAATGAAACCGATAAGAGCCACCAACTTCTATGGATTTGTAAAATGCCCTAGAAAAGTCTATCTTTATTTCTTTGGAGACCCAACCAAAAAAATACCTTACTCTGAATTCCTTCAGCAGAAGATGAAAGAAGGAAGAGATTATGAAAGGGAAATTATCTCTAAATTCAGGTTTGCACAGCCTGAAGAAGCCCTATCTTACAAGGAAGCTGCAGAACAGACCCTGAAATTCATGAAAAATAAGGAAAAGCTTATCTACCAGCCTGTTATTATCCAGGACAACCTTATAGGAATACCTGATTTTCTTGAGATAAAAAAAGGTAAAAGCAAACTGGGAAATTATTATTATCAGCCAATGGACATCAAGACAGGGCTTTCCGCTAAAAAGAAATATACTATGCAGCTTTGCTTCTATTGTTATCTCTTGGAAGACATACAGGGATTTTCTCCTGACAAATTCAAATTGTGGCTTGGAGACGGTTCTATAATGGAATTAAAAACACAGGACTATTTCAACAAGTTTGCAGATATCTTCTCCAAGATAAAAGATATAGCAGGAGGAAAAAAAGAGCAGGTTCATATATGCGGAGCATGCAAAGACTGTCAGTGGAAAGACTTCTGTTTTTCAGTTGCTGAAAAGGAAGATCATCTGAGTCTGATATTCAACATTTCCAGGAACAACATAAGAAAACTGAAAGATTTCGGAGTTAAAAACTTAAAAGACGCCGCTAAGATAAACATAGATGAACTTTCTAAGGTAAAAGGTTTTGGGAAGACAAGCTTAAAAAGATGGAAACTTCAGGCCAGATCCCTTATATCTGGAAAGTCTGTAAAACTTTCCTCTTATCCATTTCCTGATGTCCAGGATATCTATTTTGATATAGAAGACACTCAGATCAAAAATAACAAGATTGTCTATCTCTTTGGGATGGTCATTGACAAAGAATACAAATATTTCCTGGCTGAAAAGCCTTCTGAAGAAAAAAAAGCTTGGAAATCATTTCTTGATTTCTTTAAAGACAAAAAACAATTTAACCTTTATGTCTATTCAGGGCATGAAAAATCAATGCTAAAAAAGCTTTTCAAAAAATATGGGGGAGACAAAAAAATCTTTGACAGGATAATCTCTAACCTTATTGACCTGCTTTCTGTAGTAAAAAAAACAACTATATTTCCTGTCTACTCCTATTCAATAAAAGATATTGCAAAGTTTCTTGGATTTAGATGGAGTTCAAAAGATGCAAGCGGAAGCCAGTCTTTGCTTTGGTATAGTGAATGGATGGCAACAAATGATAAAAAACACCTAAATAAGATTCTTGAATACAATAAAGAAGACTGCCTTGCAGAGATAGCTGTAAAGGAACATATTGAAAATCAAAACTATTAAATACATGTTTTATTTATTCTGATATATGAAATGGACAGCTTCCAGATTAGACCGTTTAAAAAACATAACTTTGTCAATATCAATCATAGTAATTCTTTTATATTTGACCCTCTCATTGATAGAAAGCGAATCAAAGCTTGTTTCGATCATGATACTTCTTCCTGTGATAATCTTTCCTTACATTGCCTGGAAATATGAAAAACAGGCGTCAATAATTTCCTTTTTAATAGGGTCAATCACTATGATCTGGTTTGCCATAGATTTTATCTTTTTAAGGATACAGAGGCAGTACTGGCATATTCCTTTATTTTTGCTTATCGCTCCACTTCCTGCTTTTATCATAGGCTACATATTCTGGTTTATTTATAAAAAAAGAAAATAATCAACCCAAACACTTAAAAATATTGATTAATTAATTTTTTTTAGGGTGATATATTTGCCAAAAAAAGATAAAAAACCAACTATGAAAAGTCTGAAAAAAGAGATTGTTTCTTATATGGAAAAACACAAAATTCCTTATAAGAAATCTATGACAAAAAAACAGCTGCTTAATAAGATAAAAAAACACAAAGACAGGAAAACAAGCAGATCTGAAAAGATAAAGATAAGCCAGGAAGATATTGACAAGATGATGAAAGTAAAGCATCAAAACAGAAAAAGTATTGCCTGGTTCTGGATATTGCTGGTTATTATAGTTATAATTGTACTCATAATGGTCATTTCAAAATAAATTTTATTTTTTTCTTTTTATTTAAGGTATATGCTTTAAATAACTAACATTTATATAATTCTAGAACATATACTTATATAATGGGGGAAAAATGTATTTAAATCTGACTAAAGAAGAACTTCTTAGGATGAACATAAGTGATGAATTAGGTAAGATAAAGAGGCTTTCAAAAAAGAAAAGAAAAGAGCTACAGAAAATAATAAGAAAAAAGAGAAAAGCACTGGAAGAAGAGCTTGAAAAAGTAACTGAAGAAAATGAACATTCTAAATACTGGATTAGGCAGAGCCTTGATACTATATATCATATGAATCTGATAGATGAGGCGGTCATTTCTTACGGAAAAGAAAAATTTCCAATAAATGTTTTTTTCTATCTTAAGAAAAGACATAATTCAGATAAATTAGACGAAGGGCTGGTTGCAAGGATCAAAGGAAATGTTCCTGAAGAAAAAAAGGAAAAGATAAGAACAAAAGCAGAATCTTATTCCTCAAGAATTACAGAGCTTTATAACAGTGGAATAGACAGCGTATTCTTTGATAAAAATTAATACAAACCTTTGATAAAAATTAATACAAACATTTATAAAAAACTTTTTTTATTCTTAAATTATGAAATGCAGTAACTGCAAAAAAGAAGAGACCTGGCTTGAGATGATAGGTTCCAACTTTATCTGCCCCAGATGCCTGCAAAAGCACAAGATTATTGGATTGGTTTTCAGGACAAACACAAAGGCATTCAAAAGGCTGATAAAAAAATTAAAGCCCAAAGATTACAGTGAATATATGAAAATAACCAGAAAACAGGTCGAATCTGCATTTGATTTGAGAAAATACGGCATAAAACTGAAGACAACCAACGTTGTTGAACTGGAATAACTTTTTATATTATTTATTATATCATATTATCATGACTATAGAGCTAAGAGAAGTGGAGTTTTTTTTGATGACATTGAATTAAATGATATGCTTGACAAAAAAAGATTAAAGCTTTTGATAGATGTAAAAGAAAAGGAAATTCATCATGTTCTTTCAGGCAAACATCATGTAGATGAAGCTGTAATATATTTAAATAAAAAATTAAAAAGCAGGATAAAAGAAAAAGATATTGGAGATATCAGACCGGGCTATCTTGTTTCAGCCAAGGCTGTTATTGAAAACAAAACAGTCAAAGAAGTGATCATAGGAGGGGGCAGCTGGAAAATGCATACAATGAACAGACCGGAAAAAAATATTCACACCAGCAAACAATTTGAGAAAGCACTAAAGATATTCAATAAAGCGATGAGGTTAAGCGTACAGCTGCATAAAGTCACACTCGTAGAAGATGTTACAGAACACGAATACATTATTCCTTCTTAAAAATAAGATTAACTCATTAAGATGCCCACACCTGTTCCGACAAGATAAGTTACAACTATTACTACAATAGCAATAAGCAGATGCTCTCCGATAACCTTCCATCTTGTCTTGTTCTGTATATCAGCCATAATATAGCTGTAAACCCCAATTATCAATAATCCCAAAACTATACTTATCACAGCAGCTGTCATAACATCAAGCAAAATAAAAGGTATCAAAAACAACAATGCGAATGCAAATTTGGATGCAAGCGTATAAAGGGTGGGTTTCCAAACTTTTTTCTCTCCTTCTGCTTCCTCGCTTACATGAATCCCAAAAGAATCAGACATTCCGTCAGCAACTGCGATAGAGACAATACCTGCAATAACTGCCAGCCTGCTTTTTGTAGCGGTTTCTAATCCGACTATCATACCTAAAACAGTAATAATTCCTGAGATAAGTCCAAAACTAAACCCTTTTGAGATATCTCTGTCTTTAAACACACTCTTTTTAATCCTCATAATAACTGAACAGGATAGATAGTATTTATATGTTTCTTTCACAAGGCATAAAAACCCCAAACCTTATAAACTAAACTACACCCCCTAAATTATTAACAATCGGAGTTGATAACATGTCAGTAAAGAAAGGAGATAAGATAAAGGTTGAATACACTGGAAAGCTTGAAAACGGCCAGGTATTTGACACATCTGAAGGAAAACAGCCTCTTGAATTTGAAGTAGGCGCCGGAAAGATCATAAAAGGCTTTGACAATGCTGTCATCGGAATGAAAAAAGGTGAAGAAAAAGAGATTACTCTAAAGCCGGAAGAAGCTTACGGAGATCCAAATCCTAAACTTCTTCAGAAGATACCAAGAGAAAAGCTTCCAGAGGGGAAAGAACCAAAGCAGGGAATGATGCTTGCTATGAAAACACCAGACGGAAGACAGGTTCCTGTAAAGATAAAAGAAGTTTCAGACAAGGATATAACGATTGATCTTAACCACCCGTTGGCTGGAAAAACTTTGAACTTTAAGATCAAGGTTGTAGATATAGGTTCTGGTTCTGAAGAACAGAAAGAAAAATCTGAAAAATAAATTTTATTTTTCTTCTAATTTTTTTTATTCTATATTTTTGAAAGGATCTTCAGGTTCTTCTTCATCAACGATCTTTTCTAGAGCAGGATTTTCTTCAACAAGCTCTGCTTCCTCTATCTCTTCATTATACATTGGACTTTCATAATCTATCTCTCCTGGAAAAGACGTATCCTGTCTTATAGTTTTTCTTGTTTTTCTTAAAGAATTTTCATCAGTCTCTTCAATTTCAAGTTCTCCAGCACCATCATTAAGAATCCTTTTTGTCCTTTCATGAAGATCAACAGTTTTATACCCCTTTTTGACCTCTTCAAGAAGGTCATCAGATTTTACATTCTTAAGGCCTTTTTTATTGTGATAAACAAAATCAGCTACATATTTATCATCTTTTAGATTGTCAATAACAATATATCCTGCTGTTTCTTCAATGCCTTCCACCAATATTTCTGCTTCCTTAACTCCGTTCCTTATTATAAGTTCATTTAATCCCTTAAATCTGTTAAATTTTAATATTGCTTTATAACCAGAATCATAACTAGCACTCGGTATATTTTCTTCATGAAAAAGCCTTTCTGATGGTTCTTCTTTTCTATATTTATTGGTAGCCTTTTCCCAGGTACTGCCATCTTTTTTCATAGCTTTAGCTATGTTTTTTATCTTATCTGGCTTTTTCCCCCATTTATTATCTTCCATTTTATAGTAATTTTTCTATATGATAAATAATATCTTTCTAGATATTAAATATTTAACGTTACTAGATAGTAGTTACAACTATTTAAACCTTATGGTTTTGTAGGGTCTGTCCCAAAAGTCCTACTTCGCTGACCAAAACCCTAAACTAAAGTTTAGGAACTTGTTCAGCTACGTCTGGCCATGCCTTGATTTGCTACGCAAATCTGCAGCAATTCAAGACACAGACGCATTATTGGGACAGACCTGGTTTTGTAAAACAGTTTTTTAACCACCAACCAATAAATCTAAAACTTTAAATAACTCCTGAAAAATCCAAAATATATAATATGTTAAAAGCAGCAACCTCAGCAGTGATCAAAGAAAAACACCAGAATTCTATATGTATATACTGCGGTGCAAAAATCAAAGGCAGCTGGAAGATCAAGATAATCGATGGACTGGAAAGAGAAGTGGCTAAATGTGAAAAAGGCCATAAGTTAAGGAAAAAAATAAATAAAAATCTGGATATAGACCAGTTTAAAAAAGTTCACTCCATTGACTGGGGAGAGCATATAGTGGTAAACACAAACTATTAGCTGAACCAGCTTGCGATTCTTCCAAACATGTTTGTAAAGAAAAACTTCACGCTTTTTCCAAAACCTACAGGATCCACTTTAATCTTTCCCTCTCCTTTTAGTTCATAAAATTTATCCAGCGGATTGTCTGCATCCATTATACTTTGAACTGTATTTCCGTTTTCCAGATACACTTTCATTGTTGCATTTTGTGTTTCTCCGGGTCCAATCTCTTTGAATACCCCTTCAGAAGTTATCGCATAACCAACTGGGGTTTCATCCATCAGATACGCATTGACAATTTCATCACCATACATTGGAACTTCTCTTCCAATATAAGGTTTAACTGGTTCTTCAATCTTGCTGTATATTTCTGTACTGTTTTGTGCAAACACAAATGAACTCAGCAAAATAAGAAAAAATAGGCAAATAATTTTCTTCATTTTAATACCTCCTTATTTTTTAAGATGAATCTCACAAAATTTTTCAAAGCTTCTGTCAAATGTCTTTTCAACATCCTCAGGAAAGCAGCATGCAGGCAGCTCCTTTTTTGACAGATGATAGCTTAAGCACTCGCAGCACTTTCCCTTCTTTTCACACCCAGGATATGTACAGGAGCATTTTTCTCTGTTCTCGTCGATATCGCACTCAATCATTTTAATGTCAATTATATAATGATTAGAACAATTTTAGAGTATTTAAAACTTTTCCATTAAGTTTATAAATAACTCATCATTAACATCATCTATGGGACAGCAAGATATTTACGATTTTTTGAAAGGAAACAAAAGGAAATGGTTTACTAGTAAAGAGATAAGCAATAAACTTGAGGTATCAATTGGTTCTGTAACAAACTGCCTAAGAAAATTAAGGATAAGAAGAGCAGTAAATTTCAGAAGTTCTCAAAACAGAAACCAGTTTGAATACAAATTTAAGAAATGAATTATCTCCAGATAACTGCAATAATATCTATAATAATTGTTATAGTTAACCTAGTTTTGTTTGTCTTGAATCTGATAACCCCTTTTTTGTTTTGGATGGTCATCCTGGCAGCTGCACTGTTTGCCTGGTTTGGTGTTCCAAAACTTAAGAAAAACAATAAAAACTAAAAATTCTTCATTTTTCCCCAAAAAACAGATAAATTATTAAAATAGCCTAAACTAACTAAGAAAATGGTATCAATACTGCAGGCAATCATCCTTGGAATAGTTCAGGGAATAACAGAGTGGCTTCCTATCTCATCATCAGGCCACTTGGTCTTGTTCCAAAAATTATTTGGAATTCAGCCCCCTGTCTTGTTTGATATAATACTTCATATAGGAAGTTTGATTGTGGTTTTCATCGTTTTCTGGAAAGACATAGTAAAATTAGCCAAAGGATTGATAAAAAAAGAAAAAGCGTCCTGGATTTATTTATCTAAATTATTGATAGCATCTATACCTATCGCTTTGGTCGGATTCTTTCTGAATGGGTTTATAAAATCAATATTTCACAGCACAAAAACAGTAGGTTTTTCCCTTTTGTTTACTGCTTTGCTCCTTTATATTTCAAAATATCCTAAAAAGAAAAACAGATCTATAACTTTCAAAAACACATTCATCATGGGAATCTTTCAGTCTTTGGCAATCCTTCCAGGGGTTTCAAGATCAGGCTCAACAATCTCAGCTGGTCTTTTGCAGGGAGCAAAAAGACAGGAAACAGCAAGATTCTCTTTTCTTTTGTTTATTCCTGCGATACTTGGAGCCACAGTCATGGAAATAACCACTTTAAGCCAGATAAACGGTAATTTGACAGCACTGATAATCGGAACAGTCTTTGCGATAATCGCAGGAGTTCTGTCATTAAAACTGCTGTTAAAGATAATAAACAAAAACAAGTTCCAGTATTTCAGTATTTACTGCCTGATCTTGGGAATAATACTCCTTTTCATTGCTTATGCATAATTTATATATTACCGAAAACTTATATTAAGACTTTATCTATTTTAAGGTAATAATGGGAAAATACAAAAATGTTGCACTGCCTTCTGACCTTGTTGAACGAATAGATTCAGTTATAAAAAACTCTAAAATGGGATACAAAACAAGAGGGGAGTTTGTAAAAGAAGCAATAAGAAATTCCCTGAAACAATTTTCTGAATAATTCTCTATATGTGGAGTATACATAACCCATCTGTGAATCCATTACCAAAAAAGGTTTTATATCTCAATTATATTGTAAATATATGCGCAGATATACAAACGTTGCACTCCCAGCAGACCTAATAGCTAAAATAGATAAAATAATAGAGAAAAAAGGTCTGGGCTATAAATCAAGAGGAGAATTCACCAAAGAAGCTGTAAGAAATCTTCTGAAAGAAATAAAAAAGTATGAATAATCTTATAATTTAATATTTTTTTAAGATAATCCTTTTACCTCCAAATCCAATATAAAAAAACAATATTAATTTTTTTTCTTAACTACATTATATGAATTTCAAAGCAAGCAACAATGCAGCATCAAACCAATCTAAAACACCTTTATCTGCTAACATGGCTTTCTTCAAAGCTTTAAACAGCAATAAAAACAAAAAAATGCTGTCTGTTCTTATAATTATTACTTTGTTGATATTGCTTGCTCTTTATTTTACATTTCAAATGATATTTATTTTATTCCTGTGAATACTGTTTCCTGGGGATAAACCACAATTCCTTTATCAGTTATCTCATAATATCTTATTTCCTTGTCATGGTCTGTTCCTCTCATCTTCCTAACTACTATTCCAGGAACAAATTTATTTCTCTGCCTAACTAGATACAAAACAATTACTCCGTCTACAACAAACTCTTCTATACCATATCTGCTTAGGTCCATGCTTCCTTCTTCTGTTTCTGAAAGCAGCAGTGAAGTGCATCCCAATGAAGACAATTCATTTGCAATCATAGCCAACGCCTTTCTCCTATTGTCATCTGAATCAGAAAGCATAGTAAGAAGATTAATAGAGTCAATAACAACTCTTTTTATCTTCTTTTCCTTAACAACTTCCCTTATCTCTTCAACCATATTTTCAATTCTTGCATCCATTTTGTCCATATAACTTCTGATATTTGCAATAGGCCCTCCGATAAAAACAAATCTTCCTGTTTTCTCAGCTTCATGCAGGTTCATCCCTAATTTAGCCATATCTTCATAAAATTTCTTTTTTGTTTCTTCTAGTGTTATGTAAAGGCTTGGCTCATGATATCTTATAGCGCCATTATACAAAAACTGCATAGCCAATGTACTTTTTCCACTTCCACACGGCCCGGATAATAAAATATTTCTTCCTTCTATTACTCCTCCTTTCAACATTTTATCAAGACCTTCAATACCAGTTGGCATATACACCATTATCCGCTCCTCCTTAATATCTCTCTCTTCTTTTTAGTTAATATAGGCTTAGCCCATTTTATAAAATAAAAAAATCCAACCCCAAACATCAATCCAGAAAAATGAGCTATTCCCTGCTTAAATGCAAATATAAAATCATCACTTCCCGCACCATAAGAAAAATAATTTACAATCGTTTTTATAAAAATTAATCCTGTTAATAATAGTATAATTAGCCATCCATTTATTTTGTATTTCTTTGTCTCCTGGCTTATCAGACCAAATCCCCCAAAGATAGCATTAGAAGCTCCCAGTGCAGTAAATGGAGATATCAACCACATAGGCAGTACTGACAGCAGTCCAGAAGACAAATAAGTAGAAGAAAATTCAGTGAAAAATGTTTTTAATTCAAATGCAATCACTGCCAGCAAGCTGAAACCTATTAAATTTTCCACCAAATGTTTTAGATTTAAATGAGCAAACTGGTATGTTCCAAATCTCCAGGCTTCATCAGTTTTTTCAGGATTTAAGGCTAGTTTTTCATTGCTTTCAGGAACAAAAAAGAATACAAAAACATATATAATCAATAAAATCACAGCAAAAATTAAATTTTTATATTTTTTAATTTTCTTCATCTTGTTCATGTCTCAATATGAATTTTCTTAGTTTGTCTTTTGTTTTTATTATATAAATTAAAACAAAGATCCCAATTATAATAATCCCAATTCTTGTACTAAATTCTACAACTCGCTCATTAACCATATAAAAAAAACACCAAATTATTTTAATATAGTTTTTTATTCTCTAAAAGATAATAATTATTCTTCTGTAAAAACAATGTTTTTTATTTTTTCTTTTAAATTAATCTTTTTTCTCTTTTCTTTTCCTTTCCTAATTTTTCCTTTCCTTTCAAAATTAAATATATTGAAATTAGATTTAATCAATACTGCTACAGCCACAGTTACAATCCATATGGTCATTAATAACAATTCTTTCCACATAAACATCAAACCCACATCATAAATTATAGATTTTCTAAGTGCATTTTCAGCCAAAACAAACGGATTAAATTTGGCCATTTTTTGAATCATTATATTCATATTCTCCAAAGGCAGGATAGTATTTGAAAAAAACAGCATTATACTTGTAATAATCAATGAAAACAATACCCCTCCCTCTTCTGTATTAAATATGCTCCCAATTAATATTCCCAGAAGAACAAAAAAAGAAACTACAATAATTAATATGAATGGCAGACTGAAACTTGCAAATAATTTGGCCTCTAAAAATATTAAAGAAATCACAAAAAAAATAAAAAGCTGAAATAAAACAATAATAAAATCAGTAATGTATCTCGCTGCCAAAAAAACAAGGCTGTTTGTAGGAGAAACAAAATTCCTGAAAAAAGCTTTGTCGTTCTTTTCAACAATGCTTGCGGTGCTTGATAACAATACCCCTCCAAACATTATCACCATAACCAATAAAGCAGGAAATATATATCCTAAAAAAGATTTTTCAGATGCAATAGGTTTTATT
>WJKL01000007.1 GCA_014729145.1 Candidatus Woesearchaeota archaeon
ATCTGTACATCAACAGGCTCAGCCTGTTCTTCACATACATTAGAACCATCTCATGTAATAATGGCATTGGAAAACAGCCCGGAAAGGGCCCATGGTTCAATAAGATTTTCAATCTCAAAATACACAACAAAGGAAGAATTAGACTTTACAATAAAAGAAATAAAAAAAACAGTTGAAAAGCTGAGAAAAATAAGCCCATTGACTAAACTGGCAAAAAAGGTGTTATAAAATGTATAGTAAAAAAATAATTAACAGGTTCAAAAATCCAAAATTTGCAGGAGAAATAAAAAACCCGGATGCAGTTGGAGAAGTTGGTAATATAAAATGCGGAGATATAATGAAAGTATTCCTTACCATAAAAAATAATAAAATAAAAAATATCCGATTCAAAACCTATGGATGTGTTGCTGCTATAGTATCTACAGATTTTCTTTGTGAAATAGTCAAAGGCAAAACTCTAAAGCAGGCACTAAAAGTTACAAACAAAGACATAGTAAAGAAAATGGGCGATGTTCCTCCAATAAAATTACACTGTTCTGTTCTTGCACAAAAAGCATTAAAACAAGCCATCAAAAACTATCAAAAGAAAAAAAAGAAATAAAAAAGACTTAAATCTGAGCCTCTTTTCTTAATCCAAATATCTCTCTAAATTCTTTTTGAAGTTTAGGTCTTTTCCTGCCTATAAGATCATCAGCTTCTTCGCTGTAGCAGTGCGCGCAAACACCCATATATTTGCCGCAGAAAAGGCATCTGACCCCTGTCTCGGATTTGGGGATAACTAGAGATTCCCCTAAAGATGGGTGCCATCCCTTGATCTGCTTTCTCATACATTCCGGACAGATCGGATTTGTTATTGCCTCTTGGCAAACTATACATTTTGCTTCTTCTGGTTGTATTTGCGCGGGTTTCATACCACATCACCTATGTTTTAGCCAATTACTTGGCTTTTTTTTACCAGGTTCTTCAGCAACTGAAAAAAGATTAAGAATCAGTAACCTTCTATGCTGCAAGAACCCAGGATTGTGATTGAGTTCCTACCACATAAATGGTTTGTAGCACCCATTGGACACTAACAGGATCTTAAAAATTCTGTGTCCCAAATTCGTACTCGGATGCATATCTTTAATAATACAGAAATACTATATAAATTTTGTGTATATACCTTTTAGAGATTATTTCTCTATCATCTCTTCCTGCTCTCCTTTTGCCTTATACGCTCCTCTTGTTTTTACCCTTCTTATAAGATTTATTATTGACTGCAGACTTGCATTCATCCCTGCTTTGTCTCTCAAAACATTGTAGTTGTCCTTTATCTTTGCCTGATATCTTTTGAACAGATGCTCTAGATATTTTAGCCTGTCAGGGTTCCTCCTGATGGATGATTCCAGCTTGCTTAATCTCTTTCTCATCCTTTTCTCATTAAAACCCTTTCCTCTTCCAAGCTGTCTTTTCTGCTTTCTTATCTCCTTTTTCTTCTCTTTAATCTCTTCTTTCAGCTCTTTTTTCTTCTCCTCAGGCTCTTTTTTGCTTTTACTGAAAGGAGCAGCGATTACCTTAAAAGGCAGCTTAACCACTCTAAATACCAGCTTGAATATTCCTTTTATTATTCCCATTTTTTCACCACAAACATACAATGGTCCTTCTGAAAAGGACTTAATAGTTTATAGTCAATTACATTTAAATTTCTTTCTAATTTTTCCCTCACTTGCTTGAATATCTTGAAAGGCTTCTCAACAACATTCACGCTTCTTGCCTTCACAGCTAAAAGTCCAACCCCTTCTTTCTTCAAAAACATATCAACATTCTTCAGGAAGATCTCAGCCTGGTTCCTTTGTGCAATGTCCATATAAACAATGTCAACCTTCTCTGTCATCTTATCCTTGTACTCTTCTGGCTTGTTTGCATCATAAAGCATAGGGGCTATATTCTTCCTGTCCTCACATACAAAAACAAGATCCCTCATCATCCTTGGTGCAAACTCAACAGCAAAAACAAAACCTTCCTCTCCAACAATGTCAGAAACATGTGAAACAGTAGTCCCAGAGCTTGCTCCCAGATACAGGACAATACTTCCCTTTTCAATGCCTATCTTATTGATTCCTTTCAAGATAGATGCTGCTAATTTGCTTCTCTTGGGGTTCCACTCCCTGTATTCAAGATTATTCTCATTTATAACACTCTCATCATAGACTGTCTTACCTGGAGTTAAGTTCTTTGTAAATAATTTCTTTCTTCTCTTTCCTTTTTCATAAATTCTGTGAAATCTTGATTGTTTCATTTTTTAGCCATAAACATATAATCAGTAAAATAATTGTAAGTTTTTGTCCCCCCAACATTTGTTTTTTTCAGCACTTTAAATCCATTTCTCAAAAGCATATCATTAACTTCTTTCTGATTTCTATATCTACAAAACAATTCCTGATATCCTTTTCTGATTGTTTTTCCTAGTCTAATAAATTGAACTTTAATCCTGTCAAAAAAATTTCCTTCAAAAACAGGATCAATAATAAAAAACATTCCTCCTTTTTTCAATATCCTATATGCTTCTTTAATCACTGGGTCTGCATTAAAGATATGATGAAGTGCAAACTTCATTATTACAGCATCATATTTATTAGAAAGCAGAGGAACATCAGAAATATCTGCTTTGATAATCTTAAGATTCTTAATATTTCCAAATTTTTCATTAAGGATTTTGATCATTTCTTCAGAAGCATCAATGGCAGTAAATTCTTTTACTTTATTATTAAAAAAAGGTATTATATTTCCAGAGCCAGTAGCAAAATCAACAATTTTCATTCTCTTATTTAGATTTAACTCTGGTAGCAAATATTTCTCTACTGAGACAATCCAGTCTTCTTTGTTTGCCCTTTTAGCAAAACTCCTTGCATGTTTCCCTCTTATTGCTCCTTTTGCTTTCATTTAAACTCTTCCTCAACCTCTTTCCTAAGCTTATCACCTATAAACTCTCCTTTGAAATAATCGATCTTTGCAGCCAGCAGTATCTTGTCAGCAAGCTTTCTTGCAGCCTTTCCTTTCTTCCCTTTGCTGACTCTTGCTACCAGAGGATGTTTGATTATAACGCCGTACTTTGGAGCTTTTGCTTTTGTCTTCATATGCCTGAAAAGGGCTTTCTCCGCGCCTAACAATTGAACAGTTGAAGCCGGAAAAAGAACCAATCTTTTCAGATCTCCTGCTATCGCTATCAGCCTTGCTCCAATAAGTGAACCAGCAACTGCACTTATATTGGGGCAATTATCCTCCATAATTTTCTCAAGATATTTTTCCTGTTCCTTCTTAAGCTTAAACAAACTCTCAATTCCCTTGGCCAGGTCCAGTATAGGCTTCATATCTTCCTTGTCTATATCAGCACCCATGGAATCCTTTTTCTTCTTATCCTTCCTTTCGATAACAGCATTGACAAACTCTTCATGATCATAGACCTCTCTTGAAAACTCTGGATTATAGAACTCATACCAATCCCTAAGCCTTTTAGCCAAAGTATTAACAACCCTATTTATCTCATCAATATTGTTTATAGCCTGTACTATAAAATCGTCAAATTTAACAGATTCCTTCAGTTTCTGCTTTGTATCCTTCAGATTCTCCATGTAATACTTCTCAAAATCCATATTTAGACAAAAATAATTTAATTATTTAAAGCTTTGTAGTTTTAACCCTTAAAAGTGTTCCAAAACATTTATATACATTATTTCAATAATCAAAAAAATATGATTGAAATCAAGTGTACCGGCAGAGGAGGACAGGGTGCTGTAACATTCTCCCAGATACTCGCAATGGCTGCTTTTGAAGAGGGTTTTCCTGTTGTACAGGCAATGCCTACATTTGGTGTTGAACGTAGAGGTGCTCCTTCATTCTCATTCACGAGACTTTCAAAAGAGCAGTGCTTCGGCATCCGCTCCCAGATATATAAACCAGATATTGTGATCATACTTGATCCTTCACTGCTTGAAGACATAGATGCCACAAAAGGCCTGAAGAAAAAAGGAAAGCTTATCATAAACACAAACAAAAATCCTAAAAAACTCAAGACAAAAGGAGATTATGACGTCTACACAGTAGATGCTTCAGCAGTAGCCTCAAAAATATTCAAAAAAGACATTGTAAACACTGCTATGCTTGGAGCATTTGCGCATGCAACCAAGATAGTTTCATTAAAATCCCTCAATAAAGGTATAGAGCAGAGATTCGAGGGAAATAAAAAACTTATAGATTTGAACAAAAAAGCTGTAAAAGAAGTTTATGACAAATTAAAAGCATAAAAATGCCTAAAAAGAAAAAACAGATCAAGATCAACACAGGAGCTGTGATAACCAAGCCAGGCTCAAGCAAAAAGAACAAGACATCCGGCTGGCGTACTGAAAAGCCCGTTATAGACCATGATAAATGCATAAAATGCGGAAGATGCTGGGAATTCTGCCCTGATCTTGCTATCAAGATGAGAAAGTCAGATGGAAAAGCAGAAGTTGATTATGACTACTGCAAGGGATGCGGAATCTGTGCAATGCAGTGTCCTGTAAAATGTATCAAGATGATCAAGGAGGAAAAGTGATGAAATTCAAAAAAATACTCAAGACAAACACAATAATCGGAATAATAATATCATTGTATTTTTCAATAAAAGGCTCTATGACAAATGGTTGGTTTACCTGTATGACTTTAAATGAAGTTCAGTCCTGCACTGTAATCGGGTGGGTTCTTCAGATAATCATTTTGTCCATAATATTCATAGTAATTTTAATAGGCATATTCTATGGTATGCTTCGTCTGTTTAAGTCAGTTAAAAAAGAAAAGCCCGAAGAAAAAAAGAAGAAAAAAGAAGAGACCAAGAAAGAGAAAGATCCTAAAAAAGAAGAAAAAAAACAAGAAAAACCAAAAAAGAAGATAAAGATATAAAATGCCAACAAAAGTAATTGAAGCGTCAAAAGCAGCTGCGATTGCAGCCAAACTCTGCAGACCAGAGATAATGGCTGTCTATCCCATCACCCCTCAAACTCATATCCCTGAATCAGTTGCTGATTTTGTCTATGACGGAGAGATGAATTGTGAGATGATAGATGTAGAGTCAGAACACTCTGCTTTGTCAGCCTGCATTGGAGCTCAGGCAGCAGGCTCAAGAACTTTCACAGCAACAGCTTCACAAGGCCTGGCCCTTATGCACGAAGTTCTTTTTGCAGCATCTGGGATGAGGCTTCCTATTGTGATGGCCATAGCAAACAGAGCTCTCTCTGCTCCGATAAATATTTGGAATGATCACCAGGACTCTGTTTCAGCTCGTGATTCTGGCTGGATGCAGTTCTATGTTGAATCTGCCCAGGAAGCTTTAGATACTATAATAATGGCATACAAGATAGCAGAGAACAAAAACATCTTAACTCCGGCAATGGTCTGCTTAGATGGATTCACGCTAACACATGTATTTGAACCGTGTCAGATTCCTGATCAAAAAGAGGTTGACTCTTTCCTTCCAAAATACAGGCCATTACATAGATTAGATCCTAAAAAACCTGTTTCAATGGGGCCTATAGGCTATCCTAATTCATATATGGACTTCAAAAAACAGCAGCAGAATTCTATGCAGGAAGCATTAAAAGAGATAAAAAAGGTCCAGACCCAGTTCAAAAAAAAGTTTAAAAGAACTTATGGGAACGGCCTGATAGAAGAATATAAGATAAAAGGAGCAGACTATGCTATAGTTGCTATGGGAACTGTCTGTTCAACCACAAAAGATATTGTTGATGAATTAAGAGAAAAAGGAAAGAAAGTGGGAGCCATCAAAATTAAAACATTCAGACCTTTCCCTGAAAAAGATATCTTAGACGCAACCAAAAACCTGAAGGCTGTTGCTGTCCTTGACAGAAACATCTCTCTGGGTCAGGAAGGAGCATTATATTCAGAGATGAAAGCAGCCATGAAAAACTGCAAAACAAAAATACACAGCTTCATCATCGGTCTTGGAGGAAGAGACGTAACCCCGGATATGATAAAAAAAATATTTTCCAAGATATCAAGAATAAAAAATCCTGTAAAAGAATGGGTATTAAAATAAGATGCCAAAAAAGAAAAAATCCAAAGATAATGAAAAGAAAAAAGACCTAATAGCTGGACTTCCCAAAAAAGAACATATTTCTCAGGGGCATAGGGCCTGCGCTGGCTGTGCAAATATCTTAGCAGTTAGGCATGCATTAAAAGCAGCTGGAAAAGATGTTATTGTAGTTTCAGCAACAGGCTGCATGGAAGTTGTAACTTCTCCATATCCTCAGACAGCATGGAAAGTTCCCTGGATTCATGCTACTTTTGAAAATGCAGGAGCAGTTGCATCTGGTATCGCAGAATCACTAAAAAAGCAAAACAACAGCAAAACTAAAGTCCTGGCCATCGCAGGAGATGGAGGAACATTTGACATAGGACTTCAGTCTTTGTCAGGAGCAGTTGAAAGAAACCATGATTTTACATATATCTGCTATGACAACGAAGCTTATATGAACACAGGAATACAAAGATCAGGCTCAACTCCAAAATATGCAGCAACCACAACTTCTCCTGCAGGAAAAAAGATCCATGGAAAGATAGAATTCAAGAAACATATGCCTATGATAATTGCTGCACATAATGAAAACGTATACGTAGCAACTGCAAACATGGCTTATCCTATGGATTATTATAAAAAAGTCAAGAAAGGATTGGAGCATAAAGGCCCTGCATACATACAGGTTTTGTGCACATGTGTCCCTGGGTGGAAAGTGCCTTCTAATATCTCAATTGACCTGCTAAAGCTGGCATACAATGCAAAGATAACTCCATTATATGAGATAGAGAATGGAAAGTTAAAATTTACAATGAAACCTGAAAAACCAATATCAGTCAACAGATATCTAAATCTGCAGGGAAGATTCAAACACCTTAACAAAGCAGAGATAGCAGAGATCCAGGAACATGTTGATGAAGAATTTGAAAAACTGGAAAAGCTGGAAGAATCAGAAGTTAAGATTTAACGTTTACTAAAAACAATCACAACATCATTGTCTGTTCCTTTTGAGTTCCATGCATCAATAAACTTTTTCTTGTTAATCTTTTTATTTGCTTCGGGATCTTTTGGACCAGATTCATGGTAATAGGTATTTGAAGAATCAAAACCAGTCACAACAACAAAATGTCCGTTGTATCCTTTTTTGCCGCTAAGCTTGGAATAATCAATAAGCATCATAGGAACAGCTCCTTTCTCTATAAGATCTTCAATCTCTTTAAACTTTAATTTCTTCTTTTCAAAAATATCATATTCAAGTAATTTTTTGATTGAGTCTAATACAACAGGCACATCCATAAACTTCAAAATTCTATCAGCTTCCTTCCCCATTGTCTTTCTTACATATCCTTCTCCTTCAAGCATATCCTTCAAATCTACAGAAGAATAATATCTTACATCCAATCCCAGATCATAAAGAACAGAGACAACCTGTGATGTCCAGGTCCACTTTTCCTTTTTTCTTTTGGTTAATTTGTCTAATTCTTCCAAAGAATAGTCTTTGTCAAGAAAATGTTTCAAAACAATCTTCATAGCAACCTGCATACACTGGTTGCCGTCTTTATCATTCTTGTAAAATGGGATATCTAATATCATCCTATTCAACTACAGAACCTTTAAACTTCTTGCCATCTAAATAATTCCTTAAATTTGAAATACTCTTTCCTAAGATAACCAGCTTCAGCCCTAGCTTGGCAGCTTCTTTTGTTGCTTTCGGATCAAAAGGAACATTCATCCCTGGTTTCCATTTATCTCCAACAATCTTCTTAAAACTTTTCCAGTCAATATTCTCTATCTTCTTAGCAGACTTATACTTTCTGGGATCTTTATCATAAAGCCAATCAATATTGCTCATATTTATCACTGTCTCCGCCCCAACATTCTTAGCAAGTAAAACAGCATCATAATCAGTACTGCATCCAGGCCTCCATCCTGCTCCCACTAATAATTTATCAAACTTCACTTTCTTTCTTGGATCCCTGACAATCTTGCTGTTGGCAACATCTTCAAATATAGTTCTGACAAGATGAGCATTCAGTCTTGTTGCATGAATCCCTAACCAATCTTTATCTTCATCTTTTATATGGAATGCTTTGTCAGCAGCGGAAATATATCTTCTTGCAGTCTTCCCACCGCCAGTTATTATCGCAAACTTATATTTTCTAAGATAACTTTTGATAAGTTTTCTAAAATCTCTTAAGAATTTATAGTCTATTTTGTCAGGAACGATCAAACTCCCTCCCAAAGAAATAATTATTGTTTTTTTCTTCATAAAAGATAGAATTAACTTACTCTTTTAATAATATTTCGATTACAGCAGCATAAGCAGGACGTGCGATAAAAACTCCCATCGAAACACCAATTATAGTAGTCAATGCAAATCCTTTCAACAATCCTGCTCCAGCAAACCACAAAGGCAGCATCGCTACTAATGTAGTCAGATAAGCAGCTATGATTATGAAAAACGCCCCTTTTATCCTTTTCTTCCAGTCATATATCTCTGTCTCTCTTTCTCCCCTCAAAACCTCATCTGTTATAACTATAATATGGTCTACTCCAGTACCTACTGCTATGATTATACCTGCAATAGCAGCCAGGTCAAGGTTCCATCCTATAAGTGCAGCAACACCCAGTATTAAAGTAACTTCAATAACAGAGGTAAACAGCATAGGAACTGCAACTGAAAGTTTTCTGTATCTGATAAATACGACTAAAGCGACAGCCAGTATAGCCATCATACCTATAAACAAAGCATTCTTTACAAACTCCTCTCCAAACATTGGACTGATAGCATCAGTCTTTACAATCTCTAATTTTACAGGAAGGCTTCCTGTGATAAGTATTGTCTGAAGTCTTTTCATATTCTCCAAAGAATTATAAACAGCCTCCTGCTGTGTTGCTCCTGCTCCTGATCCGCTTATCTGGATATCTGTAACAGCTCTTCCTTTAAGGTCCTCTCCGATATTTAGTTCATCTACTTTAGAATTGTCCAGATAAAGCTCCAGCTTTTGGTTCAGATAACTTCCGCCTTCTTCCCCAGTTATCACTTCTAAATCTTTTGTCAGTTCAGCCTGTCTTTCAGCTGCATCCGGACTTAAAGATATTGCAAACCTGAACCTGCATGCCCACTGGCCTTCACTTACCTGGCCGCATCCATGGACAGGATCTATTCCAGAGCAGTCAGCGCTTCTGCATACATAAGTTACATCTTCTCCACCTTTAAACACGGTTTCATTTCCTACTGTGGCTTCGAACTTTCCCTGCTTTGCTATCAGTTCTTTTACTTCCTCTTCCTTTGCACCTGCAATCTCAACAAGAACATACTGGTTTCCGCTTAGATCTCCTGATTCTCTTACAATAACATCGCTCAAACCATAAATATTCAAACGATATTTCATATTTGCTATCAAAATATCCATAGATTCTGATTCAAGCTCTTCTTCAGGCTGCAGTAAAACTCTTGTTCCCCCCTGCAGATCCAATCCTTTTCTTATATTTGTCTGGGGTGCGTCATAAACACTAAGCCCTAATGATTGATTTGATCTGGTCACTAATTTATACAGATCTTTATTTGTCTTGACATGGACTGTCCTGTTTGCTTCCAAAGTTCTTTCAAAATTATAATAATCTTCAATATTTTCTATTGGTTTGTTGTTTATTGACAATATAACTTCTCTGCTCATAGGAGAGGCAGTAGGCTTTGGGCTTTCAATCCCTGCTTCAGAAGCTGAAGAATTCAAAGCTATATTCCTGATTGCAACCCCGTCTGCAAAGGGATTTGGATGGATTGCGACCAAAGCCAGGATCACAGCTACCAAAGCGATAATCACTCTGAAATTCTTGAATATCTTCTTAACTTTCCTCATATTTATTCCTCTTCCTTTTTACATACCATCTTAATATTCCTGCATTCTGTATCCATGTGTTGATCAGGTCAACAAAAAGACCGATAAGCAGGATAGTCATTATCTGCTTTAGAACTTCAGATTGTGAAAATATAAGAGCGACAAAAATAGCTACAATAGTGGTGATACTCATTGTGAATCCAGTTTTCATCGCCTTGAAAACCCTGTCCAATACTTCTCCGCCTTTTCTCTTCAACACTCTTGTGCTCAAAAGGATGTCAGTATCTACACTATAACCTATAAGCATAAGGAATGCTGCGATTCCTGCAGTGCTTAATTTAATCCCCATCACATTTACTATAGCAAGGGTGACTATAATATCAGAAAAAGCAGACAATATAACTGCGATGCTTGGAACAGGTATCCTGAAATATATAAAAACAACTATGCCCATAAAAACAAAAGCCAATATCAATGCCCTGAAAGTCTCCCTAAAAAAACTTGCTCCCAGGCTGCTTCCCATGACCTCTATGCTGTATTCTTCTCTTTCTACTTCCAGCTTTTCCTCCAACAGACTGACAAGCGAATCTGCTCCTACATCAGAAGCCTCTATGATAACCCCTATCTGCTCTCCTGTTTTAGATATCTTCCTTACAGAAATATCAGCGCTTGGAAAATTATCATTCAGATAACCTTCCAGTTCGATTATGTCTGCATCAGTCTCAATAGTCACAGTCAGCCCCCCTTTAAGGCTAACTCCTTTGTTAAGAAAATCTCCTGTATTGGCTGTCTGAAAACCTATCTGTAATAAAGCCAATAACAGCAATAAAGCAGGGATGATCAGCAGTTTCTTATACTGCTTTCTATAAATTTTCTTCAAGAAATTTTCTTTTTTTTGTTCTTCCTCTTCCACTTAGATCCCCTTTAACTAAAAAAACATTATTTTATTTAAAAGTCTTTTGATTATTTAAGAATTGATTTGATAAACCCGTCAAACATAGGCTCAGGCTTCAAAGGCCTTGAATTGAATTCAGGATGGGCCTGTGTTGCCATAAAAAATCTCTTGTTTGGAATCTCCAAAATCTGCATTATGTTGTACTTTGGAGCTTTTCCTGAAAATACCATCCCGTTCTTCTCCAAAAGTTCAATATATTTTGGATTGACCTCATATCTGTGTCTGAATCTCAGTCTTATAGCATCCTGGCCATATAGCCTATAAGCCTTAGTTCCTTCTTTGATCTTAACATCTTGTCCTCCAAGTCTCATATTTCCCCCCAAGCCTTCTATCTTCTTCTGCTCAGGAAGTATATCGATAACAGGGTAGCCTGTATCTGGCTCCAGTTCAGTTGAATTTGCATCCATCATACCGCATACATTCCTCATAAACTCTATAACAGCCATCTGCATCCCATAACACAACCCTAAGAAAGGAAGGTTGTTCTCTCTTGCAAACTTTACACATGCTATCTTCCCTTCCGCACCTCTTTTTCCAAAACCGCCTGGGATTATCAGCCCGTGTACATCTCTCATAGCCTCTTCCACATCAATCTCTTTGTCTTCTATCTTAGTGGTCTCTATATATTTGATATTGACCCTGGCGTCATTAAATGTAGCAGCATGCTCTAAAGCCTTTAATATAGAAGCATAAGAGTCATTCAATCCAGTATATTTTCCTGCAATTGCTATATTTATCTTCTTTTGCGTTGACTTGTACTGTTCTACAAACTCTGTCCATTGAAGCAGCTGCTTTCTCTGCTTAAATCTGCTGAACAGCCTGTGCAAATTCAGAAGTTTCATCACTTTCTCATCAACTTTCAGTTCTTTAATCAGCAAAGGAGCCTCATAAACTGTAGATGTATTTGGAAGCCCTATAACATTCTTTAAAGACACATTTGAATATACGCTTATCTTCTCTCTTATGCTGTCGCTTACTTGATTCTCAGCTCTACATATCATAAAATCAGGCTGTATCCCAAGCCCTCTCAATCTCTCAAGACCAAGCTGGGATGGCTTGCTTTTCTGCTCTCCAAGACTGGAAGGCTCAATTATATAGCAGAGATTGATAAAACATACATTGTCTTTTCCTTCTTCATATATCAACTGTCTCATCGCCTCTATCACATAGGCGTTTTCAAAATCACCTATTGTACCGCCTATCTCGACCAGAACAACATCTGCTTTCTGTTTTATCGCCAGTTTCCTCAATATGCCTTTTATTTCTCCTGTTACATGAGGGATAAATTGAACATCTCTTCCAAGATAATTCCCTGCCCTTTCCCTTTTCAATATCCTGTTGAATATTATGCCCGCAGTAAGATAATTTTCCCTGCATAGATCCTTGTCCAAAAATCTTTCATAGCTTCCCAAATCCATATCACATTCCATCCCGTCATCCAGCACAAACACCTCTCCATGCCTGAAAGGGTTCAATGTTCCTGCATCCTGGTTAAGATACCCGTCTATCTTTATCGGACTTACTTTCAGGCCGGCATACTGCAGAAGCTTTGCCAAAGAAGAAGCAAATATGCCTTTTCCAACTCCGCTCATCACACTTCCTGCTACGATTATATATTTGGTCTTGCCTATATTATATTCTCCAGGAAAAGGAGTATAGAATTCATCACTTGAACTGTCTGAAACTGATTTAAGAATGTCTTTTCCGCCCATTCTTACAAAAAAAACACAAATCTATAAAAATATTGTTATGAACAAAAATATATAAAAAAAACAAAGTTTTTAAAAGACATAATACAAACCTAAAACATGAGAATAGGAAAATACAGGATAAACAATGCAGTTCTTCCTCTTGTTGTAATTAATGTAGTTGTTTTTCTGCTCCAGATAATAATTGGAAATGGTTTTACTGAAATGTTTATGCTTATTTCAAGTGATATATTCACAAGACCTTGGATCTTGCTGACATCCATGTTTCTTCACGGCGGACCTTTTCACCTGTTCTTTAATATGTATGTTCTATTTATGTTCGGTACATTATTAGAAAACAGGATAAGAACAGGTAAATTTCTTGCACTTTATTTCCTGTCAGGGATTTTTGCTTCTTTTGTTGCAAGTTTCTTTTATTCAAGAGCACTGGGTGCAAGCGGTGCTATATTCGGGATACTTGGAGCAATAGTGATTCTTATCCCTAACTTAAAAGTTATGCCTTTATTTATACCTGTACCTATGGATTTATGGAAAGCATTGCTGATATTTACTATTCTGGATATATTCTTTTTTTCAAACATAGCAGTGATGGCCCATATAGCAGGAGGTGTCTTTGGGGTACTTTTTGGATTGTATTTTCAAAAGAAACAAAAAGTCAGAATTTACAAAAAACCGCATTCTCCTGGAACACACATGACTTCAGAAGACATAGAAGATTATCTAAGAAGAGGAAGAATATAATCGGTCTAGACCATACCCAAAGCAAGTGCAGTCAACATTCCTATCCCCAACAATAATATTATGATGCCTGCTATCAGATGAAGAACCTTCAGTTTCTTTTGTCTCCATTCTTCTGCTTCTTCTGTTGTTGTAAATCCAAAACCAATTGCAAATGTTATTATTAACATAGGGATTATAAATATAAAATTATAATACAACAGATAAAGGAACGCTATACCTTGTGTAGATGCCTTTGACAGCAGCCCCAAAATCACTATATAAGGTCCTGAAGTGCATGGAAGTAAAAATAAGCTGATCACAAACCCTATCAAAAAAGCCCCTGGAATTGAGGTAACTCCCTTTAACATCGCTTTCATCTTCGGCCTCCAGGATTTTGGAACTTCTATATTGAACCATTTCCCATACCAAAGATAGTCCTTAAGGTTAAAAAGGCCTATAAGAATAGCCAGCCCCCCTACAATCGCATAAAACCAGTGTGACAATCCTGCTGCCTGCACTGCTGAATACAATCCAATTCCCATCAGCAGATAAGAGAGATATATTGAAGATGAAAAAGCAAGTCCAGCTCCGATTATTCTTTTTTTCTTCTTTGCAGCCAGGATAGTTGTAAGCAGTATTATCAAAACAGCAAAAGCGCATGGATTGATAGCATCGACTGCAGCAGCTGCAGTCACTGCAGAAAATGTCAGCCCTTTTAACAACCCGTCTTTCCCTTCTTCAGCAGGGCTTTTATCTCCAACCACGCTTATTGTCTCATTGTTCTTTCCGCCTTTTAATTTTTCAGCAGGTGATATGCATCCTTCTTTAACACATCCCTTTACTGCTTTTTCTAGTTCTTCTCCTATCTTGTCGCTGAAACCCACGATAACTTGGTTGTCTATAAATGTGGTCGGAACACCCTGTATAAAAGTTCCAAAAGCTTCAGTCATATCTTCAAAGAGCTCTCTGTTTTCTTGATTGTTGTAAACCTCGAAATGTTTTACTTCA
Organism: Candidatus Woesearchaeota archaeon; assembly: GCA_014729145.1. GTDB lineage: Archaea > Nanobdellota > Nanobdellia > Woesearchaeales > WJKL01 > WJKL01. The sequence goes on from WJKL01000007.1 coordinate 14,284, forward strand.
ATGGATGGATATTTATCCTGCAGGTCTTCCAAAAACAAGTTCAATTTTCCGCAATGAGGACACCCCTGCCCGTAAAATACATGAATCTCGATATCATCTTGCGCAGCTGCAGAAAAACAGCTAGCTAATAGTAATACCAAAAATAAAAAAACAATCTTTTTAATCATAACCTTTTCAAACAGATATTTATTTATAAACTTTTCCTTAATAAAATATTTAAATAATCCCTTATTACAAAAAAATATGACATCTTTAATTGCATGCCTCTCTTCAGGAAAAGGAACATGGGCTCATGTCTCTCAATTAATAGAAAAACAGGAATGGAACAATATCTTCTTGGTAACAAATGATTTTGGAGTAAAGAACTTCAAGCCCAAGATAAAAGAGCAGGAAGAGCCTCCAAAAGTGGAATACATACTTATCTATTCAAAAAAATATCTTTCAGAGATAATCGATGATATCCAAAAACAACTAAAAGGAAAGATAACCGATACAGAGGTTGCCCTTAACCTTATATCAGGCACTGGCAAAGAGCACATGGCTGTTCTTTCTGCAGTTCTAAAATTAGGACTAGGGATAAGGCTTATTTCTCTTACTCCAAAAGGAGTTAAAGAAGTTTAAAGAAAATCTATCTGAGATGAAGCAGTTTCTTATATCTGTCAACCATCAATGTAACTACTGTTGAGACCATTGTAATCCCTATTGTCCAGCTCAGAAGAACCTTAAACAGTTCATTCCATCCAAAAAAGACATACAAAGAAAAAGCTGCGAACATACCCACTAACAACTCCATTGTAAGGACAGTTTTCAGAGAATCTACAAATTTTCTTAATGTTCTTTTTTCATGAAGCTCTTTTTCTCTTGCTTTTACTGCAGCTCTCTTTATCATCTCCTCCCATTCGCTTCTCTTTGTCATCTTACTTCATGACCTGATACCACTGCAGCAAAAACCTATCTGTAGCCTTTACAAGCTCCCAGTCTTTTCCCTTAAGCTCAACACAGTTGTCATCGAGGATAACTTCTCCAGTTCCTTCTATCTGCTTGAGAAATATAACTGCTTTATCCTCATCATCACAATCCACTATAGGCCTTGTATTGCATGTTTCAGTCTCATTCTTTGTGCATGCAGCAATAGGATAAATCCCCATTCCTTTTGCAAGATTCAGGCTTAACTCTGCTGCTGCTAAAGCAACATAATTAAGCTTCTCATCTGTAGGGTCAAATGTGATGTATATCTGTGATTTCTTAAAATCATCACTGACTTCTCCGCTTATAGAAACATTTTCAAGATCTTTTGGACCAAAATGAAGCGGGATATCCATCAAAGTATTGTCTGAGTGCCTTTGGACTTGAGTATACCACATATCATCCATATATATAAAGGAAAATCCATTGTGGATATAATTTATACCTTCTCCTCCGCTTTCTATATTTCTTTTGTGCATCTCATCTATTGTGGTAATCTCGTTTTCAGGGCTGTATACAAACCTGACTAAAAAACCTAAAGCAAAAACGCCGATTATAATTCCAACCGCTAGCAAAAGTTTCTTTGTATTATCATCTATCTTTTCTTCTTTTTTATCATTTTTAATTTCTTCTTTCATTTTCTTAACCTAATATTCCTTCTAATAACTTGTCTTTTATCTCAGCAAGTTCTTTTGTATCTTCATCTATCTCTTCTGTCTTGTTTTCTTTTTCTTTGGTTTTGTTGACACCAACCTCAAGATTCTTTTCGACATGTGATTTTAAAAACCCCGCAACAAGACCAGTTATCTCTTTGAAAAAACCATTGGAAGATTCAGAACTGCTCTCAGTTTTATCTTCTTTTTTCTTTTTCTCCTGGTCTTCTTCAAAAAACTCTTCTTCTGATTTACTCTCTGTATGATTGATATCTTCCTGCTCTTCTAATTCGATTGTACTATCAATATTATTTTTGTCTAGGTCTTCTAAAGGATTGTGTAATAATCTTGACCCAACCAATAAGATAAATATTATGCCTACTAGTATGCCGCCTATTATAGAC
>WJKL01000052.1 GCA_014729145.1 Candidatus Woesearchaeota archaeon
GGAAAAGAGCAGGATTTTACTTATGGAGAATGTCAGAAAGAGATGGATATGCTTAACAGGGCATTTATAGAGGTAATGCTTGAGGGAGATGCAAAGGGAGCAGTATTTACATTTCCTATCCCCACATACAACCTTACAAAAGATTTTGAATGGAACAGCGACAATGCAAAATTATTGTTTGATTTGACTGCCAAATACGGTCTTCCTTATTTCCAGAATTATATTGGAAGCAACCTAGATCCAAGTTCGATAAGAGCGATGTGCTGCAGATTAAATCTTGACCAGAATGAGCTCATGAACAGGCCCGGAAGCATGTGGGGTCCTGGAGATTCAACCGGAAGTATTGGGGTAGTCACATTAAACATAAACAGGCTCGGCTATGAAGCCCAGAACAAAGACGAATTCTTTGAAAAATTAAGATATTATATGATTTTAGCAAAGGATTCATTGGAGATTAAAAGAGAAGTAGTCAACAGAAACCTAAAAAATGGTTTAATGCCCTTCACCAAAAGATACCTTGGAACATTTGCAAACCATTTCTCAACCATTGGTTTATGCGGAATGCATGAGTGCTGTCTTAATTTCCTGGGAAAAGGAATTCAGACAAAAGAAGGAAAGAAATTTACAATTGAAGCAATGCAATTCATGAGAAAAGAGCTGCAGAAATTCCAGAAAGAGACAGGAAATTTATATAATCTTGAAGCAAGCCCTGCTGAATCCACATCATACAGACTTGCAAGGCTTGACAAGGAGATGTATCCTGATATCAAGACAAGCGGAGAGGATGAGCCTTACTTGACAAACTCAACCCAGCTTCCTGTTGACCATACAGACAATGCGATAGAGGCAATAGAACACCAGGGCGAGATACAGCCGCTGTATACAGGAGGAACAATGTTCCACACTTTCCTTGGAGAGAAAATGGCCAACGGAGAGAGCTGCAAAAGACTGATCAAGAAGATAGCTTACAACACAAGGCTGCCTTACTTCTCTATAACCCCTACATTTTCAGTGTGCAAAACCCATGGCTATCTAAAAGGAGAACACTTTGAATGCCCTGAATGCGGAACTGAATGCGAGGTTTATTCAAGGATAGTCGGATATTTCAGGCCTGTAAAGAATTGGAACAAGGGAAAGAAAGAGGAGTACAAAACCAGGATAGAGTTCAAAGAAAACAAAAGCCTGGAAAGCGCGTTCAAGAGCAAAATACAGGAGGCAATCGAGAAACCCATAAAGGTTGAAACATAAACTTTTTATTTATTCTTTTTTTCTTTATCTTATAGGGGGATGATCAATCATGGCAATTAAAAAATATATGTTGTTTTACACACCAATGTGTCCAAAATGCCCTAAGATAAAAGAGTTCATGGAGGACAAGGACATAGAAAAAGAATGGGTTGACTGTGCAACACCAGAAGGCCTGGAAAAAGCAAGAGAACTAAAAGTAAGCAACATGCCCACAGTTATCTTCTTTGATAAAGATGAAAAAGAAGTCACAAGAGCAAAAGATATTGAAGAGATAAAAAGAGTATTGGAGAATAAACAGCTTGATTGATGCTTCAATAATCTATTTTTAATTAGTAACCTTTTTAAAGGAGTTCTTTTTCTTTTTATTTATGCAAGGAACAATAATAAATTTTAGAAGTGCAAGACATCACCAATATCCCGACCACATGATAATAAAAGTCAGCGGGATAGACGACAAGGAAAAAGCACAGGAACTTGTAGGAAAAAAAGTAACCTGGGTTTCTCCAGCTAAAAAAGAGATAAAAGGAGAGATCAAAACAGCTCATGGCAACTCTGGAGCTGTAAGAGCTATTTTTGAGACAGGCATGCCAGGGCAGTCTGTAGGAAGCAAAGTTAAGATTGAATAGATCATTATTCAGCAAGATTATTTCTTAGAATAGAAATATTTAAATACCATTTAAGCTGAAATAGTATTAAAAAGGTGTTTAGATGAAAAAAAAGCTATTAACTTTGCCAATTATATCGATTTTTCTCTCAAGTATTGTTTATGCTCAGGAAGGAAATATAGGAGAAGCTTTTTACAGGGTTTTGGGATGGATAGCATTTATCGATCTTTCAAATGTTGGCGGAGAAAATGCTGCTACATTCTGGGCAAAATTTTTATTATGGATAGTTTTATTCACCCTCTTATACTATTCAACAAGGACATTTCTATTTAAGGAATCTGGACAGAATAAATATGCTGCTATGATATCTGTGGCTATCTCAATACTGACAATCTTAGTGATTCCTGCAGATTTTATCAGGCAGCTTGTGCAAACATATGCTTCTATTTTTATAGTTGTTCTGTTAGGTCTTCCAGTATTAGGGATATATCTTTTTACAAGGAAACTTAAAGGAGCCATAGGAGAAGAACATCCCAGAATATATCATGTTGTAGATGCAATTTTATTTTATCTGATATTAATCAGCCTGAAAGCGATGGATACAAGTATTAAGGCAAAATGGGATATTTTTAGTTATACACCATGGACAGGAATAGCATTTGCTGTATGTGAAATATTGATGATATACCACATAATTGCTATTTTCTTTGTTGGAAAATCACCTTTAGGCTCAAGAGATGTTGGTGAATTGGAAGGAACAGCCAAGAAATTCTTCCCTACATTCACAGATGCAGTTTCAAAAGTACTTCCCTTCCAGTCAAAAGAAAGGAATCTTGGAAGAAAACTGGAAAATATAAGCGGAGACGCTGAAAAAACCACAAAAGAAATATCCAAAGATCTGGGAATATTAAGGGATGGAATTGATTATTCCAGAACACACCCAGAATATACAAAGACTGTATTAGAGAATATTGACAGAACATTTCCTGTTTTTGATGATATTGAAAATATCCATGAGGATTTTGATGACACATTGAATGAACTTCAAAGGTGGATAGCAGGACAGGAAACTTTTATAGGTGACGCACTTGAAGGATTGGAAAAATTAAAAAATAAAGACGAAGAAGAATATAAATCTTTCAAGGATTTTGAAAAAGACTTAAATGAACTCAAAGAATATGGAGAAGGGCAATATGTACAATTAAAACAGATGAAGGACTTGCTTAAAGAGATGGATGATAACAAGAAAAAGATAAGGGACAAGGTAGAAGAAACCAAAACAAACTTAAGACTTAAAAAATTCGATGATGCTTATAGAGATATTATTGAAGCGATCAAAATACAGGAAAACAATGAACACAATCTTGAATCAATTGATGAATTCATAAATGGGATGAGAGCATTAATCAGAAAACAAAGAATAGATGAAAGAAAAGACTTTAAAAAAGATCTGGATAAAGCAATCGAAGATATAGAGAAAAAAGAAAGAGAACAAAGAGCTAATTTTGAGAATATTAGTGTAGGTTAATCATTTTTAATTTCTTAAATTTATTGATTATAGAAAAAATAAAATAAATATTTTTTTAAGGACACAGGAATGCCAGTTTAAAAGGAATAATCCCTGTCTTGTTTGCCAGGAATATGATCGCTAATGTCAAGATTATGCCTATGACAAGTCCGATAATTGCAAACTTCATCTCTATTATTCCCAGCTGTGCTTTTTTAGAAGATAATAATTTCATTGTATCACCTTTTTAGTATTAAAAGACCAGTAAGCTATGCGTACTTTGCCTTTTTTGATAATATAATAATAAATTTGTTTTAAC
>WJKL01000053.1 GCA_014729145.1 Candidatus Woesearchaeota archaeon
AAAACAAAAGAGCTGAGGAAATTCATGAAAAAAGCTGCAGAAATTTTTGAAAATATAACAGACAAAAGCATAGAAAGAAAGCCTGTAGTTGTGATGAACGGGGAAATATTTGTAAGGTGTCATGAGATGGCAAATCAGGCATCTATAAGGCTTCTTGAAAAATATGGGTTAGAGGTTATACTTGGGATGCCCAGCCAGTGGCTTGAATATGTAAACAAAGACAGCATAGAAAAATATAAAGAAAGAAATGACTGGAAAGGATATATTGCTTCTGTCCTGAAAGGCAAGTATATGAAAAGGTTGAATGAAAGATTATATGCTCCTGTTTCAAATTTTTTAGAGGGAAGAAAACCTCATGACCCAAAATCAATGATAAATAATGCCCAGAAAGAACTTATCTATGAAAAAAGGGTTGGCGGAGAAAGCGTCCTGTCTATCAGCGAGACATATCTTTTTTCTAAAGGAAAACTAAAAGATATCTGCGGAATATATCATGTCGGACCTTTTGGATGCATGCAGGAAACACTTGCAACCTCAAAGATTCAATCTATAATACAGAACAGAAGATTGAAGGCAAAAACAAAGAACGAAAAGATAATACCTTTTATGGATGCTGTTTTTGGAGAATCTGAGCTTCCCAACCTGGAAGCTGAAATAGCTGCTTTTGCTGAAAAATGTTATCTGAAGAAAGAGATGAACAAAAAAAATTCTAAATAATGGTTTATATTATCTAATATATTTTCTCTAACCAACAGCTCTCCTGACATCAGAAACTTCCACTGACTGGACCCCTTTGATGTCTCCGACTGCATCTTCTATTGGTTCTGTAGAGCCTTTGTCCTCAGGCATAACAAATATTATCTTCAATGATTTTAAGCCGAATGCTACTGGTACTTTTTCTGATTTTACCTCTCCTTCTCCTGCAAAATCAATGATCTTCTTTTTTGCATCGGCCTCTATCTTGTTGAGATCTTCTTCAGGAGACCCAGGCATTATCTTTAATGTTACAACAACGTTTGCCATTTTATATTACCTCTTTAATTAGGTCCTGTAAAACCGCATTCAGGGCAGGTATATTTTGCAACGATTTCTCTGCAGTGCTTGCAACGGACAATTGTGGATTTTCCGCATGCAGGACATTTGAATGTAGCTGAACCTGGTTTATTTGTTATTCTTTTCTTGCATGAATTGCATGTTAATTTTTCCATAGTAAGATGTAATGTTAATAAGATATTTAAAAATGTTACTGTTTCTAGGCTAAGTCAACTCTGTTGAGTTGTGCAAGATCAAGCTCTACTCCAATTTTGCTCGCTAAAAAAAATGCTCACAAAATCTTCGTCTGGCCATGCCATCAATGCTATGCATTGAATGACATTGATGGCACAGACGGTCTTGACTTGCACAACAAAGTTGACAGTGCCCTGTTTCTAAAGGTTAGACAGAAATTATGTTATTTTTTTCGTCTAGATTGAATTTTTTATCGAGGAACTGCTCGCAGACCCAAATATTTGTCTTTGTGTGGTTTGTTATCTTTGAAACTTTTATTTTCCCGCCTGCTAAAGCAAGAAAAGGTATCAGATTGTCTGCAGTGTGATGATCAACCGGAGCATCTGATTCTATCTCTTTGATCAATTTGTTTGCAGCTTCTCTGCCTACTTTTTCTGATTTTTTTCCTTTTTCTCCTAATGCATCTGCTCCCAATATAATGGGGTCTTTTACATCAATCTCATCTTTATCTTTGGAGAATACTGCCCATAAAGCAATCCCTGATCCAGGAGACAAGGTATCTGCGTATTCTGCCCTTATATCAATAGGGACATCGAATCTTGAAAGCAAAACTTTTGCTGACTTTGCTGTTCTTTCAGCAACCTCTGCATGCTGAAGTTTTTTAGAGGCATGAGATATTCCTTTTATCTTTATCAGATTTTCCTGATCCAGCCTGTTAAATTTTGGAAATTCCTTCTTTTCGAGAGGTTTTATCTTCAGGATTATCTTTCCTCCGCCTTTTGGATAGTATCCTCTTTTTTCAAGTTTTATATCTATAGATTCTGTGAATTTTTTTATCTGAGGTATTAAAACATTAGCCAAGAAATCATAAGGCATTGCCCATTTTCCAGAGGTTCCCCCTTTTATCTTTAATATTATTTTATCATCTGCTAATATGCATGGAAGCAGAAGAGACTGAAGCAGAAGAGATATAGAACCTGCTGTTCCTATATCAATAGTTAATGTCTGAGGTTTAATCTTTCCAGGAGTGAAATTTAGTATCTCTGAGCCTATAATATTATATCTAGATTTTGCGTCTGCCAGTTTTTCAAGGGAATCTACACATTTGATATGCTGCGCTTTTAAACCTGAAACCTTTCTTCCGTGTCTTATATTTTTTGCCTCAAACGGCTTCCCAGTTATGGTTGATAATGCCAAAGCTGTCCTGATTATCTGTCCTCCGCCTTCTCCATGGCTTGCATCTATTTTTATCATATAGTAGGAATATTTATAAATAGTATATAAATTTACTTACCATAAGGGGATGTAGTATAACCTGGCTAGAAATGATTTAATTCACTACAGTGGGTGGCTCCAGTCATGGAGCGATGAGTCGAAAGACGATGAATTATACGTCATGGGATACACCACCAGATCTGGGTTCGAATCCCAGCATCCCCATTTTTTCTTTGGATTAAATATATTTTGAAAAAATTTATAAAAAACAGATTTAGAGAAGGTTGATATCCAAAAAAAGGGTTCTTGATAGATTTACTATTTGATAATGCTCAAAAAACCGTAAGGTTTATATATAACCACTACTACCATGTAGTAATTACAACTCATGAGGCAGTAAAAATGAAAAATAAATTAACAGATTTGGTAAAAAAGTCATGTTCTACAGTAAAAGATACAACAAAGAATATTGGAAGGTATGCATTAATTACAGCACCTGCTTGGCTTCCATTTTTGGCAAATGAAAGTGTCCATGCTGAAGGGCCAGCTCAAAGAGAAACAATGCAGGAAGCAGAATCACCTGACTTTTTTACAGATGGTTTTGATCTTTTAGCTAAAGTACAAGCAGTTGGAGCAGAAGATTACAATGCTTTGAATGCTTCTGCTAAAATAAGCAGCAGACCACTTGGTTTTTTTGCATATAATACAAGAGGAACACAAGATACTGAAAGCTTAGGAAAAGTTGATTTTAATGAAAAAGGATATCAAGTTTCTGGTTATCATATTTTTGAATGTGACTGGGGAAAGATAAATACTTCATTAAAATTAGGACAAGGCACAACAGACTTTGACAATTATCCAATAGATAATGTAGAGGTTGACAAATGGGGGCTTGGCGCTAAATTTATAGGAAATGACTGGAAAGGGTATGCAAGCTATAATCAAGGTGATGGAGAATTTGAATATGGCGGAGATAAAGACTACAAAGAAAGCGCACTTACATTAGGATTCAAACATTTTTTTAATGATTTTTATGGAGGTATTGATTTTGATCAGCTTAAAACAGACCATGAATCAATAGGAGATTCAAGAAAAGATATAATTTCTGTATATGGGGGATATCTAGGAGAAGATTATGATCTGTTAGTTGGAATATACAATGAAAATGAAAAGGGATTTGACGAAAAAACAGAAAATCATCTTGGACTAGAGGTCAGATTCACAAAAATATTCAATAATCATTGGGGCATTGGATTAGAAGGATTCTACCAAGACGAAGAAGGTATTGGGGGAAGATTCAAAGCTCTTTACAGAAGAAAATTTTAATTTGGAGGAGATAAAAAATGGTCAATAAAAAAATTTTAGGATGGGCTGGCAGTGCCACACTTGTAGGATTAACTGCTGCAGCTGCTTTAATGTATGCTGGAAATGGTGAAGAAGGAAAAAAAATTAACAAACCAGCAGTTACAAAAGAGATTAATGAAGAAAAAACAGAAACAAAAGCAAAGGTTGATGAAACTGAAAGCAATATAGAAAAACTTATCGCAGAAGCAGGATACAAAGATATAGTATTTACAATCAATGATTATGTAAAAGAAGGATATATCACTGAAGATGCATTAAAATCCATCAAAGAAAGAATTGATGAAATCAAAGGACATCCTTCAATTGCAGATGGTATTGTAAATGAAGATGCACAAAAATACATAGACAATATGAAAAATTTGTATACTTCATTAGAAAAAGATTTCTATCAGAATGCAGAAGTAGAATTAGGAATAATGATACATCTTAATTATGATGGAAAAGAAGAAGGAATTGGATCAGAGAAAGGAAACAGAATATCAATCAATGGAGTGAAATTAAAAGATTTAAAAGAAGCTTTAGAAGAGAAAGATTACAAAGCAATACTTGAAAATAGTCTTGAAGAGATGCCTGAAGTACGCAGAACAAGAGATATGCCTGGAATAACTATAACATTTGAAGAACTTGTTAAACTTTCTGAAAAAGGAGAATATACTTCAGAATCAAGAGACTTTAATAAAAAATATCTTTCAAATCTTAAAGACGGTAATAATGGAAATTATGAGATGATTTCAGCAACTTCAACTGTAATTGGGGAACCAACAAGAAAATTGATGGAAGGATATCTAAAAACTCTAGCTAAGAAAGAATAAAAATTTTGTTTTTGTTTTTTTATCTTAAACAATTAAAAAACAAGGGAAGAAAATGAAAAAAATAATCCTAGCAATAATCATGGCAGTTTGTCTGATTAGTTCTATAGCTGCAGGATTTATGGGAAGCTGGGATTCTATCATTCCAAATGGAGAGGTAGATGACTGGGATAGTGATACTACTGATGATTGGGATAGTGATACTACTGATGATTGGGATAGTGATACTACTGATGATTGGGATAGTGATACTACTGATGATTGGGATAGTGATACTACTGATTGGATTGATGACAACTATAATTTTAATGGAGATGATGATTTTATACCTATTGATGATGAAGGACCAGGACCTGGGCCATTTGACGGGCCTGTAGGAGATGAAGATGATCCTGACATTCCTGACGAGTTTCCACCAGTTGCAAATATAGGAATAGTCCATTCTGCAGAGATCAATGAAAACATAATATTTGATGGAAGTAGATCTTATGACCCAGACGGAGAGATTGTAAGCTATGAATGGGATTTTGGAGATGGGAACTCTGGAAACAGCGCTACTGAAGAACATGCTTATACAGATGAAGGAGTTTATACTATCAGCTTAACTGTAACTGATGATGACGGAAAAACTGATACAGACAGAGTTAATATTGAAGTAATTGATGAAGATGATGATGATGAAAATAATGATCCTGTGATAACATCAAGGCCTGTAACTGAGGCTGATGTTGGAGTGAGATATAATTATGATGTTGATGCTGAAGATGTAGATAATGATACTTTAACATATTCACTTACAGAATCACCAGAAGAAATGACTGTTGATTCAGCAACAGGATTAATAGAATGGAGACCTGAAGAAGAGGGAGAATATGATGTTACGGTTACAGTGGAAGACGGCAATGGAGGAAGTGACAGCCAAGTTTATACAATAAATGTTGAAGATGATGAAGATGATGATGGTGAAGAAATAATTATAGACAACAAACTTGCAGTAAGAGCAAAGATAAGCAGCAAGGAGTATATGCCAGCAGGAGAGATAGTAAGGATAAGGACAAATGTAGAGAATATTGGAGCAAATGATCTAGAAAATATTAAGATAATTGCAAGTGTTCAGGAATTAGCGATAAGAGATATGAGCGGTTCATTTGATTTAAATGATGGGGATGAAACTTCAAAGAACCTGCAGCTAAGAATACCAGAATATGCAGAGCAGGGAACATATACAGTAAAGCTAAGCTTTAGCAATGATGATATGAGAAGGGTAATATACAGGGAAATAACAGTTATTTAAAAGTAGTTAAATAGTGTTGTTACTCTTATATACTAAAAACCAAAAGGTTTATAAAGGGTTTAAATTATACTTTATAAGTAAGGGGTGGGTAGATAACTCAAATTTAGATAAAAACCGTATACGGAGGGATACAAAAAATGAAAGCAAAAATACTAAGTGTATTGGCAATAATGCTAATAGGCTTGTTCGCTATCTCCGGAATAGCAAATGCGGATAGCGTACCTGTTTCAATCGAAAAGGTTTACGTTGACGGCAAAGTTGTTGAAGATGGCGATAACCTAGCTATAGAGAGAGGAACAGAAGAACTAGAGGTTGAAGTTAAACTTGAAGCTCTGGAAGACTCTGATACTCTTAAAGTAGAAGCTACAATAGAGACAGACCATGACAGTGAAGAAGCAACAGACAAGACAGAAGAATTCTCAATGGATGCTGGAGATACCAGATATGAGACTCTTTTAATCAGCTTACCAGAAAGAATGGAAGTTGAAGATGAAGAGTATGCTTTGAGAATCGAAGTAAGTGACAGAAACTCTGATGAAGAGATAGAATATACAACTATAATCAGAGTTAAACCAGCAAAGAATCTGATGAATATCAAAGATGTTATCTTTGATCCTGAAAACCAGGTTAAGGCTGGAAGAGCATTGTACACAAGAGTAAGAATGAAAAACATGGGAGAAGAGACAGAAGAAGATGTTAAGGTTAGAGTAAGCATTCCTGAACTTGGAATCAGCGTTTCTGACTATGTTGATGAAGTTGAGGAAGAAGACTCTGTAACTAGCGAAGATCTTTGGATGAGAATACCTGAATGTGCTGAAGCTGGCGAATATACAGCAACAGTAACTGTTGAATTTGACGAAGGAGATGAAGAAATATCTGAAAATTTCTTGATCAATGTTGTTGAAGGAGATGTCTGCGGATTAGACGAAGACAAGACAGTTATCGCTGTAAGTGCAGAAGCTCAGACAGTAACAGCAGGTGAAACAGGAGCTGTTTATCCATTGACAATAAGCAACACTGGAAATTCAGCAAACACATACACAATAAGTGCTGAAGCAGGAGATTGGGCAGATATCAAAATCAGTCCAAATGTAGCTGTTTTAAGTGCTGGTGAAACAAAAGTTGTTTATGTGTATGTTTCAGCTAACGAAGATGCTAGCGAAGGAGCACAAAGCTTTGGACTAACTATTAACAGTGGAGACGAGACAGTTAAAGAGATCACTCTTAATGCAAATGTTGAAGCTGGAAGCAATGGCTGGGATAAAGCTAAGAAAGGCCTAGAAGCTGCATTAGTTGTTTTAGTTGTACTTTTGGTTGTAATCGGCTTAATTGTTGGTTTTAACAGACTAAAAGGAAACGACGAAGAACTACAAGAAGAAACTTACTACTAAATGTAGTATTTTTTTATTTTTTTTATCTTTTTCTTTTAAATTTATATTGATCCTCAGTTGCAGGAATATTCAACAAAGATTAAATTCAAAGGCACAGATTGTCTTGAATTTACTTAATCAAATAAGGGGATAAAATGATCATTATAATTGGAGCAGGGCCAACAGGCTGTTTTTTAGGGGGATTATTAGCTAAAGCAGGTAAAGAAGTATCTATCTATGAAGAACACAGCTGTATAGGCAGGCCTGTGCAGTGTACAGGGATTGTAACAAAAGATATAGAGAATATAATAAAGCTTAAAGATAAGTTTATTGTCAATAAAGTAGAAAAAATAAGGGTTTATTCTAAGAATAATAAAGTAGAGATTCCAACTGATGATATAGTTCTAGATAGGGAGAAGTTTGACAAGTATTTGGCTGAAAAAGCTAAAGAATATGGAGCAAAAATATGTCTGGAGCATAAGTTTTTAGGTATAAAAGGGAAGAAGGCTGTATTTGCTGATAAAAACAACAAGATAAAGACAGTTAAAGCAGAATATATAATAGGGGCGGATGGTGTTTTATCTGATGTTTCTAAAGCAAATGCCATGTTTGATAAAAGAAAATTCTATCTGGGAATACAGGCAAGAGTTAAAGGAAAATATGATAGAAAAAAGTATGAAGTTTATTTGGGGAGTGTTTGTGATGATTTTTTTGGGTGGGTTGTTCCAGAATCAGAAAATATTGCAAGAGTAGGAATTGCTTCTAAGAAAAATGCAAAAAAGAAATTTAGAGAATTTTTAAAGATTAAGAAGGTTGAAGAAAGCGATATCATAGAATATCAAGGAGGGTTGATCCCTGTTTATGATAAGAATCAAATGGTAAAAAGAAAGGATGTTTTTTTGATTGGAGATGCTGCTGGTCAAGTGAAGGCAACTACAGGAGGCGGGATAGTGCCTGGATTAAGAGCAGCAAAGATATTAACTGATTGTTTGATTAATGGAAAAGATTACAGGAAAAGGTTAAGAAAACTGAACAGAGAGTTAAAGATCCATCTAAAGATTAGAAAGATATTAAATAAATTTACAGACAAAGATTATAATAGACTGATTGAAATCATTGATAATAAGAAGGTTAAAAGAGTTTTGAATAAATACAGCAGAGATAATCCAGTAAAATTAATATTAGGAATTTTGCTGAAAAAACCTTCTATTGTAAAATATACAACAAAATTTATAAATTAAGTTAATTTCCTCAAAAAAATGGAAGATGATGAAGAAATCTCAATCGATCTGAGCAAGATAAAGAAATTTTTTAAAAGAAAAAAAGCTAGTTCTAAAGCTGAGAATGCTGAGAAGAAGGTTGAAGAAGAGATTGATGAGGAGAAAATCAAGATAAAAGAACTGAAAAAAGAAGAGATTGAAGAGGAAAAACGATTGAAGAAATTAGAAGACAGTGAGGAAGTAATTGAGAAAGAAAAGAAAAAGATAAAAGATCTGGAAGAAAAGGAAGAGGAAATCAAGAAACAAGAAGAAAGAGAAGAGAAAAAGATAGAGAAAGAGGAAGAGAAAGTTGAAAAAGTTGAAGAAGAAATTTCATTTGATATTAAGAAGGTATTTGGTTTTTTTAAGGGAAATAAATGGGCAATTCCTGTATTATTAATATTGATTGCGGTATTTTTTTCTGTGTTCTTTAGAATGTATCCATCTGATCTGCCTGTAACTGAAGAATGGGCTGAAAACAGTGTTTATAATTTTTATAAAAATCAGATAAAGAATGATATAGACAAACAGTATCCTAATCTACCTGATGCTAATAAGCAAAGTTTAATTCAAAACCAGTTTATCGAATTTTTGAATGAGAATGAAAATAGATTAGAGAAAGAGATTGAAGCTACTGCTGAAAGTTTTAAGGAAAGGATGAAAGATGAAGATGGAAATACATATCTTCTGGCTATTGATCCATATTATTATATGAGGCATGTCAGGCATTATATAGAGGATGGACAGGCAGGAACAACTTATGTTGGAGGAGAATATGGAGTTAGTGAAGATATTGAATTATATTATGAAGGCAGAGGGTCTAATATTAATTTTAATAAAAAACAAGATTGGGATGGACAAAGAATGGCTCCGATTGGATCTCCTTCTTCAATGAGTTTCCATAGCTATTTTTCAGCTTATCTGTATAAATTTATAAGTATTTTTAATAAAGATGTTTCTTTGATGGGTGTTATGTTTTTGGTTCCTGTTATTATTTCAGCATTGGCTGTACTTCCTGCTTTTTTTATCGGAAAAAGAATTGGGGGTAATGTTGGAGGATTTTTTGCTGGAATGATGGTTGCAGTAAATTCTGCTTTTTTAGGAAGAACAGCTGGAGGATTCTCAGATACAGATGCTTATAATGTTTTATTTCCTTTGTTAGCGGTATGGCTGTTTTTAGAGGCTTTTGAAGCAGAAAACTGGAAAAAGAAGATTGGTTTGACTTGTTTATCAGGGTTGTCTATTGGATTGTTTGCTTTTGCTTGGTCTGGGTGGTGGTATATTTTTGATGCTATATTAGGGGCAATTGGTATTTATTTAATATATGGTATATTTATTAATAGAAATAAGATCAAAGAAAATTGGTTGAAATTATTCAAACAGCCAAAGGTTAAAAATACATTGATAATATTAATTGTTTTTATTTTATTTTCAGGTTTATTTATAAGTTTGTTTAAAGATTTTAGTGGGTTTTATGAAGGATTTTTTAATAAACCAATAAAAATAATGACTGGGCTGAAGACAGTGGGAGTAACATCAATATGGCCCAATATTAGAACAACAGTTGCTGAATTAAATGCAGCGTCTATTAAAACAATAGCCAATCAAATTGGAGGGAAGTTTTTGTTTGCTTTTTCTTTATTAGGGTTGCTTCTAGTATTAACTAAAAAAGATAAAACAGGGGAGAGGTATGTTAAACAATTTACTTTGTTGGCAGTCTGGTTTATAGGAACAATATATGCTTCAACACAAGGAGTAAGATTTGTGCTTTTATTAGTTCCTGCTTTTTCAATTGCTTTTGGAGCAGGAGCAGGAATAATCTATCAATCTGCTTCAAAATGGGTAAACAATGAGATGAAAATACCTAAAAAGGTAATCAATATTGTTTTAATATTGGTTCTTTTGTTGTTATTGGCTGGACCTATCTCTTCAGCAAATAAAACTGCAAAGAATGAGATTCCAAGTATGAATGATGCATGGTATGGTACTTTAATTGAAATCAAAGAAGAATCAAGTGAAGATGCTATAATCAACAGCTGGTGGGATTTTGGACATTGGTTTATTACCTTAGCAGACAGAAAAGTTACTTTTGACGGAGCAGGGCAGGATAAACATATGGCTCACTGGATTGGAAAAAGCTTATTAGAAAATGATGAAGAAAAAACTATGGGAATATTAAGAATGGTGGATTGTGGAAACAACAATGCTTTTTGGGCTTTAGATGAAATATTGAATGATACTCTAAAATCAATTGAGATATTAAATGAAATTATTGTTATGAATGAAAAAGATGCAAAAGAATATTTGAGGGATTATATAGAAGAGGTAGAAGATGTTATTCAATATACACATTGTGAGCCTCCTGAAAATTATTATATAACTTCAGAAGATATGGTTGGAAAATCAGGGGTATGGGCTCATTTTGGAAGCTGGGATTTTGAAAGAGCTTATATCTACAATAAATTAAGAAAAGTAAAAGATAGTGAAAAAGGGGTTGAGATTATTAAGAATAAATTTAATTATTCAGAAGAAAAAGCAGAAGAATATTATTATGATGTGCAGGCAATAACTTCAACAAGACAGGCTGATTCATGGATTGCGCCATGGCCAAGCTATGCTGGAGAAGGAAGATGTGCAGAAGGGGAGGAAGGATTGGTTGTATGCAACAATGGAATAAAATTAGATTTGAAAAATGATGAAGCATGGATTGATTCTTCTGAAGGCAAGATATATCCCAAAAAGATAGCTATTCCTGAAAAGGAAGATATTTTAGTTAAGGAATTTGAAGGTCAGATATTAACCACTAACAACAATGTTGAATTAGGGGCTGTATTTGTTCCTATAGGAAACGGAAATTATAAGATGGTTTTGATGGATGAGGCATTGGTTGAATCTACTTTTACAAAACTTTTCTATCTACAAGGCCATAGTTCAAAGTATTTTGATCTTTTTAGTGAAAGAAAACAGATTAGCGGAGGCCAGATATATGTTTGGAAATTAGATTGGGATGGAAATAGTAAAAACAATATATTTGATGGTGATGAAAAAGAAGAAATAGTTCAAAATCTTGAAATCCAAACAAATTCAACAGATAATCTGATAAATTCTACTTCTTAAAAAAAGCTTTATAAATAATGAAACTTTTTATATAAAAATGAAAAAATTTATTGTAATTCCTGCTTATAATGAAGAAAAAGTAATTAAAAGGGTTATTTCTGATCTTAAAGAACATAATTATGAAAATATTATTGTAGTGGATGACTGCAGTAAAGATAATACATCCAAGATTGCTTTGAAGCAGGGAGCAGTTGTGCTCAATCATATTGTAAACAGAGGGCAGGGAGCTGCTATTAAGACAGGAATAGATTATTCATTAAAGAAAGATGCAGATATTATAATTACATTTGATGCAGATGGACAGCACAGAGCTGAAGATATTGAAAGCTTGATTAAACCAATAAAAAAAGGGGAAGCAGATATCTGTCTTGGAAGCAGATTTTTGGATAACAGGTCTAATGTGCCTTTATACAAGAAAGTAGTGCTTAAATGCGGTATATATGTTATAAGAGCGATGTATGGGATTAAACTTACAGATGTACATAATGGTCTAAGGGCTATGAACAGGAAAGCTGCCAAGAAAATAGAGATAAAATCAAACAGGATGGAGCATGCTTCTGAGATATTAGAAGAGATAAAGAAAAAGAAATTAAGATATAAGGAGATTCCTGTAGTCATAAGATATACAGATTATTCAAAGAAAAAAGGGCAGAGTTCATGGAATGCTTTGAAGATATTTTTAAAGATGATGATTAAAAAAATAGTAGATTAAAATGCAGTTAATACAAGTATTGGGCGTGGTTTTTGCATTGTTTTTGTTAGTTAAAACTGTGCAAAAGTTTAAACAAGGGAAATTAAAGACCTCTTCATTTGTATTTTGGAGTATAATATGGGCTTTGATTATAGTAGTTTCTATACTGCCATGGACAACCAGTCTTTTGGCTAGGTTATTGGGTGTTGGAAGGGGTGTAGATATAGCTGTTTACGGCAGCATTGTCTTGTTGTTTTATCTTATGTTTAAGATATATCTTAAACTGCAAAGAATAGACAGAACAATAACATCTTTAGTAAGGAAGATAGCAATAGAGAAGAAGGAGAAAAATGAAAAAAAACATGTATTAAGTATTTCCAAATCTTTATAAAGTTCTGACTATTTTTTTGGGTATGGAAAAAGTTTGTTATATTAACCCAACTATATTGTTAAAAAGGCCAATTGCTGAGTTAATTGGCAGGCTAGGAGATGGAAAAAAAGTAGGTTTGTTTATTCCTAAAAAGTTGTTTAAAGGAATAGATAAAAAGTTACATTATAGTGATGTTAAAAAAGCTAAAATGTATACTTATTCTACAATCAATATTCCTTTTATTGATATGGAG
>WJKL01000008.1 GCA_014729145.1 Candidatus Woesearchaeota archaeon
CCACTAATGCAATAAGTAAAATTCCTATAATTATATTACGTTTCATGTATTATAGCAATTGTCTAGCAGAATATATAAACATTTTGATTTTGTGCTGTGCTGACCCCTTTCTATAAATAATGCTGGCGATTGTATTTAATCCTTGTTAAGTTCGTTTCCCATACGTAAGTGTGGGAAACCTGCGTCCGCAGAGTTGTGTTTAAGTTCCAATCAATTCGAGCGTAGCGAGTGTAACTGTCCGTAGGACTGGGGGGAGTTCCGTTCTTTCAAGCACGGAGTGCCATAGAGAACAAGTATCGAGTGGAGTTTTGTCGCACTGGACACTGGACAGGTGCGCGTAAGCTTTATATATCAGTTACACTAAGTAACACTCAGTAACAGGTGTGAACATGGGCGTAGTAAGAATAGATGATAAATTGAAAAAAGAAGTGTTAGAATACATTTCTAAAGAGGACAACCAATATAGTTATCCCAATCTATCAACATTTGTAAACACTGCTATATTTGAGAAGCTAAAAAAATCAAATGGAGTTAGGCATGAAAAGAATATCAAAACTTGAAAAAGAGAGCATTGCTGAATTTGCAAACAGATTAGCTAGTGAATGTAATAAGGAGAGCACCAAATCAAGAAAAAAAGGAATAGGTCAATTCTTCACACCACCTTTAACTGCTGATTTCATGGCAGGACTAAGCAATACCAATAAAACCTCTGTGTCAATTCTTGATCCGGGGGCAGGGGTTGGCATCTTGTCTGCTGCCATTATAGAAGATCTAAAATCCAAAGATAAAGTAAAAAATATCAATCTTGTATGCTATGAAACTGATAAGCAGGTTTTGCCGTACTTAAAACTATTCTTACAAGAGATAAAAAAAGATTTGTCTAAAGAGATTTCTTTTGAATATGAGATTGTTGAAGAAGATTTTGTTAAATCAAATTCTGGATCATTAACTTCAAACCTTAACAACTACGATGGAGAAAGCAAGACTTTATTTGATGTAGTAATATCCAATCCTCCTTATTTCAAATTAAATAAAAGAGATCTTCCATTGAGAAAATTTAAGGATATAATTTCAGGTCAGCCAAATATCTATTTCCTCTTCATGGCAATTTCAGCAAAATTGCTATCCCCAGAGGGGGAGATGATTTTTATTACGCCTAGGAGTTTCTGCTCCGGATTATATTATAACAAATTCAGAAAATGGCTAATTGGAAAGGTAAATATTGAAAACATACATCTATTTGATTCAAGAAAAGAATTGTTTTCCGAACAAAAAGTATTGCAAGAGAATATTATAACAAAATTTACAAAAAATCCTGTGGATAATATCAAAATATCCAAGACCTACAATGGAGATTTCTCTAATTTGGAAACGATTAAAGTCTCTAAAAATGATGTGGTCTATAAATCTAACGGGCACATATTTTTCAGGATTCCATCAACCCGCGAAGAATTAAGAGTAATTAGAGAGCTGGACAAGCTACCCTACAACTTTTACAGGCTTGGGATAAAAATATCTACTGGCAAGGTTGTAGCATTTAGAAATAAAAAGCACCTGCAATCAACAATAACAAAAGATTCTATTCCTTTGCTCTGGATGCATAACATAAAAAATGGAAGAATCTCCTGGCCTGCTTCTTACAAGAACAAGCCTTTAGCAATAAGGAATACTGATGAATCAAGATGGTTGCTGCTTGAAGCTGGTAATTACGTTGCCATAAAGAGGTTTACAGCAAAAGAACAAAAAAAGAGATTTGTGACCGCCTGCATATTCAAGGATGATTTTAAGAGGTATGGATATTTTGCACTAGATAACATGGTCAACTATGTGTATAGGGAAGAAAATGAATTAAGCAAGAATCAGGTAAAGGGCATCGCTAAATATTTAGGATTGCCAATAGTTGATTTATATTTTAGGATATTAAACGGGCATACTCAGGTAAATGCCAGCGAGGTTTATGCTTTGCCTTTCCCTTCATTGGAACAGTTAGAGCTATTCGGCAAAGATGATATTGAAGTTAAGGAGATACTTAGCACAAAGGCAAAAGAAATCCAGAGGAAAACTTTTGATAAGAAGGTTATGAAACCGTTATACGCATAAAAATGGAAAAAATAAACGAAGCATTGGATATTCTTGAGCAGTTAAATGCTCCAAAAAAGCAGAGGAATGAAAGGTCTGCTTTGGTATTGTTATCTTTGGTTTCTTTAAAGGAAAAAGATAAGTGGAAAGATGCTAAAAAGATAATGATTCGTATTCATGACATGATGCAGTTCATCAAATCAGAGTACAACAAAGAATATGCCGAAAATAGCAGGGAAACATTAAGAAGGCAAACACTGCATCAATTTGAGAGGGAAATCGGAATAGTAGAGAGAAATGCTGATGATCCTTCAAGACCAACAAACAGCCCAAATACAACATGGTCTGTTACTGATAGCCTTCTTGCATTGCTAAGAACATACGGAACTCAAGACTGGAATAAGGAATTGCAGAAATTTCTAAAAGATACAGAACAAAACGTTGTTACCTATAAGGTCAAAAGAGGCAAGCATAAGCTATTATTGGTCTTGGATGGAAAAGAGATAATCTTTTCATCAGGAAAGCATAATGAGCTTCAAATAGATGTACTAAATGCCTTTAGAAAGCACTTTTGTCCTGATGCGGAAGTATTGTATGTGGGCGATACTGCAAACAAGATGCTGTACTTGAATGAGAAACTGCTAAAAGAGATCAAGACGGAGATAAGAAAACATGACATATTACCCGATCTTGTCTTGCTTGACAGGACAAAAAACAGGCTGTATCTAATTGAGGCAGTAACCTCTCATGGTCCGGTTTCCAACAAGCGGCAGCTTGAATTGACAGAATACTTCTCAAAGCTGAAATACAGGAAGATTTTTGTGAGTGCGTTTCCAGACTTCAAGGAATTTAAAAGGCACGTTGATGATATTGCCTGGGAGACAGAGGTTTGGATTTCAGAGATTCCCAATCACATGATACATTTTAATGGGGATAAGTTTTTGAAGTTAGATTAAATATTTTCAGATTCAAAAAAGGGGGTGGTGAATGGTGAAGTCAAAATGGCTAAAGCTATAGCAGGTATAATAATAAATGAAGTGGAAACTGAACCACTTAGTGGCTACGTTATTGATTTCTTAACAACCTCTACCCGAGAAAGTCCATTTCTAGATTTTAAAAAAACAATTGATTTACGCAAATCCTCGGCTTTTCCTGAAACAGCAAAAGACATATTTGCTTTTTCGAACTATGGTGGTGGCTGGATATTGTTGGGATGGGAAGAACATAAGAAAAATCAATTTGTTCCAGTAGGACTTTCAGAAGATTTTGAATTTGAACCTGCTAATTTACAAACTAAATTCGATTCATATAGCATTGAACCTCTGGCATTTGATTATACTGAGTTTAGAAAAGATTTTAAGGATAACTTTCCAAAAGCAAAAGATGATTTTAAACAGAAAATAAACTCAGTTTCTGACAGATTCGGAGTTATTTATGTTCCACCATCAAGTAAACTTCTTATACCCAGTAAAAAAGGAGAGTACGAGGTCAACGGAAAGAAAAAATGCGTATTTTATCCAAATGATGTCTTCTATCGTAGGGGAACACAAAGTATAAGACCAAGTAGTACAGAGAAAGCTTTAATCGAGAAGAGACTCAAAAAAGAGAACTATAGATTATCATTATTGAGCGGCGAACCAGATGAAGTAGAAGAGACAATCTATTCTAATCTCTTTGAAATAAAACAAATGCCAGTTTCTGTGTATTATGGCAAAGTAAAAGATTATGATAATGTTTCAATTAAGGCTTTATTAAAACAAGAGAAAGTATTTCCAGAATGGTATTTTAAATTCAAATATTGGTCTGGAAACCTAGTAACATTTGAAAATTTGTCTGATAATACTTCTCCGTATAGTAAACTTGTTGTTCCGGGGACTATTAAGGAAGAGCCTCTTAGTGAATGGATTAAAGATTCTGATAAGTTCAGAGTAGTTAAAGAAATATTAAACAGAGAGATAAGACATCATGCAATGAGGAAAGGTATATGGCTTGAAGACAAAAAATACAAATTGTACTACCCTGCTGAGGAAGTAACCAGAAAAGAAAAATGGAAGAGCAGATACGCAGCGTCAAATAAGACAGTTGCAACTAAATTTTATGTCCCTAAACTTAAAAGATATCTCTATTGGCACGTGGCATTTTATGCAGATGTCCTAAATTTTAATGATAAATTTTACCTGAAGATACTCCCCTCATTTATTATTTCAGAGGACGGTAAAAAGATATTATCCGATCCAGTTATAGGGACGTTAATAACAAGTTTATCCTACAATAAATATAACAGTTTATACCTAAATAATGTATTATTTTGGATTCATCAAATAGGTGAAGGGAATGACATTAAAATTGGAGATTATATGACTATATCAAAATCCCCTGTAGACTTAAAAGCGAGTATGGGTATACTCTATGACTTGCCTTCAAATGAGTTTAGATTGGAAATTCCAGAAGATGAGGAAGGAGATACAATAGAAGATGGCTAAATTTGAATTGATACACCTTCCTGAGAAAGATTTGGTCTTTGGGGGGAATGAAGAGGACAAAGATCCTCGGATAGGGCTTACTAATTTTGGACCTTATAGATATAGTTCAGAGACACCAAACTTGGATAAGATAAAAATTGGGATTATTGGCGATAGAAGTACACTTGAAAAAACTAAGAGAATATTAACAGAGATACAGAAAAAAATTCCAGCAAAAGTAACTAACCATTGGTTATACCCTGACTTTCCAGGAGTCTCTCCAGAATCTAAGTTTAATTGTTCATTGGAATTGAACAATAGCTGGGAACAAACTATTACGTTACATGAAATTGAAACTTTGAAAAAAGTGATTGACTCAAACGAACGTATCGGTAAAGCAGTTGAATTGTATATCAATAAGTTGAACATGATTCTTGAAGAAGATAATCTGCCAGATGTGCTTATATGTTCGCTTCCTGCTGATATTGAAGATTACTGCGGAATTTCAGAAAAAACAAGGGGTGCGAAAACACCAAAGCCTACAGAATTAGAGAAACAAGTAAACGAATTAAAAAAACAGAATCAAAAGTTTCTGACAGAATGGGGAATTATTGTTGATGAAGAGAAGAAAAAAGAGAGAATCAAGGGTTATGATTTTAGGAATGCTCTCAAAGGAAAGCTAATGAGTCATAAATCTGCAAGACCAATACAAATTTTAAGAGAGTCAACAGCAGATGCTATATTGAATTATGATTCAACAAAAAAAAATACTCGACAGGAGCCAGCTTCATTCGCGTGGAACTTTTCAACTGCATTATTCTATAAAGCTAATGGAAAGCCTTGGAGACTTGCCAAGCTTAGAGATGATACTTGTTATGTGGGAATATCATTTTATAAAGACAAACTGAGCTTTAACAAAGATATTCAGACTTCTATGGCACAAGTTTTCACCCATACTGGAGATGGACTTGTTCTAAGGGGGACTGAAGTTTATGTTGATGAAAAGACAAAGGAACCTCATCTGACTGAACAACAAGCAAAAGATCTTTTAGCAGATGCTATTAATAGATATACGCAGAGAGCGTCAAGGAACCCGATCAGAGTAGTAATTCACAAGAAGACATTATTTTCAGAAGCTGAAATAAAGGGTTTTTCAGAAGCAATTGGTAGTTTGAAAAGGGATTTTGTTGCTCTTTCAAAAAGAAATAAAGGAATAAGATTTATGAGAGCTGGTTCTTATCCGGTTCTTAGGGGAACACTTATTACGTTAAGTGACAAAGATTATATCTTATACACATCGGGGTATACTCCAAGAATAAGAACTTATCCAGGTCACAGCATACCATCTCCCCTTTACATCACACACATCGGAGATTCGGAAATTAGAGAGATAGGTGATGAGATACTTGGACTAACAAAACTCAATTGGAATACTACATCTTTTTCAACCTATTTACCGATAACATTAGGGTTCTCTCAAAGAGTTGGACAGGTATTATCTGAACTTGAAAAAGGAAAACAATTACAAAATCATTACAAATTCTATATGTAACCAATTTAGACAAAACTCCCCCTTCTATAAAATAAATTTTCGAGCGTAGCGAGTGTATATGTCCGAAGGACTGGAACTCCCCCCATTTTGCTTCTTTTTCTAAAAGAAGAGAGAACTTAAACACAATTGAACTTAATCGCTGTTAAATACTCACGATAGTGACGAGGAATAGTCTGCAAGACGGTTTTTGGCAAAGCCAAAAAATTCCGAAGAGTTTTTGAATTACTATATCAATTCGACCGTAGGGAGTCTAACTGTCCGAAGGACTAGAGGGGAATTTTCGTTCCATCCAGCGAACACAGTGAGCAATCAAGAACAAGTATCAAGGGACACACTCAATAAAATATCTAGAATCGGGAGCGTTAAGATTTTGCCATATTCCACAGCATCTCAAATTGTTTTCTATAAGAATCAGCCACCTCTTTATTTTCTATAAGGATTAGATGATTAGGTTTTCCCCACAAAAATATAGCAACTTTATCATCATATACTTCAAAAGCAGTATTTCCAATTGACTCTTTTGATAAATATCTATATGAGGTCGTTTTTGCTTCTTTAAGAATTTTTGCTCCTCTTTTTACAATGACTTTCTCTTTTATGTTTTTCTTTTTTAATATGTTAAAATAAATATTAAGATGTGTGTGGTAGTGAGGATCTAATTTGATTAAAGTCTCATCATCTATGCCGAAAATCAAAACTTCATCATTATTCTTTAAAACAGAAGTAATATCTCTAAGCAGAGTTTTATAGACATAAGTTCCTCTGTGAAGTTCAACTTTTATCTCTTCTTTGGAAACTTTTTGTAAATCTTCAAGAGCAGGAATAATTTTTTGAATTTTCTCCAATCTTTGTTCTGCCAATTGTTGCAATCTTTTTGGATCTGTAGCGACATAATGCTTTTTATTGTTCTTTAAAACAGATGAAACCATTTCTTTTTCTAATAATCTTTCTAAAGCATCATAAACATAAGAACGAGAAAAACCTGTTTTCTCTGCAATTTCAGCAGGATTAGATGTTCCTAATTTAAGCAAAGCTAGATATATCTTTATCTCGTTTTCTGTAAGCCCAAACTCTTTCAATTCTTCTTGCATATATTATTGGTATAGCTACTTCTATTTAAATCTTTTGTAGTTTGAACTACGACAAAATTATTTATAGCAATTTCATAACTCTTCATTATGGAGTAGTTACTATGGCAAAGAAAGAATTTGTATGGTTTGATGACAGGCAAGTTTTAGATTACTTGCAGTCAGAAGAAGGAAGGAAGAATTTGCTTCCAGCTGTTTCAATAGCTTCATCTCCAGATTGTAATATGGCTTGTCCGCATTGCATTTATGATGCAGGCGAAGAAAACGAAGAAGCATTAAAACCAGAAGAGAAAGTGTCTTTGCTTGAAAAGGCTGTTAATCTAGGTGCAAAATATCTTCAGATATGCCATGATGGAGAACCAATTTTAGATCCTGCAACATTACAACTGATTGAGAAAGCTTCTGAATCGGGGCTTAAAACTTTTATGTATTCAAATGCTTCTTTAATTACTCCTGAAATTGCTCAAAAATTATATAAAAATGATGTTTGTTTAGGAGTTCATTTTGATTCTTTAGAACCACAGACTTTTGATAAAATGCTCGGTGTTAAAGGTGGCTCAAGAGAAATATACAAAGGTTTAGACATTCTTTTAGAAGCAGGTTATAACCAACCAACAGAACGAGATGGAAAAACATATACTCGTCTTGGTTTAGTCACAACTTTAACTTCAATCAATACAGAAAATATTGAAGAAATTAAGGATGTTGCCAGATATGCTTGGGATAATAATATCTTCTTTGGAATTGCCAGATTAGAGCAAGGTGGAAGGGCAACAGGAAAAGTTTGGAATGCACTTAAAATTCCTGATAAAGATAAAGTAATCAGTTTAGTTGATTGGTGCTCTGAACAGACAGGTATTAATTATTGGGAAGCACAGCCAACACCATATTGTATAGGAGTTTGTGGATTACAAATTGCTGATAATGGAAATGTTTGGATGACGCAATATGGAGGAAGTTGTGATTTTACAGAGCCAGATGGAGAAAGTTTTCCAGAAAGAATACTCACTATTGGAAATGTTAAAAGAGATTCTTTAGGAAATATTTTACAGAGAGCATGGGGATTTAGGCAAGCAGTATTTCAGAACGGAATTTTAGATAAAAAAATAGCTGATTATGAAAGAACAAAAGATGTTTATCCTAATGGTCTGCAAGATTGCGGTTCTGCAAGAACTCATACTTTATTTGTTCCATTTTATCAATATGTAAAAGGGATTGTGGAAAAATTGTAATTCTGTTGGAGAATCAAGATGTTAATTAGTGTAACTTATGGAAAAGGGATAGGAAAAACAGAAATATCTGCTTTTGATTCTGCACTTTGGGATGGAGGAATTGGAGATTATAATCTAATTACATTAAGTTCCGTAATTCCTCCAAATAGTAGAATTGAAGTTAAAAGATTACAAATAGATAATCGAGACATTGGAAACAAATTGTATGTTGTTCTTTCTAAATGCTTTGCTCGAAATATTGGAGAAGAAGCTTATGCAGGATTAGGGTGGGTAACTAAAGAAGACGGAAGCGGAGTCTTTATGGAAGAATGTGGAAAAAGTAAAGAAGAGGTTAAACAAAGGATTAAAGACAGTTTAGAGTCTGCAATTAGTTATCGTAATGGAAATTATAGTTCTATTGATTACCACATTGAAAAAATTAAATGTGAACATAATCCTGCTTGTGCAGTTGTAGCAGCAGTTTACAAAAGTGAAGGTTGGTAAAATGTGGAAACAAATAGATGGTTATTCTTTAGAAAAATGGAAAGATATCAAATTGCATGAATGGATTCTACAGGATCAAATAAGAAATACTGCATTTAAAGCTGCTTTGGAAGAAGTTGTGCAAAATAGTGATGTTGTTTTAGACTTGGGTTTTGGTCTGGGTTATTTATCTTCTTTAGCTCTTGAAAGTGGAGCAAGTAGAGTTTATGGAATAGAATACCATCAAAATATTATAGAAGAAGCTAAAAGAAGAGTAACTAATGCTAAAGTTAGGTTTCTTCTTGGAAAATCAACAGAGTTATCAACAAATTCCTTAGAGCCTGTTGACGTGATTGTAAGTGAAACTTTAGGCTTTATGGGAGTTGGAGAAAATATTGTAAAATATGTTGCTGATGCAAGAAAGAAATGGTTAAAGGATTATGGAAAAATTATTCCTGCTGAAATTGAGTTATACTTATCACCTGTGTTTGTTCCAAAAAGTTCTTCTGCTTCTCAAGTGATGTGTGAGATAAAGCCTGAATATTTAGTTGGAGAGCCACAAATGTTAGCTAAATTTGATTTGTATTCAGATGATGAAGTTTTGATAGATAAAGACTTGACTTTTAGATTAAGAGGAGCAAAAATTAATGGATTTGCTGGCTGGTTTAAGGCAAAATTATCAGAAAATGTAACTTTAGATACTTCTCCATTTAAGCCTCAAACTTGCTGGCATCAAATGCTTTATCCTATTGGAAATATGCAAGAAGAAAGTGTTAAGACAAATGTTGCTTCTTATGAAAAAAATGGGCTGATTCTTTTGAGAGTAACTCCCGATTCTTTAAAGTAAAACATAAAGTGCGAAGCACCATAAATTAGTGTGTCCCTATCTATTTTAGAAAATTCCCCTCTTTTTCCATTTTAGTAATTCAAAAATTGGATTTAA
>WJKL01000054.1 GCA_014729145.1 Candidatus Woesearchaeota archaeon
CCTTCGGGCTTTGATGAAGGATCAACAGGATTGTAGCCGTCTGCTATCTCTTCGGTGTCTGAATAATTATCTTCATCTGTATCTTTGTTTCTTGGTGATATCTCTCTTCCGGTTTCCTGGAAGTAATTATATTCTTCGAGATTTGTAAGGCTGTCATCATCTTCATCCTGCTGAGCATCTGAAGGATCAAAAGGATCAAGATTATGGCGTTTTTCATAAGCATCATCCATGCCGTCATCATCAGAATCTTTTTGAGAGTCTGAACATCCCTCTGTATCAACTGCCTCTTCAAACGGAGTTCCGGGGCATTTGTCTTCGTCGTCAATAATACCATCTTCGTCTGCATCTCTTTCTGATGGAGCGCAGCCAAATTCATCAACTAAATCAGCCTCTTCAATCGGAGTGTCAAGACAGTTGTCAATATTGTCTGGAACATTGTCCTGGTCTCTGTCTATAAATCTTTCAGATGTTCCGCAGCCGGTTTCATCTACAAGCTCTCCTGGAGGAGTGTCAAGACATTGGTCTATGCTGTCTGGAACTGTATCCTGGTCAGAATCTTCTACTATGATCTTTTCAGAGCCTGCAGCTGTATTGCCTGCAACATCTGAAACCTTCCAACAGAAGAATCTTGTTTCAGTTATGTAAACATGATCTGAATATATTTCAGTAGCATTGCAGTCTGTTTCATTTAATGGGGTGCTATAGAATCTGTCTTTGCAGCCGGTTTCATCTTCACAGACAATAGTTACTTTTACACCCTGATAAGTTATTTCTTTTTCGATTGTTATTTCTGGAGGGTTTTGGTCTCTTGTGCAGGCAGTTGAATTGTCATCATCTGCTATGAAACCGTCGCTTATCTTTTCTGTTCCTATGTTTCCAGGATTGTCTACTGCAAATACTTTTAGATAGTATTTTTCCCCTAATTCAAGATTGTTTATTGAAATTGCAGGGTTTGAACTGGATGTTGTCTGCCAATCTAAAGTAAGGTTATTTGAATCAAACTCATAAACGGAATAATTATAATAAGATATTCCTGAGAGATCATCTGCTTCAAAAGTAGGATAGATTTCATTTCCGCAGGAATAATCTCCATCATTTATCCTTGTTATTTCAGGAGCAGTTCTGTCTATTGTAAACTGTATCTGGCCTGTAATTGTCCTTGTGCGAGGGAATGCAGAAAATTCACAAGTGATTGGATAAGTATAGACCCTTTCTGCAGTTGTATTTATTGATTCTGAAAAGTGGTTTATTGTGTCTTCAGTAGAAAAATCATGCTGGATATTGTTCAAATCTTTGTATGTACAGAAAGCTGGTTTGCTTGTCTCTGCTCTTAATATTACTGTTGTATTTTTTATAGATCCTGAAGGTGATGTTGATTTTATATAGCCTGATTTTTTGTAGTTTACAAGATATGAAATTGTTCTTGGCTGGGAATTATCTCCTGCCCTATTTTTACAGATTATGTTGTAGAAGAATCTTGTCGGTTCTGTTAAAGAAGGAATTATTATCTCTTGAACTGATGTGTTTGAGAATTTTGGATTTCCATCTTCCCAGTCCAGTTCAAAATCTCTCATTTCATTGTAATCTGTAGAGGTGGGATGGTATCTGCATACTGTCTTGTCGTCTGTTTCTGCGATAATCAAAACCCTATTTCCATAGGTCACTGTTGCTGGATCTGTTCTTAAAGAAATTATATTTGGAGGGATAGGATCATAAATTAATTTGAAATGCGCTGGCTGGTCTTCATTTACAAAGCCGGCAGGATCTTTGCATTTTATATACATGTCATAAGGCTGGGTTTGGGCGCCAGGGAAATCATTGAGGATATGGTCTCTGGTTGGAGGGTTTTCCATAGGATTAAAATGAAATTCTGTTGATCCCTGTGATTCAAAAGGGAGTCCGCGAGGATTTATCCCCCAGAATCTGCACTGGACTGTCGGGCGGGCAGTTTCAATCTCTACATCAAAGACAGGGATATTTGAGACATTATAAGGGGGATCTATCAATGTTATTCCAAGAGCCTCTCCGATGTGGATTATCCCACATTTTGTGTCTTCCTGGTTGTTGCCCAGGTCTTTAGAGTAATAGCAAATATGAGAAGTTTCTGTTACAGGTCTTGGCTGTCCGGGAAAAACATCATCAGATCGGGGATTGCAGGATGTGTCTGAGATGCAGTATCTTGTCTTTTCGCATCCAAAGCTGTCTGGAAGCTGTTCATTGCAGCTAAATGTTATATCAACTGGATTATTAAACCACAGCTCCCAGTTTGATTCAACTTTAGTTATGTCTTCTATCTCATCTGTAAGAATATTGATAGATGTGTTTGGGGCCTGCTGGTCAATGGTGAAAGTAAACCATTTGGTATATGTTGTTTCTTTTTCTACATCTGTGCATTTAACCTTATAATCAAGATATTGATAGTTGGGAGGGATGTTTTCCTGTTCAATATAATGGCTTAGTTGATTTGAATCTGTATAAAATTGATCTTCTATCCTTTCTCCTTTCAACAAAACACAGTTTGCTTTATCTGGAGTAGTTACATTAAACATTATATCTGTCTCTAATGTTGTTGAGAAAAGTTGAGGTGATTCTATTTTTATGTAGCCTGAGGCATCCAAAACTATCTTGTCTAAAATAAATGTTTTTCTGTTGCCTGCAAAATCAAAACATTCAACTTCATATTTGTAAGGGCCGTCCTGGACATCTGAATAAAGAATGTCCCAGCCAGTTCCTTCCTGTTCTGAAAGCAGAGAAGTTTCAAATATAGATGATCCTTCTAAATGGAATAGCCGGTCAGTGCATACTGCTTCTTCAGTCAGCTGGATGTTGAAATTTACATCTGAAACACCCTGGCCTGGTTTTTCTGTGGTTTGGTATGTAACTGTAATTTCCGGAGAGATTACGTCTGCATAAACTTTTCTGGATTTTATCTCTTCCTGGTTGTTGTGCTGGTCAACAGAGTAGAACCTAATATGATATTCTCCGTTTCTGTATTTGAAATCGTTTCTTAAATCATCTGCACTTAAGGTTACTGTTGAGCCTGAAAAATATTCTGTATCCTGGGGGCTGCAGGTTTCTTCTGAATCTATGCAGTAATACAATGTTTCTCCTGTTTCTGAAGTGAAGGTGAGAGAGCTGTCATTTTTCAGTATTATTGTTTTTTGAGGTAGTTTTGTTTCGGGAGGTGTGAAATCCTCTCTGCAAACTATATCTGTATCATCGCAGTCAATAATATTATTATCATCTCCGTCTTTAAAACAAGTTTGGGCAGAAGAATTCCATTTGCATTTTCCTAAATTGCACATATCTTCACTTGGTGTGAACTGGTAATCCTGAGAAATATCAAAAGCCTGTTCGTCTTCACCTATACATTGGATGGATGTTGAGAGGGCTTCGCAGTTGCTGCACTGACCGCAGTTCTGGTTTGTTTCATCTGAATAACAGTCTCCAAGTTTTGAACAGATATCTTGAGTACAGTCCTGGTTTTCAAAAACATTATTTTCCAGGGAGCACATCCAGCATTTGTCTGTTCCATTGTAATCTTCTTGATAACACAGCCCTTTTCCCATTTCTGAGAAGGCTATTTCAGAATCAGGAACCCATGCACAATTTGAATTGTTTGCTGCAATGCAGTTATCATTGGTGCATGCGGCTTCTGAGTTGTAATCAAAACAAGTTAAACTCTGAGAGCAGTTAAAGCAGGAATCTACTATTGTCTGGGAATAATCATAATAACAGTAATTTTCATCTGCAATACAAGTATCTTGGTCGTAGTATAAACCAAAGGGGGTTGCATCCTGGGTTTCAACATAACAATTTCCCTGATTTTTGCAGACTGTCTCTGAATCTTCATCCGGGCCTGCGCAGAAGAATTTATCTCCAAGATCAGAACAATTTTCCAGCAATATGACTTGGTTTTGGTTGTTACATGTTTTTCTTAAGTGGCTGTCGCAAAATTCAGTGAAGCTTTCGGCAATGTGTTTTCCCTCGCATTCTCCATCTCCTGTATTTATTGGAGAGGAATTTGTAGGGGTGCTGTTTATTATTTCTCCTGTTTCGTAAACAGCTTTGATAGAATATTGATATGTTTTTTCCCATTCAACATCATAATCCTCATAAAAAGTTTTTGGGGAGTCAAAATATCTAATTAATGAACTGTTTCTAAAGAGATAAAATCCAATCAAATTATTACAGTTTGGTTCTGGCCAGGTTAATTCTATTCCTGCTCTGCCTTTGATATGGGATGCAGTTAAAGAAGAGACTCTTCTGCCGCTTAAACATCCTATATCTACAGAGGTTAAAGTGAAATCTTCTGATATTTCCATGTTTTCTTGAACGGTAATATTTCTGGTTAAGCTTGAAGTATGGTAAGGGGCTCTGGCATATATCTTATAATCTCCTGGATCAGTTATGATAGTGTATTCTCCCTGGGAATTTGTTACAGTAACTAAAACATTGTCCAGAAATACCAGTGCATTGTCCAGTCTTTGTCTTTGATCATTCTCTACTGTTCCGGTTATTGTTCCGGTTGGTTTGTATTGAAGAGTAAGATCTGCAGTAGGTTCAAGATTGGTTTCATTTATAGTTATATTTGTCTGATTAGAAAAATAATTTGGATGAGATGCAATCATGATATAATTTCCCTGCCATATATCCTCTATAAAATAACTTCCATCTGTATCTGTAGTGGCTGCTGCTTCTATCAAGCCATAGGAAAAAGACATCAGAGTTATATCTGCATCTGATATTGGATCTCCAGTTGTATCGGTTATAAATCCAGTAAGATTCCCTTTTTCAAATTCATCCTGGACAAAATCGTCATCATCTTCATCTTCATCAACAGTTATATCTATCTCTTCGCATTCATCCAATGAAGTTATTGATTCATTCCAGTAAGCACCAGAATATCCTTCCTGTTCAATGCATTCATAGTCGCATTCTTCCTGGGTGGTGATTTCTGCTGTGGTATTGTCTAGATTGCCTGTATCAGTTACACACTGGCAGCAGGCTGTATCACAAGCAGAAACATCTGCGCAACTTCCTTCTGTCCAATATCTGTTTGGATTTGGACAAAAAGGCTCTATTTCCTGGATTCCCTCCCATCTGTTGTCACTACAGACATCATTTCCAATATAATCTGAATAATTATAATTTTCGCAGCATGGATAACAGCAGCCCTGAATCTGGCATTCATCTAATTCAGAGCATTCTGCGCCTGACCTGAAATAAGGCCCTATGCAGTTTTGATCATCTTCACAGCAGGTTTCTTCAGTAACAATTTCGCAGCTGTAAGGAGAATTTGGTTTGATGCAGCAGCCTACTATGTCTTGCGGTGCTGAATATGTGTTTAAGATTACTAAAGATAGGATAATCAAAGATATTACTAACAAAACACCTCTTTTTTTGTTGGATTTCATTTTTTGTGTTCTTTTAATAGTTTAAGTATTACTTCTTCATAGCTTTGTCTGGGATGAATCTTGAGTTTAGCAAGAGATTTAGCTGTTTCTTTAGAAAGCTTGATAGTTGTTATATTCTTGCCTGACATTTGGTATACTTA
>WJKL01000055.1 GCA_014729145.1 Candidatus Woesearchaeota archaeon
CCATTTATTTTACATGATTTTCCTATCTCATTGATCCATTTTCCTGCTATTTCAACTTCAGCAGTAATATATCCGCTGTCATATTCATAACCATAACACCAATCAGTTCCAGAATATGAACAATCATAATTTCCCTGTGTATCATAAATCCCAACAGAATCCTTAATATTAGTGATTACTCCACTTTCACTATAAACTGGCACTTCCATAACTGGAATTTCAAGATTAGCAACTCCATAACTTGCTGGACTATATCCTTCACAATCAGGGAACTCAGCTGAACGAGCATCAACAACTAAAGTATCTCCAACAAATCCAACATTTGAATTATTTGAAATATATCTTCCTAGAGTTATATTATCAATATTTGATACAATGTCAAACAATGCAATTTCTCCGGCACTAACATTAATCACAATTTCTTCATTAGTATTCACTCCATCGATTGTATAAATTTCTGGACCATTTTCTGAAACACAACTTTCTTGTTCAACGGGCCTGTTATCATTAAAACCACAGCTATTCATATCTACACAAGTTCTACTTCTACTATCATTTACACAATCACCCCATTCAGTACAATTCCAAGATGAGGTACAATTATTATTGCTATTTTGTACAATAACATTAAAAGAACCAGATATTGTTTCAATTCCATCTGAAACACTATATTCAATTGTATAGTCTCCAAGCTGTGCATCTTCCCACACAAATACATTATCTTGAGTTTGATTAAATCTGGAATCATTTATAAAATAAGTCAAATTATCTCCATCAACATCTTCAGCATAGATAGTTACCCAAACAGGGTCTCCTTTAAATGAGATAATATCGTTGATATCATCTACTACAGGAGCTGTATTGTAAGGCAGTACAATTATTTTTACAACTGAAGTATCAGATGAATAAGTATCTGATGCACTTACATTCACAGTATAGTTTCCTTCATCTCCTATCTGTGTCTGCCATTCTCCATCACTGCCAACTGGATCAGATATAGAGTAGATAATAGTATCATCATCAAGATCTGCAGCAGAAACATTTATCCTTATAATTTCTCCTTCTTTTACAGTTATATCAGATATATGAGCTAAAATAGGTCTGTGATTTGTAACAATGACATCATTAAGCACTTCTTGTTTATTTTCATAACCCAAATCAAATTGTAGTTGATATTTCTGGTCTGACTGCAATAATCCAGCATAATTATAATTAAATTGATTAACTCCAGGATTCAATAAATAATTGTTAAAACTTCCTTGAATCTTTGTATTGTTCAATATAAGATTATCTTTTACATCAATATCTACATCTGTATCCCTCATATTGTAGATCTCAAGCACAACATCAGCATCTCCTTTAACAATTTCAGGAATAGTTATCTTATATTCCAAAACTCTTGTTTCTATTTCAAATTCAGATTCAGTAAGTGTTTCATTTCCTTCAATATATTTTATCCTGTATTGGGTAAACTTCTCATCTTCTTCAGATGTCAAAGACACCATCATAGCAGGAACATTAGATATCATCTCCTTCTGATAAACTAATTTATCTTCAGTCCACACTTCTATCTCTCCATCCAAAACTTCATTATTTACATAATCTATATTGAAAGTAAGATTAAAGTCAGTACTAGGCAAGATCTTCGCAGGATAATCAATATTATCAAAGTATATTGGTGAAGGTGATACATAATCAATAGTATATTCTATTCTCCTGTAAAGTTTAAAATCTCCATTTTCACAATCAATTACATCTAATGGACTTATGAATAGATTTACTGTTTGTTTGTCTTCTTTGTAAGTATTAGTAACTTCAATATTTTTTTCAAATCCAAAAGCACACGTTCTATTTACAAGTTCTCCATCATATTCAGGAAGATTTAAATTCAATGATTCGGGATTACTGAATACATAACTTACATTAGTCACAATAGCATTCAATGGAAGATTGTGGTGTTTCGTAATCATAGGTCTAACTATTTCATAAGAAGCAAAAACATTTTCACCATCACTTACATTCAAAAGTTCAAATGAATTATTTGATTCTATAGCATAATCTAAACTTACAATTTCTTGGATATTATCACTAACATCTTGAACAACAAAATCCATACTTTGGAAAGGTGTTTCTTCTTTTTCTCCTACAAGCTTACCACAATATCTTTCAAGATCGCCTTTATCATAATTAGGCGTTGTAGTTATTGTCAGAGGATTTCCATACAAATGATAAGACATTAAAGTCATTCCAATCAGCTCATCTCCGCTTGGATTTATATTTGCATAATATCTATTTCTTGCATCTCTAAACGAATTTCCTAATGTTTTGCTGTCTCCTAGATTACAAATCATGGCTCTTACAAATTCTCTTGAATCTAAAAAATTAGGAGCTATAATATTTGAATATCTAGTTAACTCCCTTACAAAAGAATCTTCCTTAGGTATAGCTAATCCTGCATAATTACTATCAAATATAAACAAAGGATTGTGATCTGCAAAATCACCTTTCCATCTTTTTACGTCATTTACATTAATTACAGTATCAGAATTATGAGAAGTCATCTCATCATTTTCAATATATCCATTTTCAGCTTCTATAATAAATATTTCATTTGATTCAAAGTCACTTAAATCCACATCATTGTAGTTCCAGAACCCACTATAATCCGTATTTGAATTTCCAACTAAATATTTCAAGGCATCTCTCTTTTCTTCAAAAGATCCAAACCAAAAGAATCCATTTTCTCCATAATATGTAGCGTGATTGAAATTAAGTTCTTCACTATCAAGCTGATTAATCAGATCTTCAGGACTATCTCCTACTAATCTTGAAACAGAAGATATTTCATAAGCAGTAGAGACAGAATGAGCTATCGGAATAACTAGCAAAATCATGCACAATCCTATCAATAATTGTTTATTCATCAATTTTATTTTCTTCTCCCACAACATAATTGTATTTTTTCCAACTCTCTTCTTTTTCTGACCAATAATTTATTTTATTTGGTTCTACTTCAGAATCTGATTTTAATTTTTCCAGTGATTCTGGATCTTTATAATCATAAACAGCAGAAGGTTCTAAAATTCTACATAAAATGTCAATTACTCTCAGTAGATCGTTAGTATTGTTAGTTTCAAAATCTATCGAACTTAAATTCACAAATTTTCCATATTTCGCCAATGCAATTCTAAATTCAATTTCATTATATTTGAAATCAAATGCCACAAATTTTTCACAATTAAGATATTTCTCATTAATATTAGAATAATCATCAGATTTTCCAAAATCAAGAGAATATTCTTCAGATAAATCAAAATTTTGTTTTAGATTATCTAAAAGATTTAAGATATCTAACTTATCTAAATCTAAGTCAAATACTATGCTTACATTTTCTATTACTTTACTCATTTTAACACCTCATTTAATATCAATTTTCCATTAGAATCAACTACTTCCAATACTATCTCTTTACTATTCTTTTTAGCTAATTCCTCTAATTGAGTTCTTGCTGCTTTAAAAGCATCGGAGATTATATCATCAGTTTTAACTCTATATATAATCTTGCTTCCACCATATTTAGTTTGATATTTTATATACTTAGGAACTTGTTTTTGTATATCTCCATCTGTAAGAATATTTATCCAAGGTCTTGCTTTTTCTTCTACTATTGTTCCGCTATTTCTTAATTTATCAATTTCTCCTGCTACTCTTTCTCCTGATTCATCTATAAAATCAAATTTTTGTCCAAAACTTTTGAGATTATCTATATTTTCAAATTTAAATGATTCAAGTTCAAATTGAGAGCCTTTTGCTTGATTCCAAGTATTATCAAGTTTTTCAACTAATTCATTAAATGCTTTTTTCTGTGCATCGTCTCCTGCTTCTTCGACCCATTTATGTACTTTTCCTAAATTTTCAACCAACCCCTCAGTTTGTTCTTTTGTCATATGCCTTATATTATCTACGACAATATCATCAGCATTTTTTTTCAGTATATTTTCTAAAACTTCCATTCCATCAACTACGTGTTTAAGTCTACCTGCTGCAACTTCTGTTCCTTCTTCAGCAAGTTCTTTGGTCATCTTTCCAGAACTCAATAAACCAATTTTTGTTATATCATCTAGCTTACTTAATGCTGCCTTTCCAAATCTTTTTAAGAATGGTTCAGCAACTCTTCCTAATACTTTAGCTAATCCTGCACCTACAACTTCAAATAGTATGTCTGCATCACAC
Organism: Candidatus Woesearchaeota archaeon; assembly: GCA_014729145.1. GTDB lineage: Archaea > Nanobdellota > Nanobdellia > Woesearchaeales > WJKL01 > WJKL01. The sequence continues at coordinate 4,234 of WJKL01000055.1, forward strand.
TCATCCCAATTCTGACCATTTTGATTTTCTATAAGACAAGAGTCTACAGTATCTGATGACATCAATATAACTCCAGCACCAGCTACAAATGGAGCAGCAGGACCAGTTAATGGACTTATAAGTATCAAAAGACCCCCTCCCACTAAAGGAGCCCATTTTATACTTTCTCCATGTACGTTTTTATATTGCTGACTTTCGATAAGTTTTGCAGCATATCTAATTTTTAGAGGTGAATCAGTATTTATTATCAAAGCATAATCTTTTTTACTCCATTGATTTCTATCAATATAGAAATCTTGATCGTTGTTATGAGATGAAAGATAATATTCTTTCAAAACTCTGTTTGTAGCAGTAGTTCCTACAATAATCAAAGCAGCTCCTTTTTGTCCATAATCTCCCAAATAAAGATCACCAGCAGATATTTCCGGAATATCATCAGTTATAAATTCACTTTTTACCGCTGCTTTCAATTCATCAACTTCAACTCTGATATCAGCTATATTTGTTGGAGTTACAAGCATAACTTGTTTATCTCCTTCAAAGTTTTTCTGAGTAAATATTACTTCAAGATCTTTTATCATAAGATCATTATTTCCAGTATAGAATGTGGCAATAGGCTGATCAGAATAAATCCCATATCCTTTCAAATCTTCTATTCCTGGAGCCCAAGTTTCATCAAGAATTGTGTTACTCATATAACTAGGAACAACAAAATCATCCCCCACAATAATTATTTCCTTACAATTCCTGCATTTTTCTCCTAAGAATGATCCCACTGCATCTGGATATATATTATTTCTCCAGCTACCTTTAAGTTTTTCATGATAACTATCAATGCCACTATTAAATGGTACACTTTCACTAATCTCCTTATCCAGATCATAAACAACGCCTTTGTTCTGTGCAGCTTTTTCATAAGTTTTAGCAAGTAAAGCTCTAACTCCTGCATCATCATTGTAACGTTTGTCAAGCTGATCTGTGTTTGTGATATAAAGAGTATAAGGTTCAGATATAACATTTACAACTTCAACATCATCATTAATCTTAAAAATATATTTATCTTCATCTCCAACTATATCAAATTCACATATATTATTTCCTGAACTAAAATCACCAGTAAAACAATTTCCAGATTTATAACTAAATGCTGAAGAATCATATTCAAAAGGAATATTCATAGCAGAGTTTACCCAAACATTAACAAATAATTTATCCCCTCTCTGTTTGTTTACAACAGTTCCTGAAGAAGCACCTTCAACAACCAAATCATAATTAAGATTTGTTGCACATTGTTTTGTTGAATCAACATCTGTTGGACATATCTCTCCAATAGTACATATATCAATTAATTCTAATGTCTTAGGCGTTCCAGCTTCACATCTATACACATTTCCATCTTTACATTGATATTCATCAACAACAGAACATTCGTCTGGTTCATTATAATCTATACATGCGTCCCATCCACTGCCAAGATCACATTTCATTCCATATGGTTTGCAGTCATTATCAGAATCACAATCACATCCACTTGAACTTCCATCTGGAATTGTACATACAGCATCTTCTACACAAGTTCCATATCCTTGATTAAGATCGCAGTGATATCCTGAATCACATGTATAAACAGAACATGAGCATGTTGCAGATGTTCCATAAGGGAAATTACAATCTTCTGTACAATCTAATGAACAATCAAGATAAGTTTCTCCATTATTACAAACTCCATCTCCACACCCTACAACAGTTATAAGATCATTTGTATAGAAAGGATCTGAAAATTCAATTTCTCCATCAAATTGATTTAGTAAACCTATTTCATGTATTCCCCAAGCCATATCATATTTTTCATAAGGCCAGTCAGAACCTATCTTAAATACTCTTTCATAAAAATTAGTTCCAGGAGTTACAGCAACAACAACATCATTTGCAGTATCATCATAGGCTGTATTGCTTTCATCTCTTATAGTTGCTCCTAATCCTACATCAAGATCCAATATTCCTGAATTTTCTATTTCATAAATAACCGTGAATGTTTCTCCTCTCTCTAAAGTTGGATTTGCTGGAGAGATATCATAGCTAATCATATCAATAAGTGAATAATCATCAAAAATACAATATCCTCCTGAACAACCATCAGAACATAATGTTTTCCCATCTGCCCTTACATCATAACCACAAACATTATTTGAACAATCAGCAAATTCATAATCTTGCCAAACATTTCCATCAGAACAATAAGGAGATCCAGTCCAGCTTCCATCAGAACAATCTGAATCAGCAAAGCATTCTTTGATTATCAAATCTCCTTCGTATAATTCATCATAGTCATTTTTAGCAGCAATTCTATAAGTATCATCAGGAGAGTCAGCATCATCAACCATAAATGTTGTCCAATCTATCTCTATCTTATTATTGTTAAAAGTGTGTGTTCCAAGATCTTTAACATCATCATCATTTCCAGGAAGCCAATCCCAGAATCCTTGTTGAGTATAATTTTGTTCTTCTTCCATTGAAGTAAGTATTTCATCAACTTCCATTATCTTAACACTAGCAGTATCTGTATTAGAACAAGAATCTCCAGTTATAGTAATCTTTACTTTTTCTCCAACTAATGCCTGAGTTTTGTTCCATGAATTAGAAGTTATTACACAAGGTTTTTTCTGACAACTTGCACTAGGCCATCCTTCTTGACAAAATTCATCTGAAGCGCATGTATCGTAAGGAACATAACACATCTTTATCAAAACTCCAGACCTTACATCATCACAACTATACACATCTCCATCTATACAATCGGAATCAGAACCATCTGCACAGCTTCCTTTACTATATCCCAAATCTTCACATGTTTTTGCAACACAACTTCCACTTGAACATTTTTCATAATCTCCACAATCAGAATCTGAACAACAAATACTTGTATCTACACTTCCATCACTTTCGCAGTCAGGGTCATAACCATAACAGTTCTTTGATTGACAAGCATGGTTGCATGAAGTAGAGCAGGAATAACAAGGCCTATCTCCGTCATATTCAGTTCCTGAACAGTATTTTCCATCTCCGCAATTATAGCTATCATCATAATTATATCCGCAGTAGCCTTCACATTCAGTATAAGCAGTATATTTATCATAGCTTGTATCAGAGTAGCATGTTCTTTTTGATGTATGTGAACAAGATGGGCTGTAGTCACATCCTGCTACGCAAGCCCCATTTGAACAAATATAATCAGAACCATAATCTGTACATGATTTTGTATATACATATATTAAATCAGCAAAGCAATAAAATCCTTGTCCAGAACACCATCTCCAATCATCATCACACTTTAAAAAATATTCTTTAAGATTTGTACTACCATCACACTCATCTGTATATGAATAATCTAATTCATAACTATAAGTAGTTCCTTTTTCTTTATAATCTGCTTTATTGTGACAAGTTCCATAAGTAAGATCTGTTTTATAAGCTCTACTATCGCAATTATCTGTGCAACCACTATTTTGAGCAGAAAAGTCTCCATTTTCTTCAGAAGAACTTACTGCATAGCTTACTTCTTGAATCCCATAGTCTTCAGCAAGTTTAGTAATTGCATAAGGCGTTTCAGGATTATATTTAGCTATATATTCATTGAATATTTCTTTTTTATTATCATTTAAAGATTTACTAGTTATAATCCAAATAAAATAATCTCCATTTGTCCAAAACCAGTAAGATCCATCTTCAGTATAGTATAGTTCTTTATTTTCATAATTATATTTATTTGTGTATTTTATATTTGAATCAATAAATTCTTTCTGATAATTTTTATCTTCGAAATCAAGAACACCCACTTTTAACTTATATAGTTCATCATTCTGATATTCTGCCATCTCTCCTCTAAATCCATAATCATCTTCCTCAAATTCAGATTTTTCTATAAACCAATTATCTCCAATATCTTCTGCAATCACAAGTCCATTTGTTACAGTCTCGTTGTTCACAGGATTTTGAGTATCATTGATAGAGTTATTAGTATCATTTATAGCAGTATCATTTATAGAAACATCTGAAAATAAAAGCCCAACATCAACAAACCCACTTCCATATTCTACATCTTTTCCAGAATCTCCTAGATCAACCGCATTTTCTTCTAACATACTCTTTATTTCATAATGGTCTAAACTTGAATTCTTTTGCAGAAGCAAAGCAGCTGCTCCAGCTACATGGGGTGTTGACATAGAAGTTCCTGATTTTGAAGAGATAAGCCCATCTATTGTATAAGATACAACCCTTGAACCAGGGGCAGAAACATCCGGTTTTATATAGTTTCCAAGATCTTCTCCAGACGAAAAACATTCATAATCTCTATGGTCATCAGTAGCTCCCACAGTTATAACATCTTCATAATTTCCAGGGCTTGCAGTTCCAATATAATCATATCCAGCGCACGGCCCATAATTTCCAGAAGCAACAACCACTACAACCCCATTGTCAATAGCATACTGCAAAGCATTGTTCAGGGGCTCATCCATATATCCTATAGGAGCACCTAAACTTAATGAGATGACATCAGCCCCATTCTCAACAGCCCATTCAATTCCTGCTATTATTGTTGAAGAGCTTCCGCTTCCGTCATCAGAAAGAACCTTAGCATTCATTAGATTAGCAGCAGGAGCAACCCCTACATATCTTCCGTTTCCAGCAGCGATTCCAGCACAATGGGTTCCGTGTCCGTTTCCATCAACAGCAGAATCTTCTCCAGTAAAAACTTCAGAAGATATAATTCTCTCTTCAAAAGCACTATTATTAGAATCAATTCCAGTATCAAGCACAGCAATGTTTATACCTGTTCCATCATAACCAAGATTCCATGCTGTACTTGTATTCATTGCAGGAACACTTTCATCAAGAAGAGCTTCATATTCATGATCTATATAAACAGCCTCAACAGAATCGCTTTCTGTCAAACTGCCAAGTTCATTTATAGATATCTCTGCAGCAACATACTCGCTCAACTCCTTGTTTACTTTCTTAGAGATAGCTTTCTCAATGCTTTTTTTAGCATTTTCAGCTCCGAATAATTTTCCAAAGAAACCGGGCTCTTTTTTCTTTACAAGAATTTTTACTGTTTCATCAGTAGCTGAACTGAATCTTTTCTGCAGACCACGGTCTATCTTATCAATCTGTTTTTTCGAAAACTTAATATCAGAAGAATCAGCAGCAAAATTTTGGGGCAGAATCCCTATAAAGATTATAAGGCATATTACTAAAGCTAGTATCTGGTTTTTGTTTTTTATTTTAAGCCCCCCGATAGGCCCCAAACTAATATTTTCTGTAATCAAAGAAATCTCTTAGATAGGCTGTTTAGCGTTATTATTGTAGTTTGTTTGTTACCTAAACACTCCCTTCTATAGTAAAATAAGTGCCTTTTCTTTATAAAACTTATCTTTTTTAATCGAAGAATTTACGAAAATAAATAAGAATAAAATAAAAAAATTATATTTAAACTTTAGGTCTTTTGACTAACCAGATTATCAAAGCAGCTTCTGCTCCTAATACTGCAGCTACCAAAACAATCAGCAGCACAACAAAACCTACACTGTCTGTAAATCCTTCCGAGTCTTCAACAGTTTCAGTTATTCCAAATTCCTGCATAACTTCATCAGGAACAGTAACTTCTATCTGGCCGTCATCTCCAATATTTACATTGTCAGGTGTTGATGTATCATCTGTTGATGCATCTGGGCTTGTTTGAGATACACAGTTATTCACAGTCAAAGTTACATCTTTCTCATCTGCATGAACTCCTTCGTCTTTATCTCCACTGTAAAATACCTTTATAGTTATAGGGTATGTTCCTGCAGCTAGATCTTCTGGAACTGTAAAATGAAGAACTTTTGAATAACTGTTATCATCCCTGTCATATTCTTCAATCTTAATGTCTTCTTTTTTAAAGTCAATTCCAATATCTCTGTTCTCAACATAGACAGATACTTCATCGTCTTCTCTTTCTCCTCTGTTTTCAATCCTGATATCCATTTCATTGTCTCTGGAGCAGCTTACTTCATCATAATAAAGTTCTGCTTTATCAACAACAAAATCATATGTTTTCCTGTCAACAGTAAAATCATATGTTTTCTTTATTCCATGGACTGCACCATTCTCATCTTTTGCTTCTATAAAGATAGTCAATTCATAATCTTTATTTTTGATATTATCTTGGTCCATAGTTATTGTTGCTTTTAATGTTTCTTCATCCTCCTCATAAATACTGATGCTGCTGTCCTCATCTATGATAAAATCATCGTCATCATCTATCTCTATCTCAATATCAACATCATCCATCTCAACATTGTCATCCTCTGAATCATATTCGTTCTTTAAAGTTACAGAGATATCGATTGTTTCATCAACCATGACATCTTCGCTGAATTTGCTGTCATCTTCATCATAGCTTTCACTCCCAACATCAATATCGATCTTGTCAAGTTTAAGCATGTTTTCTCTCTGCATATAAAGAGGAACTGTTACTTCACTATTATCATTAAGAGTTAAAATAGCATCTGCAACCAATATAGCTCTTTCTTGCAGATAATCATCATTATCATCATCTGCATCAACAGAATCTAGATCTTTAGGTATTCTTGCATTCAGCTTTAATGTTCCGTCAGAACCATTTGTAATTCCTGTTGGAAGACTTCCTACCAAAGATATATTCAATTCATCTCCATCAAAATCATAATCATAATTGTAACTTATATCTGTCACATCTATAGAATTTGTTTCATTGTTCTGAAGGACAATACTTCCTTCATCATATACCTCTTCATCATCGCTTTCCTTTGCATCTGGATTGCTTGCATCCTGACTGTCGCTTCCAAACACAGGATTCTCATCATTGATGTTTGTTTTTAGTGTCACAGCTGCGCTGGCTGTAGAAACACAGAAAACTAAAATTATCATAGCTAAAATAGCCAATAATATCTTTTTCATTTTTGTATTACCTCCAAAAATAATAATTTTTCAAGCTTGATTATCTATCCCCCCATTTATTTATTCAGGAGTAGTATCATCTATATAAAAAGGTTACGGTAATTTTGAACTAAAAGTGAAAAATTACTGTCTGTTGGCCCAATGCCAACTTTACGGTAATTTTGAACTAAAAGTGAAAAATTACTGTCTGTTCTTGCAATATGAACTTTACGGTAATTTTGAACTAAAAGAATATAGATTATATTTTAATAGGTTATTCTTTCCACTTTTTTATAGCCAGGTTAAGCTCTTTATGGAATTCAGAATATTCTTTTAATGGAATAAGATTCATAGAAGCATCCAAAGCCTGCCTTATAGCTCTTGCTCCTGCAAATGTTCCATCAGGATGGCCGTGGCATCCACCTCCAAATTGCATTATGATGTCATTTCCCATCGCCTTCATCAGATTAGGAATTTTTCCAGGCCATAATCCTCCAGAGCAGACAGCAAAAACAGGTTTGATATTCCACCATCTCTGTGCAAGAACATGCTCTTCTTTGTCAGGCTGTATAATGTTCTTTTCAATCTCTTCTCCAATTGCCTGAACCTCTTCTTTGCCCCCTTTCATCTTTCCTACAATAGCACCCACATGAATCTGGTCAACGCCTATTAATCTTGCAGTCTTTGCAATAGTCAGCATAGATATCCCATGTTTTGGATTCTCTGTAAAAGCTCCATGCATCGCCCTATGAGCGTGTATTACTCTTCCTAAGTTTGCCTCTCTTAATGTCTGCAGTCCAGACCAGCCTGAAGTGATTATATCTATCATCACATATTCTCCTCCAAGACTTTTGACATATTTTGCTCTCTTTAGCATGGTATCTGTTTCTGCAGTAACATTTGCCATATACATCTTCTTCTCTCCTGTCTCTTTCTCTGCCTTATCTCTCAATCTCAATGTTTCTTTTACTCTTTTTTCAAAATTATTAAAGCTCATCGAAGCAAGATTTTCATCGTCTTTTACAATATCTAATCCGCCCCTCCATGCATCATATGCAACCTTTGCATGCTGCTTATACGTCAGTCCAACCTTTGGCTTTACTATTGTTCCAACTAAAGGTCTTTTCTTGATTCCTAGTAATTTTCTGACCCCTTTAACTCCAAATTTAGGACCTGAAAACTTGTTCATGATAGATTTTGGAAAAGAAATATCTTCCAGCCTTAATCCCTTGACTGCTTTCATCCCAAATATATTTCCAGCAATTGCAGAATAAATCTGAGGCATGTTTCCTGCTTCAAAAAGTTCAGCAGGATAGGCAATCTTAACTTGTTTTGTTTTTTTGTCAATAGAATAAACATTTGGCTTTAATTTTTTTGCAATCTTTTTATTCATAGTAGAAATCGTTGTCCATGTTCCTATAGAAGATTCTCCAGCTATCTTTTCACATGCTTCTTCAATAGAAATTTTGTTTGGTTCTACTCTATATTCTGCAACTAAGTCATTTGAACCTGGTTTGTATTTTTTGTTTATATATTTTAACAAAATTATCACTCTCTTTTTTTAATAAAATTATAAGAGCCCCTATATAATAGTTTTGGTAAAGCCAAAACAAATAAACTTCGTTCATTTGTTGCCGTAATAAAACATCTTTTCTATAGAAACATCTTCTGATTTGTGGTTTCCTGTTCTTGGATTTGAATTTTCTTTTTCTTCAACTTTCTGTGGCTCTTCAGCAGGATCCTGCTCTTTTTTTTCATTTTCTTTTTTATTAACATTCATAGGCTTTTTTTCAGGATTTGGTTTTCTCATATTTATCTTATTAACCTGCTGCTTTACTTTTCTTATCTCTTTCTCCAAAGCGATCAGGGCATTTTTGTAACTTGCAAATTGTTTTTCCGTATATTTTTTTGTTTGGTTTATTTTATCTCTTAATTCTTTCAGGCTGTTCTCTGAAATAGTGCTTTGCTTTTCTTCTGCTCCCCCTATTTTTTCTTCTTTCTCTTCTTTTTTATGAAAATCAGGGCTTTTTCCCTGCTCTTTGGTTTCTTTTTCTTTTTCAGGAACATCCCCAGTAATATTCTTATTAAGCATCTCCTGTGCTTTTTTTACAGCTTCATCTCTGCTTTCGACAAAGTTTTTTTTCAGCAGTTCCTGCGCAAGCTCATTTACCTTTTGTATGTCTTCAACACCGCTCATTCTTTTTCACCTTTTTCTTCTTTGGATTTTTTCCCTATATGAAGTTTTTCCTTTATATCATCAACAATATCTTCAATTTTATCTCCTAGATCTTCTTCCTCTTCTTTTTCTGCTTTCTTCTGCAGCTCTTCAATCGTCTCTTCCCTTTCTTCAACCATCTTCTCAGCCATCTTCAATGCATCATCCATAGAATCAGCCAAGCCGGTATTCTTTAATGTTGCTGCAAGCCTGTTTAATTTTTCATTATCATCATTCATCTTGTTGTTGTAAAATCCTCTCCTTTTTTTTGAAATATTCTTTTTTCTTTATTATTTAATTTACTATTTATAACTTCTCCTATAAAAATAATGTGGTCTCCGGCCTCAATTTCATTGACAACTTTGCATTCCAGGTAGCCGCATGCCTGTTTTATTCTTGCACAGTCTACTTTGTCTGCTTCTTCTTTTTCCAGTCCAGTCTCTTCAAATTTATCTATATGCTCCCCGCTGTGTGTTCCGCAGAACAAGACTTCTTTTTTCAGCTTCAAAGGCATGAAATTTACTACAAAAACCTTTGATTTTCTGATCAACTTTGTAGAAAACCGTTCTTTTCCGGATGAGATCGCATAAAGCTCTGGTTCATGAGAAACCTGTGTATGCCAGCTTAATGTAAATATATTATCTTTAGTCTTTTTTTCAGGAGAAAATCTTGATTCAATTTCATCTCTTGAAGTTACTAATACTGTCTGTCTTGGATTTGCAACATCTGAGACCTTCATGCTGTAATAAAAACAAATAAAACTATTTAACTTTTTCTAAATAACGGCACTGTCAACTTTGTTGTGCAAGTCAAGACCGTCTGTGCCATCAATGTCATTCAATGCATAGCATTGATGGCATGGCCAGACGAAGATTTTGTGAGCATTTTTTTAGCGAGCAAAATTGGAGTAGAGCTTTATCTTGCACAACCCAACAGAGTTGACTTAACCCTAAATAACGAAGACTTTTGTTTGCTTTGCAAAATATCAAGTTTATATGAAATTGGCAAAGCCAACAAAGATAAACCTCTGTTTTGCTTTGCAAAACATCAGGTTTATAAAGTTAATTCCCTATAATATACTATATTAAGATGGGAATATTTTCAAAATTAGTTGAGGAGAAAAAAGAGGAATTCATCAAGAAGGCCAAAGAAACAAACATGAGAGGCCATGGAGAGATAAACGCAAGGCTTTTTGTGGATGCAGAGAAAAAGAAAATATTATTTGTTCCGCATAAGATAAACCATCCGGAATTTATCGCAGCGCATATCGGAAAGACAAAGGAAGACATTAAGAAAAATATTAACCTGATAAACCAGTATATCCCTGTGACTGTAGAGATAGCAGAAGAAAAGGCAACTGCAGTATTGGTAGGGATCAGCGGACTTGAAACTTGGCTTGACGCTAACAAGAAAAAATACAATTATGGAAAAGACAAATATCATAATAAGAAATATGTCAATCAAGCCAGAGATTTTATATTGGCTGTACTTCAGGAATATGAAATCTTAGCGCCGGATTTCAAATTAAGGATAATATACAAATGAAAAAATATATTGAATATGAGGGAGAGAGGATTGATGCAGAATTTGCAGAAGGACTGGAAAAAAGCGGATTCTCTATAGACTCTTTGTTCAAAGACGGAGCTGAAAGCGCTGCTAAATCCTTTATTGACATTGTCATCTTGACAGACTACATGATGCAGGAGGAAGATTATTATGAAAACATTGTAAATTTATGTTCAGGGTTGTCAAAGCATTATGAAAGATTTTATAGATCATTAGTTAATAATATTGAAAAACAAGATGACAGGAATGTGCCAAATAGGGCGTCAATGTTTTTATACAGCATGTGAAAATGGAATCAATAGACAATTTAAGCAAAAAACTTTTGAATGAATATGGAAACAGAAAAAGAGAGGGAAGGCTCGATCTAGTCTATGATATTGAGTCAGAAAGATTCTATCCAGTCCCCAAAGAAATAGAACACAGGGAATTCATGCCTCAGATAAAAGAACATAACTGGAGATCTCTGATACCTGTGCAGTATCGTATAGAACAGAAAGAAAACAAAAAAGTGATCACTTATCTGACAGTTGGAGCAAGCTCTTTTGAAAAAGATCTTAAAGTAAGGCATCCAGAGGCCTATCTTAAAAAAGCCTATGAAGAATCAATAATTCTTGCTTGCGAAGGTTCTGATTTTGAGATAGCTAGAGATGCAAGACTAGAAATACAGCACATGTTTGCTGAAAGAAATTAAGAGCAGAAATAAATCTCATCTTTCTCTTCTATTAAAATCTTCTCAACTTTAAATAATCTTGTGATCAGCTCTTCAATAAAATCCCTTTTATCACTTTTCTTAAGAAAACTTAAAACAAATCTATCTTTTCCAACTCTTTTTATCTCTTTCAATCCTTTTTCAATATCCTCAAAATTCTGTATTGCTGTAATCGAGATAACAATATCAAAGAAATCATCAGGATAAGGGATTTTTTCAGCAGGAGCTAATTTATATTCAACTTTATCTTTGCTTCTTGCTTTTTCCAATAATTTAGGAGCAGGATCAATCCCATATCTTTTACAATTCCAAGATTCAGTTGTCAATCCAGTCCCGCACCCAACATCTAATAATTTATCTTCTTTCTTAACATTCAGATGATCTGCAACAAGCTTAATCTTTTTTAGCTGTTCTTCCTTGTGCAGCTCTTCATACCCTTCAGATATCTCATCATAGTATGTCATATATAGCATAGTTTTATAAATCTATTAATATTCTTTACGGTTATGCAGGAAATACTTAAAAAACTACAAGAACTTACTGGAAAAAAACATATCCAGCTTACAGAAAGAGGAAACAAATCAATCAAATTAATTTTAGATCTTGCAAATCAATTGGAAAAAACAACTGTTCTTATACCTGACCAGGGAGGCTGGATGACCTATAAAAAATATCCAAAAAAATTCAATCTGGAGATAAAAGAGGTCAAGACAAAACAAGGATTATTAGATTTAAAAGACCTGGAAAAAAAAGCAGACAAAAATTCTATTCTTTTAACATGTTCAATGCCTGGTTATTTTGCAGTGGACAATACTAAAAAGATAAAAGAGATATGCGGCAATAAAAATTGCTTGTTTGTAAATGACGCATCAGGCTCAATAGGAACAGACGCAGCAAAGACAGGTGATCTGGTTTTTGCATCCTTTGGAAAATGGAAGCCCATTAACCTGAAATATGGGGGATTTATCGCTACTAACAGCGATGAATTCTATGAAAAATTTGACGCTTCTTATTTTGAAGAGACAATGTATGATGATCTAAAAAAGAAATTTGAAGAGCTTCCAAAAAGACTTAATGAATTCAAAAAAACAAGAAAACAGATTTTAGATGATCTTCAGTCTTTTGAGATAATCCACAAAGACAAAGACGGCATAAATGTTATTGTGAAATTTGATGACAAAGAGGTAAAACAAAGGATTATCGATTACTGCAAAGAAAACAAGCTGGAGTATACTGAATGCCCCAGATATATAAGGGTAAATGAACCTGCTCTTTCTATAGAAGTAAAAAGATTATAGTGTTCCAATCTATCGAACGAGTATTCTATTTAACAAAAACACTAATTTTTTAGATTATTTTAAATAAAATATATTCTTTAATTTCTTTTACATAACCCAAAAACTTTATAAATTCTCTATCTCTTTTTCTTTTTATCAAAAACCAAGAGGTAGATAATATGGTAACAATGCCGGAATCAATGGATGAATGTTTTTATTTTACAAACAGAAAAATAAAACTGGATGATGGAGAAGGAAGTATAATTGCATGGGTATACAAGCCAAAATGTCCAAAATGCAAAAAAGGAATAATGGGCAAACCAATCAATGAAAAAACAGGCAAGGTAAAGATAAGAGCAAAAGAATATGTATGCCCTGAATGCGGCTACACTGTTCTAAAAGATGAATTAGAGCCGACTTTAGAATTAGAGATACAGTACAAATGTCCTTTCTGCGGAGATGAGGGAGAGGCAACAACAGAATACAATCGAAGAACATGGAAAGGTGTAAAAGC
>WJKL01000056.1 GCA_014729145.1 Candidatus Woesearchaeota archaeon
CAACGATAGTATAAATAAGTTTACAACCACTATAAATGCAGCTACTTTAAATGCTGCCTGGATAGTGTAAATATCAGCCATCCACCCAATAAAAGGAGCAAGCGCTGCAGTTGCTCCTTCTATAGCTAAGATATTCAATGAACTGACAGTTGCTCTATTGTGGCTTTTGACATGTTTCTGTATATAATCTGATACAGCGGGGCCAAATATTCCTGAAGTGAAAGATATCAATATAGGGAATATTGCTCCTATGATCAATCCCACTTTTCCAAGACCCAGATACGAGACAAATGCAAGAGCTAACACTAGTAAAAGGAATCTTTTCTCTTTTATCTTTTCTTCTATCCTGTGAGATATCTTGCTTCCAAATGCTCCAGCAAACCCCATCAGCGCATATATTACACCAAATGCAGTTATTGGAATACCTACATCTACAAGATAAGGCTGGTAAAGCATATATCCTGTGTAAAATACTGCAAACAATACTGCTGAATAGATTATGAAAAACCTAACTTTGGCATGTTTTGCAGTAAATACAGCTGCCTCTTTCAGATGATTTAGATAGTTCTTATCTGCATGCTTGTATCTCTTGGTATCAGTAAAGCTGAATGAGACAAACAAAGCTATAGATACTGGAATCACTGTCGCTATTGCAGGAATTCTTAATCCAAACCCTGCTAAAAATCCACCTATCAAAGCCCCTACAGCAAAGAAAGCGCTGTCTATTGCAAGCACATTTCCAAACAATTTTTTGAATCGTTTTTCCTGATTTAGTTCCATTAGATTGTCATAAAAAAATGCAGTTCTTGATGAGCTCCAGGATGCTCCTGATATAGCAAAAGCTATTTCAGATATAAGGAAATGTATGAAATTGCTTCCTGCAGCCAATATTACAAATGCAGCTGCAAAAAACACAGTGCTTGTTATGATGATCTTTTTCCTTCCTATGAAATCTGCTATAATTCCAAAAGGAACTATCATGACCATCATCATTGCTGTATATATGCTCTGCAGCACCATGATCTGTGTCATGGACAATCCGTTGCTCTTAAGGAAAAGAACATATACAACATTCACAAACATCATGCTGCAGAATATTCTATACAAATAAAATTTCCATATGTTCTTTTTCAGTTTTAGTTTTCTTGTTTTAGATATCATAGTATCATCTTTGTTATTTTTGATAAAAAAATGTTAGAAAAATAATAGAGATATATCTAACAACCAATTTCCATGGGGCTGTTATTTATCATATTATCTCACAGAAAAAGAGATATCTAGCCCATATATAAAACTTACGAAAACTCAATTGTCCTTGTTCCAATCCTTACCCTGCATTTAAGCTCATGAACCAACTCAGATGCAGTTCTTGCTTCCAGCTCATACAGCATCTTCAGTCTGTCCTTTGCCATATTTATTGATTTTTCACACTTAAATGAGTGCGGAAAATGGTTTAACAGGGTGGTATCCTGGCTTCTTTTGATGATATTTGTATAGAAAGGAAATTTATATCCATCTGTATTTTTCAATGCAGGAAAAACATAGCTGTTGTCTAACTGACTTCTCTCAGGCCAGTTCTCAACAAAAAAATCAACACAGCATTCTGGATACCCCAATATAAGACCCAATTCCTTATGATTGTCTTTCATCTCAAATATCCTTGCTTCAGTTGCTTTTCTTTCGTCCTTGGAGATATAGATAAAGAACATTCCTCTTCTTGGATCATCAACTCTTGCCTTGAATCCCTTGTCAGAATAACGCTTTTGTTTGTCTGCTAAAATAACCTTATATGGAGCAGTCTCATAAGCTAATCCGTGTGTTCTGCAAAAATCCTTTACCCTTCCTATCTCATTGTCATAAAATCCTTGCCTTACAACAGGCTTTAGATTATAGTTTAGATAAAGTATCTCCAGTGCTTTTGTGGTTGAGCCAAATACCCCCTTCAACTGCTCTAATTGCATATAAATTAAAAAGAAATTGTAATTTAAATATTTTTATATTTCGAAGAAATAAAAAGCTTGTAAGCTCTGCTTACTTTTTTTGTTTAGAATAATGTATCTATATTTATAACTAATAGACACTTAAACACATAAATAGATTTTAAATTATTTATTAAAATATCATTTTCCGCCAGAGCCGCTTCCTGCTCCAGCACTTCCTGAAGATCCGGAACCCCCAGCACTTCCTGAAGAACTTCCATCACTTCCTGAACTGGAGATTTTTCCTCCTGCTTTTCCTCCAGAACCTAATCCACTACTGTCAATCCCCTTCCCTGAATATTCTCCATAATTATCTCCTGTTTTTCCATAAAGGCTTTTTGCTAAACTGTCTCCTTTTCCATAACTATCTATAATTGATTTATTATCAATATTATATCCTCCCAAAGGATTTTTTCCTTCTCCATACAAATCTTGTTCATTAAAAGACCCATATAAACCATTAGTCAAATCACTTATATCCATGCTGTCATATTTTCCAATACCTTCCATACTATATCCTGTTCTTTTTGAAGGAGCAGCATATGGGATAATCGCTGCTGCAGGTGTTGTTGTTTCATACATCATCTTCAGTCTTTTCAGCATCTCTTCAAGTTCTTTTTCACTGGCTTGATACATAATAGTCACCTTCTAAATTATATTTTATTTTAATTTCAGGGAAAAAATATTCATTTTCCATAAATTCCTTAAAATAATTCTTTGGCATTTGGCTCAACTCTTATCAGTCCTTTTACTATATCAATCCAAACACCAATTGCTTCTTTTCCCTTATTTACTAGATCTAAAACAAAATCCAGAGCAGTATTATGAACTCCATTCTCAGCAGGCCTGTCCAGCTGTATTGCTGTAGATAAATTTCCAATATTTTCTTCTTTGATCTTTTTCATCCATGCCAAGCTGAAAGCAAAAGCCTTTGCTTCTTCGTTTTTCTCATCTGATAATCTTCTTGTCAATACATGCCCTAATTCATGACCTATTGTTAACATCATCCTGTCTAATGAACCTTTTTTGATAAATATCTCAGAAACTAACCCAAGATGTTTCCTGTTCACTGCAAAGCCCATAACATTCTTTGGGTGCATCTTTTTCATCTCTTTCCCATCAACAAGATTCAGCTGTACATCATCTGGAAAATCTCTTCCAGTCAATTTTAAAAAAGCCTCTTCAACCAAGGATTTCAGCTCTTCAGCATCTCCGACAAAAGCACTAAATCCACTTTCTGGATTCAAGAAATCATCCATAACATGAGAATAGCTTTCTGTTACTCTTTTCTTATTTCTATAGTTGTCAGCATAGATTTCTTTCCTTACTTCCTCAAGACCACCATCATATTCTTTTCTAGGCTCAAACATCTGCCTTGATTCAGCTTCAACTAAATAATCAATACCTTCCTTTCCAGCCCCTGCATTATAATCCTGATGAAAATTAATTGAACTGGAATTATAACTACCTACAACATTCTCTAATCCGCAGTTATATTCGCATCCCATTTTTATCTTCCTGCTGTAAACCCGCTTATAGAGCTTTTGCTAACTGGAATCTTCTTTTCTGTACTTATTCCAGTCTCGCACAACTGAAACCTTAAACTTGAATCAAACCATACCATAGTTCTCACTCTAGTTGTGACACTATCGTCACACTATAGTATATAAGTATTCCAGACTTATAAACCTTCACCAAAAAAGTGTGACAAAAAAGTCACAATAATTAAATGTGAAGCTTTTTAAATAATCAAGTTTCTATTATTGCATGACTGATACAGACTATTATCTTGAAATAAACAAAGAAGAAGACGGAAGAATAAAAATAAAAGGACCAAAAAGAACTATCTTGTTCTTTCTTAATGCTGTTAAACAGGGATGGGAGCATATTCTTGATCTATACAATTTAAAAGAAACAACTCCAGAGAAAAAATTCTTCCAGCAGGTTCCAGATCCGGCCGTTCTTCTGGAATCAATGCAGGTTTTAGATTATTTTAAGCCTATAGATAAAGATCTGGAACAAGAGATGGCAAAGATTCTGAATAAATTCGTAGAAATACCAGAAACAGATGAAGACCATCTGATGACAGTTTACATGACTGATTTATTCAAAAGATTTAATTTAAATATTGAAAGAGAAGACACTAAAGAAGAAAGAACAAACGAATATGAATCTTACAGAAACAGCGCAGATTATATCACTGTTTTTTATGGATTGACCAGCAGGCCTTCTTTGCTTTTGACCAGAGCAGAAGCAGAGCAGTTAAAAGACAGATTTTCAGAAGGAAAAAGAGTTTTAAGCATCGATGATATTCTTTACAGAGGCAGATCATTTTATGAACTTGCTGCAGAGACAGCTGAAAATATATTGTCAGAAGATCTCCTGATATTAGATAAAAGGCAGGAAAATATTTGGAGATCAAGATTAGAATCTAATGAAAAACTTTCAAAAAATTATGATAAATGCATTGAGATATTAAGAACTGTAAATTATAAATATTTTAATTAGAAACCTTCTAAAGCACGAATTCTGCCATCTCAAATACCTAAATTCACCAATTACAAATCTTTTATCATCACTAATGAGTTATTAAAAAGTAAAGGTTTATAAAGAATAATATTTAATTAAACAAAATGACAGAAAAGGATAGACTATTACAGGAATCTTTAGAATTGCTTGAAGATATACTTGGTTCTAATGAAGGCCTATGTATCAATGAAGGTTATATATGTATTCCTTGCAATGTTCCCTTGTCAAAACTTAATGATAAACAAATAGAAAAACTGCATGACTCATATATATCAGGAATTGAACCAGATTATGTTTTTCATATGTTTTCCTATTTTTCTCCAATTGATGTTTATTTTACAGAGTCTGTTTCAGACGAAGAGAAAAAACCCGTTCTTGATGCAATGGATATTATGCTCAAGGAATGTGATATGGATGAAGTGATTCCTGTTAATGTGATTGATGATGCAGTATCTAACGATTTATTTAAGCCAGCATATAATGCAGACAGAGATCAATATCAATTTGAAAGCATATTTAGATGTATGAAGTTACCCCCTGAAAAATGGAATAATAAGGGGGTTCTTGTTATGGCTGATCAGGATTTTTATTCTGGATTTCATAAAGATTTGAATTTTATCATAGGAGGAACACACCTTTTTGGCAAAGATATGGCAATCAGTCTAGCTCGTTTTAGAGATGTTGATAATCAAGAAGCTAAAATGTATGCAGATAGGATGAATCTTTCTACAGAAGGATTAGAATTTCCATATGAAGCGATAAAACAAATAGCATTTCATGAATTAGCTCATCTTTTGGCAGGAAGACCAGATCATTTTGATGTAAAAGATATTTCAGAAAAAAGAAGAAAATGTGCACTAGACTGGCCTAATGCGGTTAGGAGAGATCTTATTATAAGTTCAATAGACAGAAATAATACAGGAGTCTTTTGTGACGAGTGCAAGGAAGAAGTTAAAAAATTATGGGAGCCTGAGAATAGAGGTATTAAATTTGAATATGAAATGAATAAATCATATTTTTATAATTTTACTCCCCATCCAAATAAAATAATAAGTTCTTTAAAAGAAAGAGACCCTCGAGCAGTTGAATTAGTTTCTAAAGGAATGATGGATCAAATAATTGGAGAACTTACTTATCATAAATAGTATTTTTTTATTTCAACCCCAGCCCTTTCAATTTCCTGTGCAGTGTTTCATATCTTATTCCTATTTTTCTGGCTGTCTTTTTCTCACAAAACAAGATATTCTTTTGTTTTATATTTTAAGTTCCAACTATCTAAGAAGTCTTCAAAACCGCTGCTTTTTTCTATTGGAACCATAACACTTCCAGCTCCTAATTTAGTTGCTCCAGCATCTTTCATAACATGATTTAATCCTCTTCCAAACAAAACCTTTTTTGTTTGTGTGAGATTTTTAATTTCATATATGTAGATTTTCATTGGAGACAGATTTAATTTTTCTCTTAAAAATTTATTATTCTTTATGCTAAACCCTTCTGTTATCAGTGTCAACCCCAGCCTTGTTTGATATATCTCTTCGGGCTTGATCAACTCAATATCTATATTTTTAATATCTAATATTTCTTTGATCTCTCCAACCAAAGAAATTTCTTTTTTGTCTTTAACTATAGCAATATCTATATCTTTAGGAGCATGCTTGTCTTTAACTAAAGATCCAAAGACAATTATATCCTTGATGTCTTTATATTTTTTCAAGAGTTTTTTCAAACTCTTTTTCAATTCCAGCCATTTTAATGACTTTTTTGATGCCATTTTTAATTTCTTTGCAGTCAGATTTATTTTTAAAAGTTTGATAAGTTCCAGTATATGTTTTGTATAGCCCATCTATTTCTTTTCTAATCTCTGGAAATAAAACACCCATAAATAGATCAACTTCTTGATGAGAATCTGCTGTTTTCCTATTTTTTCTATAAATCATCAAAGAACATAATGTACTTAATGCCTTATAGTAATTGCTTATTGCAGAATTAAATCTATTTTTGTTTTCTTCATCTATTCCGCTTTCAAAAAACTCTTTAAACAATTTTTTATAAACTTCTTCCATATTTATAATAAACAAATAAGGTTATTTAAATACTTTTTGGTTTATGATAAACAAAACCTATTTCAACCCTAATCTCTTCAACTTTCTATGCAAAGTCTCATACCTAAGCCCAATCTTTCTGGCTGTCTTAGAAACATTGCCTTTGTTCTCTTTCAAAGCTTTTTCAAGATAAGCCTTTTCAAACATCTTTTCAGCAGAATCCCAGCTCATTTCTATCGCAGGCAGTTTCTTGATAATATCAGAGCTTAATTTATCTACATTTTCATACATATTTTCCAGTCTGCTGGGCCTTATTATTGCCTTGTAATCATCCAATGTGTCCTTTAAGATACCCTCCACAGCCTCTTTTCTATAATAATCAGATTTAAGCATCTCTTTTCTTATCTTATCAACCTTGATGTTAAGTTTCTTTATTGCCCTGTGTACACTTCTTCTGTTCAACCCAGTTGCTTTTGCAACTGCAGAAACATTTCCAAAATGGATCTGCAGCATCCTTTTCAAAAACTGCTTCTTGAACATCTTTTTTGCAGTTTTAAAATTCAAAGAAGTGTCAATATCATATGCAATTAAGGGATTCCTTTCTATCTTGTCTGTTATGTCCTTTCCAAAATCAGAGATAGTGACCCCAAGCAGTTTGTGCATTGATTCATCTAAAAAAGGCTCTACTTCTTTTTTTAAAACCTTGTCCAGTGTTTCCTTCGCCATATATGATTTTAATGTCTCACCCTTATTTAAATTTAATGGAAAAATATTTAAAATAGGATAAATCACTTTTTTAAATCTAATTTTAGGAGGGACAAAAACAATGCCTCAGGAAATATTATTGGAAAAAGGAAAAAAGCCGGAGATTAAAGAAGATAAAGTGGTTGTAAAACAAGGTTCCCACCTATATTCTCATCGCAATGGAGTGGATAGCATAACTTATAATTTAAATAAAGACATTGAGATTAGATTTGAAAAAGACGATTCAAATTTTTATAGAGGCGTCCATACTCCTGAAAATTTAAAAACCATGTTTGTAAGCGAGGGCGGATTCAGTGAGGAAGATGCTCTTTTCGGGCTTATAACAGGGATGATCACAGAATTTGACCTTCAAAGCTCAGAGCACGAAACCCAGAAGATATCCAGAGCAAAGATCCAGGAATATTCTTATCTTTCTGAGATAATACAAAAAGAAAAAAAAGAGTATAAAAGGGCCTAAATTCCAGAATATTTTTATATTTCTTTTCATATAATGGATATATGTCCACAGTTTATTTATTTAAGAAAGAGATTAAAATTGAAGATTATGAAAGAGAACATATTGAAATAATAACATTTAATTTTACTGACAGGGAATTAAAAGCTGCAATGGAGCTTCTTGATGCTAATCCAAATTTCTCTAAACAGTATAAAAATGATTATAGAGGTATAAATAATAAAAGCAAATATATTGGATTCTTTAAAAAACAAATTCAAATCCAGGACATAGAAAAAAGCTTATTGGAAAAACTAATTGATATTCTTCATCCTCAACTTTTTACTAATGTTTCTATCTATAGGGGCAAACTAAAAAAATACCCTATCTCTGAAATATTTAATATATATTCTAAAAATTCTTAATTCCTGAAAAGAATTTAGTAACTTATGAAAATATAAAAACATCTTCAACGATTTGAAAAATTTCATTTTTCAAAACTTTTATATACTAATTCTGACTATTTAGAACAAAAAGAGGGGATACATTGAAATTTACAGTTAAAAGAGGGACTAATCCTAACATCACCAAATATCCTAATGAAGATATCACTATTGTCAGATCTTTTGCCAAAAGGCTTAAGAATGAATTTGGAGATTTCTTAAAAGCAGTTGTCTTGTTTGGCTCAGCAGCAAAAAACATTTCTGCTGTCAGTGAAAGAGGAGATATTGATGTTCTTATTGTTGTAGATGACCTTTCGATAAGGATGACAAGGGAAGTAATCGAATCTTACAGACTAATAGTGGAAAGTACAATAGGTAAGGTTTCTACTAAGCTTCATATAACTTCAATGACATTAACATCTTTCTGGGAATATATAAGAGCAGGAGATCCAGTTGCTGTTAACATACTAAGAGACGGCATTGCAATAGAAGGAAAAGACATATTCGATCCTCTGCAGGCTTTATTGATACAGGGAAGGATAAAACCAACCCACGAATCTGTCTGGGTCTATTTTGGAAGAGCTCCAAGAACACTTCTCAATTCAAAATGGCATCTGCTTCAGGCAACTTTAGATTTATACTGGGCTGTAATAGATGCAACCCATGCAGCCCTGATGCACGTAGGAGTAGCTCCTCCTTCTCCAGAACATGCTGCAGAGCTTCTAAATAAGAATCTGGTAAAAAAACACAAGCTTGAATCAAAATATACAAAGACAATGGACAAGTTCTATAAACTGATGAAGGGCATAACCCACAGAGAAATAAAAGAAATAAAAGGACCTGAATACGAAAAACTCTACAAAGAAGCAGAAAACTTTGTTAACAGGATGCAGAAATTTATTGAAGTTTAAATTTTATATCCTCTAAGAACTCTGTCTAATTTATCCCAATCTTTAGCGCTTCTTTTCATCTTTTCTTCAACATCTTCAAAATTTGTATCATTCAGAACAAGGTTTTCTATTGCATTATATGTAAATTCTTTGTTCAAAAATCCCATTGTATATCCCTCAACAATTTCGCTTGCTAAGATACACTGATTTTCGTCAGGCTGTTTTATCCCATCTTTATCCATATAAATAATTGAAGGATTTCCTCCAACACCTATGTTCAAGTTAGCAGAAGCGTTTGTAGCTTCGATTAATTTAATTAATCCTTCTTCTTTATCAATCTCCTTATTTTCTCTTTTTTCTCTAGGTAATTTCGCAGAATATTTTGATAACACTTTACTCGATTCATCAGATCCACTTCCAATTGTTCCATAACAGCCTGGATTTTTGTTTATAGAACCACCGCAGTTATCAATATAAAATATTTCAAATTTATTATCACATAATCCACCTAGCAAGACACTTACATTTAGAAATTTTTGATTATCATTTATAATGTTATTAGCAGAAGATTTAAATTTTTCATCTAATTTATTACCTCTAACTTTGCCTGTTTTAAACTCTTCATATGTTATTCCATAGTTATCATTAAGTAGATTGTTAATATTTTCATGCTTCATTTTAGTAGAAATATACTTACAAAGCCCATAAATTTCTTCAGGAAGAATCTTCTTTTTTCCTTCTTTTTTGATATGATTAATTATATTATCATAAAGTTCTTTGATAAAAGAAGAAGAACCGCTCCCTCCATAGATTACAGAATCATCTATCATTCTAAGCTTTTGAGCAATATTATATTTTCTTAATGAGTTTGAAGCTTGCTCATCAGCAACCGCTGCTCCTGAATCTCCAAAAGACATCATATTGATTACAGTCATTATATTATATCTAAATCTATTTGTTTTATAAACCTTATGATATATTGTTTCTAATAAGTAGTAACTTTCAATAATAAACTTTTAATAAAAACAAATAATCTTTTCTACTATGACTTTCAAATCAGACAAAAACACAATATTATCAAAAATAGACAAATCCAAAAAAGGAAAAATAGACAAGCCTATAAAATCCTTAATAAAAAAAATAAACAAGAACTCAAATTTCTACACAACATCATCCTGTTCAGGAAGAATAGTTCTTCTGTCAAAACCTTCTGCTAAAAAGCAGGACATCAACTGGCTTTTCAAGTCCCATAAAAAAATCTCATTTAAACAAATTAACTCTGCTTTATCTCCTCTACCAAATTCTCCTGTCTGGTTCAGATTTGAGCCCCTAATATTACACATCACTGCAAAAAACCTAAAAAATGCTCAGTATTTAATCAACAAATCCCGCGCAATAGGATTCAAACGCTCTGGAATACAATCTACAAAAAATAAGACAGCAGTAGAGATAGCATCTACAGAGATAATATCGACAATAATCGCAGACAAGGGAAAACTTCTAATATCAAAAAACTATCTCAAAAGATTAATCAAAGAAGCAAACAAAAAATTAAACACAAATAAAGATAAGACAAAGAAATTTATTCATATTCTCCAGGAGCAAAACTGAGGCTCTCTGCATAATCCAGAATATCTGAAAGCTCTTGTGTTGTCTTGTCATCCCTTATTATCAAAAGATTGTAATATCCGTTATCATTCAATAGGTTAATCAGATAATCGATATCTCCTTCATCAACTTTATGTATCAATATGCTGTCATTGGTTTCTCCGCTTGGAGTGAATATAGCATCAACTTCTCTTACAACCATCTGGTCTAAAGAAGCATCATAAAGATCCATCTGCCAGTTAGTTCTATACCAATTCACAGTATAATTGTTATATTCATAGGTTTGAAATTTATTTGCAATAATATTGTCAGACTCAACCTCTGTCACATATTCTTTTTTGGTATTTTCTCCGCCTCCGCTGTCTCCACAGCTTATTGGGCTTAATCCTAAAGCTACAATAATCATATCAAGAGTCCATTCTTTTATCTTGTCTTTCATGATACTACCACAACCAATTCTCTTTTGTTGTTGCTTTCATCAAATTCAGCTATCTTTCCATCCGGATCAGCGTCTATTTTAGGATAGTATGTTCTTGCATCTGGATAAGTTATCTTTCTGGCAACAACAACCCCTTTTCCAGGATCCAATTTAGATACAGTTCCGTAGATAGCACTTCCGCCCCCAGTATCAAGCCTCCATTCAACATCATTAAGTGTTGCATTTCCAGTGTTTTCTATATTAAACGCAAGCACAGTAAAGTTTCCAGCAACAGGAATTTGAGGATACTGCACAACAAAATGGTTTATCTCTATATCATCACCACTGTCTCCTTTTCCGTCATAATCAACACAGATACCATTCGAACATGCAACAGCACATCCTTCTTTAAGCTGAATATTATCTGAATAGCTGCATGTTCCTGCACAGCTCCATGTTCTGTAAACTTGATAAACATCATTTCCTGTGCAATAAGGCGTTTCAATATAGCTGTCTTTTCCGCAGTCAGAATCATTTATACAAACATCAGCAACACATTCTCCATCAATACAGGTTGAATTGCATTCTTCTTTCAATATAACATCATCTTTATAACCGCAGTGAGCATCAGATGTAGAAGCATTGTTGCATATCCATGTTCTGTAATTCTGATAAATATCTCCTGACTCACACCATAAATTTCCAATCCATCTATCAGTTCCGCAGTCAGAATCTTCTGAACAAGTATAATTTGAAGGATTTCCCAAGCAGATTCCCTGAGAGCATCCAAATTCACAATGCTTTCTTTTTTTATCTATAATATGATAATGACAATAAGAATTGTTTGCTCCAGCATTATAGCATCTATACTCTTTATATTCTTGCTTTATATCTCCAGACTCACAATATCTATTTCCTATCCAACTATCAATTCCACAGTCAGAATCTAAATAACAATTAATGATTTTAGAATTTGACTCAAATGCCAGCCCCCTAGGAGATAGTCCGGGACTGTCAAAACTATCTATTATTGTTCCATCAGTTGCTAATTTATATATCTTATTTTCATTGGAATCCACATTCCATAAATATCCCTCATCCCATACTAACCCTCTTGGCTGATCTCCAGGGCTGTCAAAACTATCTATTATTGTTCCATCAGCTGTCATTTTATATATCTTAGCATCATTATAATAAGAACCCCATAAATATCCTTCACCCCAAGCCAATCCGAAAAAATCTCCAGGGCTGTCAAAACTATCCACAACAACTCCATCAACTGTCATTTTATATGTCTTGTCATAAGTTATATGCCACAAATATCCTCCGCCCCAAGCTATTCCACCGTTAAAAAATTTAGGTCTGTCAAAACTATCCACCACAGTTCCATTAAGAGTCAATCTATATATCTTATTACTATTGCTATTAGTGTTCCATATATAAGAAGCGGAATCTATACAGTAGCCATCTTCACAGGAGATACTGCAGCTGTCTCTAGTAATCTCATATTCTGTGTGATTGCAGTATGAGTTATTTGTACCAGGACTGAAGCAATTATAATTTCTATATTTTTGCACAATATTACTTCCACTGCAATATTTTTCTCCTATATATCTTTCTGTTCCGCAGTCAGAGTCTTTTTCACAAATTACTCCCATGCACTTTCCTCCAAAACACCCATCGCTGCAGTTCTCTTTAATAATTATCTTTTCATTATAACCACAATTAGCGTTGATAGTCCCGTCATTTAAACAAGTATAATTTCCATAAATCTGCCAAATAGCATTATTGCTGCAGTATCCAGAACCAACCCATGTATCATTTCCACAGTCTGAATCAAATGTACAATTAGGGGTTATACAACTTCCATTATAACAGATGTCATTTCCTGTACAATCCTCTTTCATCATCGAACTCTCATTATAATCACAGCTAGCATTAATAGTTCCAGGATCTAAACAAGTATAATTGCCATAAATCTGCCATACATCTTCATTGCTGCAGTATTCAGGACCAACCCAAACATCTGTTCCGCAATCATTATCCAAACTACAATTTACACACACACCTAAGTCACAGCCATAACTGCATGTTTTATTTAAATTAGGGGTTGCTGTATTTGAACAGCTGGCGTTAGAAGCCCCAACATTATTGCATGTATAATTTATATAATCATTGTATACATCTCCTGCTGAACAATATGGACTATCATAAACATCTATTCCGCAATCAGATTCATTATAACATTCTATGTTGCATGTTCCATTAGTGCATCCATTTAGACAAGATTCTTTTAATTCGTATGTATCTGTATAATTGCAATAAGAGCTGTTTGTTATTGGATTATAACAAATATAATTTCTATAATCCTGCCAAACATCATTTCCATTGCAGCTAGCATTTCCAATCCAACCATCTGTTCCGCACTCCGAGTTTAAATAACATTCAATTACACTAGATTTTGGCTGCCAACTCAAACCATTTGGAGCAACTGAAGGAGCATTAAAATTCTCTAAAAAGCCACCATTGGTGGATATTCTATAAATCCTACCATTATCCGAGTCTATATTCCATAAAAAGGAACCATCAAATGTTATATCCCTTGGATAATAGTAAGGCGTATCAAAGCTGTCGGCAATAGTGCCATTAGTAAATATTTTATAAATTATATCATCTTGATAATCGCAAGCCCAGAGATAATTTCCATCAAATGTTAAGCCAGAGATATCACTATTTGGGGCATCAATACTACCTATCACGCTCCCATTATTATCTAGTTTATAGATCTTATCAGTTCCATAATCAGAATTCCA
>WJKL01000057.1 GCA_014729145.1 Candidatus Woesearchaeota archaeon
AAATCATTGAAAGAAATGACTTTGAAAATCTCGGAATGTGGGGTTAATGTTGTCTTCTGTGAGAAGGGAATTGACGACACAGCCCAGTATTATTTAGCCAAGGCGGGAATTCTTGCCTGCAGGAGAATTCCGAAGGAAGATATGGAAAAGCTAGCCAGAGCAACTTCAGGAAAGATAATTTCCAACTTATCGGAAATTTCTGACAGGGAGCTTGGAAATGCCCAGTCTGTTAGGGAATTAAAGAAAGAGGAAGATTCTTTAATTTATGTTGAGGGCTGTATCAATCCGAGAGCTGTTACTTTGGTTTTAAGAGGGGGAACAGAGCACGTTGTTGATGAGGTTGAGAGGGCTGTCAAAGATGGATTGGGAGATGTAATTTCTGCTTTAAAGTCGGGAAAAGTGGTTGCAGGAGGAGGTGCTATTGAAATAGAGCTTTCAAGGAGACTAAGGGCATTTGCTAAAACTCTTGGAGGAAGAGAACAACTGGCTGTTGAGGAATTTGCAAATTCCTTAGAATGCATTCCGGAAGCACTTGCTGAAAATGCAGGATTGGATCCAATAGATATTTTAACAGAGCTGAAACAAAGGCACGAAGCCGGCAGTCAAAGGGATGGTTTGAATCTGTTTTCAAATAGAATAGAGGATGTATTTTCTGTTGGAATTGTTGAACCTTTAAAAGTCAAGACGCAGGCAATTTCGTCTGCTTCAGAAGTTGCAATGATGATTTTAAGAATTGATGATGTTCTTACTAGCGAGAATTCCGGACAGGGTGGAATGCCTTCTAGAGTTCCGCAGGGTTATGAAGGTATGGATTAATCTTTGGGCCAGATATAGGGAAGACTTGAAGGCACATTCCAGTTGAGTTTTTTATAAAATTCGGGGGCTTTTTTTAGCAAATTGGATTTGTGGGAAGAATGGAATTTTTTATTGCCGAGCCAGATTGGAAAGACAACTTTTCCTCTGATTATTTCTAAAGACATTGTGTTTTTATAACCGCGGGAAATCCATTCCTTTATCGCAGTATTAAGATAAAATTTAAGGGCGTTTGGATGTTTTTTCCACATTTTTACTGCAGGATGATTTTTCCAACCAGAACTTTTTGTTCTTTTTAGAATGATGTTTAGTATTTGATATGCTTCAACTCTCTGTTTTCCAAGTCTCCGACTATCTAATGCCTTTAGTGACTTTCTTATATTTGGGTAGGGCAAAAAGGTTTGCATTTTCCTATTAGGCGGAAAAAGGAGATTTAAGTAGTTTTCTAAGAAGGAAATGCGCAGGCCGGGAGTCGAACCCGGGTCACCTCGTGTTTGCTTTGTTTAATTTTCCCTTCTTTTGCTGCGAAGTTCCTCGCTTTCGCTGCGGACTTTCTCACTGCGGAAGGCAAAATGGCAACGAGGTATACTAACCACTATACTACCAGCGCCTGCTATTTGATAAATTTGGAGTTATTTAAAGATTAGGATTTTAAAAAATATTATTAAATATAATCATTTTATTAAGTATGGAAATGTTCCTTCTTCTAAGGATGTAGAAAGTTTTATAAGAGACAATAAATCTTTTAAGATATTTAGGCCTCATAGTCTAGTGGCAAAACGATTCGTTTACACCATAATTATGTTAAAGGTTCTTTTCTTTGTTAAAAATAAATAATTAAAAAAGAAAAAACTTATAAGAGATATTTGCTTCAAGAAATTATGAAAAAGAGAGTGAAAATAATAGCAACAGTTTTAATAATTTTATTCATTGCTTTGGCAATTTTCTTTTTTGTCTTTAATAACAAATCAGGTTCTGGTTATGAAATAAACTGGGATCTCGGAGATGATACAGGAAAAGTGATTGGAGAAAAAACCAAAGGCAATATAGGAGAAGAGATAGGAGAGCAAACAGATGTCAATGTTTTTGATGAAATTAAATTAAATCCGTTTGAAAATGAAAATTAAATTTTTATCTTTGATTTTTGCAGTATTATTTTTAGGTTTTGTATTAGCTCAAAATATAGAATATCCTGTTTCAGAACTTGGCAATTGCGCTTCTGAAAAAGAATGCAAAACTTACTGTGATAATCTTGAAAATGCAGAAACTTGTTTGAGTTTTGCAAAAAAATATAATTTAATGTCAGAAGAAGAATTAGAAGAAGCAAAAAATATGCTTCAATTTCTAAGTTCTGGTGAAACTCCAGGAGGATGCGAAAATAAAAACGAGTGTGAAGAATACTGTTCTGATGAAAACAATGTTGAAGAATGTATTGAGTTTGGATTAAAAACAGGAAGCATAACAGAGGAAGAAGTTGAATTAAAAAGAAAAACAAAAGGAAAAGGTCCTGGAGATTGCCAGGGAAAAGAGGAATGCGATGCTTATTGTTCTAAAGAAGGGAATTTTGAAGAGTGCATTGAATTTGCCCATAAACAGGGCATAATAAGTGAGGAAGAATATGAAACAGGCAAAAAAACAAGAGGTAAAGGGCCTGGCGGATGCAGAGGAGAGGAATGCGAGGGTTATTGTGAAGATGAGTCGCATTTTGAAGAGTGTGCTGAATTTGCTTATGAAAATGGTTTTATCTCACAGGAAGAATATGAAATGTCAAAGAATACAGGGGGTAAAGGCCCGGGCGGATGTGAAGGACAAGAAGAATGCGATGAATATTGCAAAACTCATGAAGTAGAATGCCTTAATTTTGCACTTGAAAATAACATAATTGATGAAGAGGAATTATTAAAAGGAAAAAGTGAAGAAGAAAAATGCATGTTCACGTGCATGCTTGGAAAAAATATTGCTCCTGAGGAATGCCATAAAGGAGCAGGACCGCAAAATGAAGAATGTATGAAATGTGCAGGACAATGTGGTTTGGAAAGTGGCTATGAGGGGCCTTGTTTAACTTCAGAAGAAATTAAGAAATTTGAAAAAGAATGTAAGGCTAAAGGAAAAACTTACTGGCCAGAACATGAAATGGGAGAAGACCCTGATGTGCCTGGTTCAGAAGAATGGTGCATAATTGATTTAAAATGTGTTGACCATTCAGATGAGTTTGGGAAAATCCCTGATAAAGAAGGAGATAAAAAAGTTCCAGAAAAAAATGGAAAGGAAGTGCCTGAAGGTGGAGGAAAAGAAATGCCAGAGCCATCAGGAGAAGAACCCTCTGAATAAAGAATAAAAATTAATTCTTTTGTCTTAAAATTTATCAATAAACAAAATTTAAAAAACCAAAAAGGCTCTTAAATTTGATTGGTCCATTAGTCCAACGGCTTAAGACGGCTCGTTTACAGTCTCGCAAGAGATTTTTTCTCTTCGGATAAAAACCGAGCAAACCGAGGTTCGACTCCTCGATGGACCATATTTTAAATTACTCGTCGGTGAAAAGAACCTTTTTGGTCAGCACGTTTACACCGAATAGTCGGCAGTTCGATTCTGCCTGGGGCCATACAGAAGAATCGAGACACTAGCAGAATAAAAATTCCGCTGTGCCCTTGCTCAAGAATTCGCTACGGGTTCTGCAAGGGGCCATTCGCTATTTTAGATAAAATCAGAGATTTTGCCCGTTGCCTTGAGGTAGATAAGCCAGATTATTAACAACCCTGCATCTAAGGAGGGAGCTGCAATTTTCATTAGAGCTTCTGGCAAGTATCCAAATAAATTAATTCCGATTGACAAGTTTGAAAAAGGATAAAGAGGTATTATAGAACCTGCAAGTGTTGCATCTAGAACTAAATGAATGAAACTTCCGATTGCAAGCATTAGGAAGACAAGGTTTAATTTTAATTTGTGATTTGCTAATACTGAAAGATTTGCATTTTTTAATATAATAAAGAATGCAAAAAATACTAAAGGAACAAAAATAGTATGTGCAAATGTTCTATGGACTTGTTCCATTGTGAATCCGAAGAAATGCAAAATCCAAAAGGCAGCAACATCTAAGTCTGGAATTATTCCAGCTATTCCAGCTATTAAGACATATGTTAATGGAAAATTCTTTTTGTATTTCTTAATATAAAAATCTCTGAATAAAGACATTAAGATTAATGGAATTAAAATATGTGCTGCTGCCTGTGGCATTTTATCACCTCTTATCTTTTTAGTAATAGGGGCTTATAAGTTTATTCCTAGTTTTGATAGTGCAACGATTGCTGCTAAATCTGCAATATGCTTAAGAGCTCCAAGCTGTGCGTTTTTTCTCACGCAGTCTTCTGGACTGGCATTTTGAATTGATGTTCTTAAATTGGAAAGAATTTTTTCAGGTTGTTCAAATGCATCTCCCATTGTCAGACAAGTGTAACTTCTTCCTATTTCCCTTATTGAATGTCCGTCTGAAAAAGATACGGCTCCAACATCTGGAAAGTTATATTCTATATAATTCTCATACATTTTCCTTGCTTTTCTGTTTGAGTTCATTGGAGCTACTCCGGGAATCCAAAGGGCTGCTTCTCCATTATGAATTTCTATTGCATCAAAGTTTGGAATTAAATCTTGGTTTTTTAATAAATATGGGCCAATTCCGTCCCTATAAGATGGATGGTCTGCAATGACTATTCCATCGTTGTCACGAGCTTCTTTTATTGTATCTAGGAGAGTCCTTCCATCTTTTAAGTGTGTGCCTTTATTCAAACCAATAACAAGCAAATGTCCCTGTTCTGTCGGAACCTCCTGCCCTTTAACTATTAATAAATTTTGTTCTTGGAAATATAATGCATTAGACAAATCCTGCCTTGTTTTATCATAAGAAGTTTTTTGTTCTACCAAATCTTCAAATCTCTTGTCAGAGAAATTAACAACTCCTAAGATTTTTGTACCCCGGGAGGAGCCCCCTGCTTTTAAGGATTTGTAAGCTCTTCCGACTGCCTTTTCAAGTAACCCATCCATTCTTGAAGATGTTCTAAGGTGGTTGTGCAAGTCTGCTGTTGCATACATCATAAAAATTCTAAAAATGAGGAGTTTTTAAATTTATCCAGCTAATCCCCTAAGGAGATAACCTACTACAAAGGCAATGATTGCGGCAATTCCGCCAATCAAAAAGGTTTCCAGAGCACACTTAGGGCAGGTTTTTCCTTCTATGACTTTTCCCTTGACTGCACCGACAGCTAGGAAGGCGATGCCTGTAAGAAGAATGGCATAAAGAAATTTATGGGAATCTATAGCAGGGATAATGGGAGCAAAAACAAATGAAATTAAAGGGATAAATCCAATTAATACAAAAGATATGAATGTGGCGAGGGCTGTCTTCCTTGGGTCTTTTTTGTGATGGTGATGGTGTTTGTGTTTTGCATAAATCTCGTTTTCAGATTTCGTTGAAAGGTAGTTCCCAACAGCCATTGAGAATCCGTCTGCGAAGAGATTTGCGAATCCTAAAATTAAAATTATTGCAGAAGATAAGGAGGCTCCGATTGCACCAGCAACTACAGCAAAGGTTGTTACAGCGCCATCTGTTGCTCCGTAGACAAAATTATCAATGTATTTTTCACCTCTATTTCTAAACATCCTCATTGAAGGAGGGAGAGATATATAAATATTGGTAAGAAAGTGTAAGGCAAACCTTGTAACTTAACACATTAGATATACTCTAAGTGATAAAAAACCAGAGATTAATAATTCAAATTCAGATAATTAAGGTATTGACGTTTTATTGGGATGTTAAGTTGTAGAATGGACACAGAAAGAATACCTTTAAATACGAAAAAAACGCTTTTCTATTATGAATGAAGAGAAAACTCCGAAAGGATTGACAGGAGAGCTTTCTTCTGGAGTGAAGTATCAGGGAAAAGCAGGAGTTCCGGGAGCAGGAGTTCCTTCTGAAGCTGAAAAAGAAAAAGCTGCGAAGGAATTTGAAAAATTAAAAGGAAAGCTTGACGATTTAAAAAAGAAAATTCTTAAGAAATACAATTTTACAAGGTTCTTGAGTTTATTACCTCAGCAGTCTCTTCCTGGGTTTGCAGAAGATGAGGGAATACCTGTTGAGATTGAGAAGACAAATCCCTTTTTATTGTATATGTGCATTCCTGAAGAAAAGTATAAGGAAATTCCCAAGATAAAACCAGAGATTGTAAAATTAATAAAAGAAAGCAAGGAGAATATTTGGGTTATAATTAAGACAGAAGTTGACTTGTGGAATTATGGCTTAGACAGCAAGTTTGACTTGCTTGATGGAGTTTCTGCTTCTTATCCAATATATGATAATGGATTTTTAGGAAGTTTAAGAC
>WJKL01000058.1 GCA_014729145.1 Candidatus Woesearchaeota archaeon
ATATTGAAGCAGTCTGCAGAGAAGCTGCCATGGCTGCTCTAAGAGAAGACACAAAAGCAAAAGAGATAAAGATGAAGCATTTTGACAATGCACTTAATGAAGTGCAGCCTTCTGTAACCAAAGAAATCAAAAAAGCATACGAAGAATTAAAAGGCCAGTTCAAAGCAGCAAGAGCAAAAGAAATGAATGAACAGCCTAATTATTTTGGTTAAAAAAATTATAGATAACCTAATTTTTTTAGTTTTTCTTTTATCTGCACCTCATCTTTAGAAGATATTTTCTTTTTTTCAGAAAAAACAATTTCATTTTTAGATTTCTGATATTTAACTTTTTTTTTAGCCAGCCCAGAATCCTCATTAAATATATTTTTAATAACACGCCCATTCATATCATCAGGAATAGGAATATCATACATATGCAATATTGTTGGTGCAAAATCATATATTTCAGTATTAATTTCTTCTCCTTTTTTAATATCCGGACCATAAGCAATAAACATGCCATCTCTTGAATATAGGTGATCTCCCCGCCTATCAGATTTATTATAAAAAGGCTCAGTTAAATTTTTACTTATACCAAAATCAACAAAATAATTGGGATTAAGCAAGAATATTATATCAGGTATTTGGCTTAGATATTTGCCTTCACCATATACTTCTTCTTTTTTATGAACTTCCCTAAATATTTTTTCTCCGTCTTTATCCAAAAGATCTAACATATCTTTAATCAATTTATTTCTAAATTCATCATAATCATTTACATTTTCTTTGTTTAAAGAAACGCCCCAAACCTGGGATAAAAAAGCTTTTGAATTGTCTAAATCATAATAAGAGTGGTTTTTAGATTTATTTTGTAAAACAATATCTTTGTCCAAAGTATTATTTTGGTCGGATTTATTTTTATTGATGGTTAACCCATGGTATATTTTCTTGATGATTCTTGATTTTAAAATTTTTTTTTTAAAAAAATTGTTTCTGAACAAATAATTCCCGATAAGATTAAATCTTAATTTTAGATATCCCTTACTATGTAACCAAGAATTAAGGTAAAAAGTTTTTTCAGGAAATTTATCATGCCCATGATCTGAAAAAAAGATGATATTACTGTCTTTAAATTTAGAAAGCAGCTTTTCAAGTTCTTTGTCAAGTTTTTTATAAAATTTTAATAGCTCTTTTTTATTATCATAATAAAAATGTTGAATATTATCTGTTTCTCCAAAATAAAAAAGATAAAAATCAAACTCTTCTTTTTTCATAAATTCATTCAAACTATTTATTTTTCCATAAAATAAATCATCAAGCCATTCTAGGAATACTTCTCCTTCTTCATGATCAAAATTAACAAATTTCTTAAAAAAATCCTGGTATTTCATAGGATATACAAAATCAAATTTTTGGGTTGGTGTAGACAATCCATCAGAAACTATCACTCCATTTTCTATTTTTGGAGGATATGCTCCCCTTAAATAAGCTATAAATGATCTATAACCTTCTTTTCCTATTATATCCCAAAAAATATTATGCTTTCTAAAATCATTATAATCTGTTAAACTACCGTCTTGTTTAGTAAATCCAAATATTCCATGTTTTGATGGACTCTTTCCCGTAGCAAATGAAGGGATTGCAGGTAAAGTCAAACAAGGAACTGATGTTTTATTTATGCCATGCACGCCTTTTTCTATTATTTTTTTAAAAAAAGGCAATTCTCCAGCTTTTATAAATGGCATTAAGCTATTCCAGTTACCAGCATCCAACCCTACCATCACTGTTTTTTTCATAAAAAAGAATAAAATAATATTATTTATAAAGTTAATCAAAATAAAATTTTAATTCTAATAAAATAAAAAAATCTATATTTTAAAACAAAAATTTATATACTTATTCTCTTCTCATTATAATAAATTATAGTTTAAAAAAATGCCAAAACCAAAAATAGGGGATAAAGTAAAAGTTTTAACAAAAAAAGAAGAATTTGTAGGCATACTTATGCCTCGCCCTGACATTCTTGAAAAAGATATAACTATTGTAAAACTAGACAATGGATATAATATTGGAATTGACAATAAAAAGATAGAAAAAATTGAATTAATTAAAGTATACAAACCAAAAACTCCAGCTAAAACAGCAGTAAAACCAAAAGATTATCTTCCAAATATCACTGTTCTTTCAGCAGGAGGAACAATCTCTTCAAAGATAGATTACAGGACAGGAGGAGTTTATGCAGACTATACTGCTGAAGATTTCATAGCCATGATGCCTGAATTAGCTTCAATAGCAAACCTAAAGGCAAAAAAGATAATGTCAGTAATGTCAGAGGACATGACTTCAAAAGACTGGCTAAAGATAGCAAAAGAGATTGAAAAAGAACTTAACTCAGGAGCAGACGGGGTTGTAGTTACTCAGGGGACTGACACACTTCATTTTTCAACTTCTGCACTTTCTTTCTTATTAAAAGATCTGAACAAGCCTGTTGTTTTCACAGCAGCTCAGAGAAGTATTGACAGAGGTTCTTCAGATGCTTATATGAATCTTCTCTGTGCAATAACTGCAGCAGCGAAGTTCGATGCAGCAGAAGTTATGTGCTGCATGCATGCAACTACTAGTGATGATTATTGCTATCTCATAAAAGGAACAAAAGTCAGAAAAATGCATACTTCAAGAAGAGACGCTTTCCGTCCGATAAATGACTTGCCAATTGCAAAAATATCAGAAAATGGAGATATAAATATCATCAGCGGAAATTACAACAAAAAATCAGAAGAAAAAACTAATGTAAAAGCAGCAACTAAATTTGAGGAAAAGATTGCGCTGGTTACAGCTTATCCTGGAATGAATCCAGACATA